>CALXNX010000056.1 GCA_944389865.1 uncultured Succinivibrionaceae bacterium
CGCGTTGATACTGGCTCCAACAGGAGTCTTGAGCGCGAAGAAGCCCCACCTTCTTCAAGGTGGGGAGTAGGTCACGTCCTGCTCCCACTAAGTCCGATTTTAAATACTCAGCATGGGGCACCGGGATCTCCATGGAGCCGTGCTCATCCATGATGTCAACTTCGGCAATTTGATCAAAGCCGTGATCTTTAATGGTCTGCCGGTGAGCTGCGGTGGAGGCGCGCGAGCCGCCGTAAGCGGTATTGCACTCCACAATAACGCCGTTAACTTCTGCGACCAGATCTTTAATCAAGGACGGCTGCAGATAATGGTTATTGCCGGCCTCTAACTTTATGCTGCCTGCTTAAACTTTCTTAAGGTGCACTGTAAAAAGCGCGGGGCGCGGCGTCAATGTCTGAGCGGGAAAAAAGAGATTCAGGCAGAAAACAGGCAGATTTCAGTGTCTATGCACCCTGTTTTGGGAGAATTCTGCCCAGATCCAAGGTGCAGCAGTGTTCTTAAAGCTCGCTGTACACGCGCTTTAAAAAGTCCAGTGCAGCGGGGATGTGCAGATGGCTGTGGGCAAAGGAGAGCTCCAGGAGCGAGCGATCGATATACTCGTCGTATTTGTTCTCCTCCAGGCGGCTGATCCTGGACACAAGTTCCCGCGGCTCTCTGGGCGGCGCGGCCAATAAGCGGCTGATTGCGGCTTTTAAATTCTCGCGCGAGCAGTATTCCACCACGATATGACATCCGGCTGCTTTAGCGTGCACCAGCTCGCGGCGCAGCAGCTGGATAATCGTAAAGATGGTGCAGCTGCCGGCAAAGGGAAAGAGCGCCAGTCCCGCCGGGCTTTCCAGTACCGTCTGATGCGCTAAATTGTAATGATTGAAGTAAGCGATGCCGCGCTCAAAATGCTCCTGGGCAGTTTTATTAAAATACTGCGGGCACTTACCCTTAAGGTAGAGCTCGCGCATTTTGCGGCAGGACTCATCGTGGATGAAGCCGAGGCCTTCGCCGGCAATTAAGGGTTCGGCGGACTTATCGTAGGGCTTGACGCCGATGAGGCGGCGCTCTCTGGAGGTGAAGGTTACCTCCCAGGCTTTGCCGGCAAAGACAAAGGGGGTGCCGATGTCAGGCGGACGGTTTAAGGGCAGGCGGCCGATTTCCTTGTGATCATGCTCAATGCGGTAGTCATCGGCTGCGCGGAAGGTCGAATAGAAATGCCAGCGCGAGCACAGCTCCTCACCTTCGCGCCCGAGGGTTAAGGTGCCGTCGCCCAGCTGCACGATGAGATCGCGCTCTGCTAAGGAGCGCAGAAACTTTGCAAAGATCCTTTTGTCCGTCATCCAGAAGGGGCCGGTGGCGCACAGCAGCTGCCATAAATTGGCAGCAGATGCTGAGCCTACTGAGGCGATGACCGACAGCGTCTGCTGCAGCAGCACGGAAAAGGAATATTCCTCCATCTGCGGCGGCTCGTACCAGCGCTGCAGCAGCAGCTCCACCATGGCGGCGGCTAAAAAGGTTTCTTCAGCCAATTGGGAGGAGAGATCAACAGGATCGATGTCGTATTCGGGGATAAAGAGCCGCAGCACTGCGCGGCCGCTGCGCCGGCCCGATCTGCCCAGACGCTGACGCAGCGAGGCTACCGTCATCGGGGCATCAATCTGGCCGATACTTTCGACATCGGCAATATCAATGCCCAGCTCTAAGGTGGAGGTGCAGATGGCGGTGGTCGGCAGGCGGCCTTCCTGGAGGCGGTGCTCCACGCTCTCGCGCAGATCTTTTGCCAGCGAGCCGTGATGGGGGAAAAACTCCTGCGGCACATGCTGCGCGCTGCACATTTCAGTGAGCATCCCGGCCACAGCCTCGGTTTTTGCGCGCGAGTTGGCAAAGACTAAATTATTGCTGCCGCGCAGCAGGCGGAAAATATCTCGAGCAATGCTTTTGTAGGGCAGCATCCAAAGCGTCTGGCCGTCATCTGAGCGCCGCGGCCCGAAGTCGTAGCCGCGCAGCTGCAGCGCCAGCGAATCGGCGCGCTGCGTCTGCGGCTTTACCATCACGCAGGGTTGCTGCGGGGCATTGGGGCGCAGATAGGGCTGCACATTGGCAATGTTGGAAAAGGTGGCTGACAGCGCAATGCGGACAATGCGCCGGCCGGCAATATTATCGAGGCGGTGCAGCTGTGAGACTAATTGAATGCCGCGCTGTGATCCCATGAAGGCGTGAAACTCATCGATTACGATGTACGCGAGTCTTTTACAGGCCTGATGCAGAAAATTATAGTGATTAAAGAGCAGAGACTCCAATGATTCCGGAGTAATTAAGATCACTCCTTCAGGCTTCTGCAGCTGCCGCTCTTTGCGGCTGGATGAAACATCGCCGTGCCACGGGGTTACGGGGATATTGAGACCTGCGGTGAGATCTGTTAAACGGCGGTACTGATCGTTAATCAGGGCTTTTAAGGGACTGACGTAGATAATGCGAAAGCCGGGGGCCGGATGGGCATGCACCCAGGTTAAAGCAGGCAGAAAGGCCGCTTCAGTTTTGCCGCTGGCCGTGGCGGCCGACAGCACTACATCGCTTTTATGCTCTAAAATCGGCTCAAAAGCTGCAGCCTGCAGCTCGTTAAGCCCGGTCCAGCCGCGCTTGTAGATAAAGCGCTGCAGGGGCTGCGGGAGCTTGGCATAGGCAGCCTGAGCGGCCGCCTCAAGGCTTTTACTCATTAAAGCTTAAAGTCCGTTAAATCGTCGTCCTCATCGTCAGCATCAGCGCCTGCGGAAAACACTTTACCGCCGTTTTCACTGCCGCTATCGCCTGCGCCGTCCTGATCTAAGCTCACTAAGGAGGGGTCGGTTTCGTTCGCTACCTTCACCTGTGCGATGAGGCTCTGCCATTTGAGCTCAGGGTTTTGCTCCAGGACCGACAGCAGATCGACAAAGGCTTTAATGGTATTGCGCGGTGTGCGGAAGTAGGCGTCGCCCACGTGTTTAGAGCAGTGCTGCAGGAAGGCGGTTAAGGCCTCATCGGGCAGCAGATATTTGCTTTCATCGTAATTGGCAAAGACATTGCGGATGTTGCACAGGAGCACATAAAGCTCCTCGGGCGCTAAATTCTGCAGCGTCAGGATCGGACCGTGGTAATCTGTCACCCCGGCAATCTGCGCAAAGGTGTTTTCGGCCAGGCGCGAGTGCAGCGCTTCGTAGCTGTAAAGGCCTTTGCGCGGATCCATTAAGAACTCCGGCGTGCCGCCCAATAAGAAGCCCAAATGCTCGGCGCTGCCCTGCAGGCAGTCATTTAAGATGCGCAGGATCTGCTCATAATTGGACGAGCGGGCTCGCTGCGAGGGCAGTTTATAGAGATTGACCATCTCATCTAAATTAACCAGCAGACCCTTGAAGCCGGCCTGACAGACAAAGCGGGCTAAAAGCTTTAAATGATCATAGACTGAGGCGTCATCGATAATGGTGCGCACATTCAGATCGCGGCGGGCTTCAGTCTTGGTGGCGTATTCGCCGCGCAGATAGCGCACCGCTGCATTTTTCAGCTCATCATTGCCGGTGTTGTAGCCTTCCCAATAGGCGGCTATCACCTGCGCAAAATCGTAGCCCCCCACGAGTTCGGACAGGGATGATAATCTGTCCTTAATCACGTCCTCGACTTTGCGGCCCTCGGCATCGGCAATGCGGCGCTGCTCGGTAATGAACTTTTCAACCAGCGGGATCATGGCATTGCCCTCAGGATGCGCGCGGGTGGACAGATTGCGCGTCAGCTCCTGATAGAGGGAGCGGGCCTGCCCGCCGGCCGCGTACAGCCGGCGGTCCGGGGCTAAGTCGGCGTTGATGACCACGAGGCCCATTTCCAAGGCCGCATAGCGGATGAGCTGCAGGAAGAAGCTTTTGCCGGCGCCGAAATCGCCGATGATCAGCCTAAAGGCGCTGCCGCCCTCGCTGATGCGGTTTAAATCCTCAATTAAGGCTTTAACTTCCTTGGCGCGGCCGACTTGAATGTACTCCAAGCCGATGCGCGGGGTTACGCCGGCGCGCAGAGACTGAATTACAGCCGCCCGCTCGCGGGGTCTGATCTTGGTCTTTGCAGGCATATAAGCTCCCTTTGTGCAGCTGCAGTGACTCCAGCCCCCTGCTGCCTGAGGCTGAAGATAAAAAGCAAATCCGTCTAATTATAGCTTTTTAACTGATAACTGGCGAATTTTGGCTGCAGCGCACTGTATCAGCCTTTTCTGCGCAGGCTCAGACGGGCCCAGCCCTCTTTGACCTTTATGTCCAAAAGCTCAAAGTCCTCAGCGTAGGCGGCGGCAGTTTCCTCAGCCTGACTGTCCAGAATGCCTGAGAGCGCTAAGGGAGCGCCGGGTTTGAGCAGAGCGGCGATCTTAGGCTCGAGTTCTGCCAAGGGGCCTGCCAGAATATTGGCGACGCCGGCATCGCAGGGCGCGAAATTGAGATCCTGAGGTTTGCTGCCGTCAAAGAGCGCCAGGCGGTCAGAGACTTGATTGCGCTCTGCGTTAGCGCGGCTGGCGGTCAGCGCCTGAGGGTCTATATCGACGCCGCAGGCGGATTGGGCTCCCAGCTTTAACGCTGCTGCGGCTAAAATGCCGGAGCCGCAGCCGTAATCAAGCACGGTCTTGCCGGTTAAATCCATCTCATCCAGCCACTGCAGGCATAAAAAGGTAGTGGGATGAGTCCCGGTACCGAAGGCCAGCCCGGGATCGAGCATTACGGTGACGGCATCAGGATCCGGTACCTGCTGCCAGGAGGGGCAGATCCACAGCCGTCTGCCGCAGCAGATGGGCTTAAAGGCATCCATCCAGGCGCGCACCCAGTCCTGATCGGGCAGGGTTAAGGCCTTAATCGGAAAGCTGTCGCCTAAGATAAGCTGCAGCTGCGAGACAATAGGGTTAGGATCGACGTCTTTGGCAAAGAGGCCGGTGACCTCGGTGCTGGGCCACAAACGGCGCTCGCCCGGACGCGGCTCTAAGATGGGGCTGTCCGCCGCATCCTGATAGGTTACGGCCAGAGCGCCCAGCTGCTCCAGCATTTGTGCAGCCACGTCAGCTGTCCGCGCACTGCAGCGGATCTTAATTTCAATCCAATCCATGGGTTATACCTCTGTGCTGTTAATTGGGAGCGGCTGTCTGCCTGCTGCGGCCCGGCGCCCTTAAATGGGGCAGGGGAGTGATCTTAAAGCCGCGGGTGGAAATCAGCGTGGCCGGCCGGGCCGGATTTTCGGCCGTCAGCAGTTTTAATTTAGCCTGTACCGGATAGGTGAGTTCGCCCAAATCGATGACGCAGGCATGATGTTCCCTGCTGTAATGGGGCTTTTTCAGACTCAGAGAGAGCAGCATGCTCTGGCGGCAGCGCTGCGGATCGTTAAGCTCCAGACGCAGCAGCCCTTCCAACGGGGTTAAGCTTACGTCAATTAAATTGGACAGACCTCCGACTGCGCGCAGCAGGGCGATGACGGCCAGATCCGGGGTGAGCTGATCCTGCAGATTTACGCCGCTTTGATTGATGCTGCGCCGCTGGCGCAGCACGGTTAAGCGCTCTTTTTTGATCCAGGCAAAGAGCGCAGTGAGCGCACAGGGGAACAGTACCCCTAAGGCGCAGAAAAACTGCAGGGCCTGACTGCGGCTGAAGCTGCGCACCGCCGTGAGATCAATATCGGGGTGGTAGAGATTGTTGATATTGGTGACTGGCGGCAGGTTTAAGAGATAGGAGCATAAAAAGAGGCATAAAGAGCAGGTGCACAGGAGTACAAAGGAGCCGGGCAGCAGCACCAGGACGATAAGCAGGATCAATGAGGCGCAGGGGCCGACGCTCATGGTCAGGATGGCGGTAAGCCCCAGCAGAGTTAAAAACAGGCGCATCTGCTCTTTGGCAAAGAGCGAACGGGTAAAAAGCATGGCCGGCAGGGCAATAAAGTTTGCCGCAAATACCGCGTTGATAAAGGAGCTGGCCATGTCCGCCTGATAGCTCATTAAGGCGGCGTTGGTGACCGCATTCTGAAAGCCCATGGTCTCCAGGAATAAATAAATGGGGCAGAAGATCATGGCCAAAAGGGTGCGCCCGAAGCTTTCGCTGACCGTGAAGTAGACGAAAAACTCAATCTGCCGAATGATGGTGATAAGACCTGCAAAGAGGGCGGCCGGCAGCAGAACGGCGAAGAGCAGGCGGCCCAGACGATGGAGCGGCGCGGGAGTTTCCAAATGCTCTAAGGCCGTGAAATCCATCTGCGGACGCAGCACCATGATGGCGGCGGCAGCCGAGATCACGCAGATGCTGGGGTTGAGCAGGGAGGAGGGGCGGATGCCGGCTGAAGCTGTCAGCAGGGCTGAATAAATAGCGGTGATAAGAAAGAGCTGTACAGTGCGGGCGCGGGCCGGCAGCAGGGCGGCGGCGCACAGCACCACCATGCAGGGAAAAATCAGACGGCAGGCAAAGGACAGATATTCGCGGGCATAGTGATTGAGCTCCCCGGTAAAGGAAGGGGAGAGCGCATAGACGGCAAGGGCTAAAAGCACGATGGGCAGCAGCAGAAGCTGCGCTGCCGGAGCTGGAGCATGACGGCCGGTCGGATCCACAATATTTCCGCTGTTTTTATAGCTTAAAAGCGCCTGAGGATAAATATTCTTTATTCAGCCTTGGAATTGTAGCACGGGCCGCCCAGGCTGCACCGGCTTATTCCACCTGCTCGCGCTTAAAGCTTGAGGTCCGGAGCTGATGCTGACTGTCAAAGTTGTGATAGATGACGTCGGCCGCTGAGAGAATTTCAAAGGGCGGACGCCAGCCGATCGCGCGGGCGGTGCGCAGATTGAGGTACATCACCTGCGGATTGTAGAGATACTGCGCGATGCCGGTGGTAGGCTGACCGCTCATCAGCTGCTCAATTACCTCAGCCTCAAAACGGCCCCAGGACTCAAAGGAAGGCGTGGCGGCGGAAATCAGCGCGCCCATGGCCACAGACTGACTGTCCGGAGCCAAGGTAGGGATGCCGGCATCTAAAAGCGGCTTTATCTGCTTTAAATAATTGTTCGTATCGGTGCCGTGATGCGCGGTTAAATAGACCGCATCGGCGCGCGACGCTAAATCCTTTAAACAGCGGGAGTTTTCAGCTATGGCGCGCTCGCGGCTTTGGTTATAGACGTCCCCGTAGCAGATCTCCAGCTCAAAGCCGCGCTTTTGCGCTGTGTCCTTGATGTAGCCCAGCCCCTGCGTCAGCTGCATCAGCGGATCGTGATCGAGCACCACGCCCAGGCGCTTAAAGCGGAAGATGTCGTAGAACATATTGAGCTCGGTGATAAAGCGCAGCGGCTCCTTGGTAACGTGCAGATTGGGGCGCACGGTATAGTTGCCCGTGGGGCTGAGTCCGGTAGTTTCAGGCGAGCGGGCCGCGCAGACTAAGACCGGGATCGGGCGATTGTGCTCGGCGCTGTACAGCCCGGCCGGGGTGCCGAAGGCGAGGATGAAATCAATGCCGCCTTTTTCAGCGCGCAGCCGCAGCGCATCGCCCTGATCCTGCATGGTCCTGTTGTTCCACTGCCCGCTGTACAGTCCGTCTGCCAAAAAATGCAGACAGTCGGCGGCGCTTACCTTACTGAACTCCTGATAATGCTCTTCATTTAGAATAAAGCTCGGGGGAACTGCGGATGCGCTGTGTGTACTCAGGCCCTCAGCGCTTAAGGCCTTTACTAAATAGAAAAAGGCCTCGTCATAGATCGGGGAGGGGCCGGACATTAAGATCGCGGCATGCCACTGCCGCCCAGCCGGGCAGCTCGTGAAGGCATGATCCCCCGCAGGCTCCGGGGCTGCCTGTACCGGAGAGGTCAGAGCAGTGAGCAGGGTACAAAGTGCAGCCGTGAAAAAAGCGCCTTTTAACATTAGAAATTGCTCCGCGGAGTGATCCGTAAACCAAGTCTTAGTTTAAAATCAGGGCATAAGAATAACAAGTAAGCTTAATTGCATTGTAGTTCAAAAAGGTCTTAAACGGCTTAAATATGCGGCAGTCTTTGTCTTTTCGCGCCAAGATTTTACTGTTTACGGCAGCGCTCAGCATTCTGCCTTTTGCCGTGTACGGCGTATGGACTTATCAATCGCACAGCGAGGCGCTCAAAGAGCAGGAGCAGCAGACGCAGTCGAGCTATGCAATGCTCATCGCCAATTCCATCAATATCTATTACTACGGCTACGTCAATGAACAGCTGCAGACCTTAACCCAGCTGCGCCGCGAGATGGCGCGCATTGCCGACAGCATGAATTTTGCCTTAGAGAATTTCGGCGGCAGCCGGATGCTCTCCCGGCATCTGCAGAGTCTCAGCACCGGGACCATTCATACTTTTATCTACAATCGCCGCGACCCCGAGCGCAGCTTCAACATGAATGAGCGCACCCGTGATCTGCTCCATGCGGCCGACATGCGCGGTCAGCCTTTTCTGCAGCACGTGCGCACCGATGTGCTCTCCCAGCACGGCTACTATTTCTTAATTGAAGACAGCTTAGGACACACGTACCTCACCATGATCCGCCCGGCGGTCAGCGACAGCCGGATGATCCTGTGCGCGGTCGCGCAGATCGATGCGGTACGCGAGGCCTATAACAGCAATGCGCAGTACGGTCTGCTCGAGTCCTTTAATCTGCTGATTGAAAATATTCCGCCGGCCTTAATCGGCGACGTGTTTCTCCTTGATCATAAGCATCAGCTCTTAAGTACCGGCGTTAACCGCTCGCATATCAATTTGTCTCAATTGCCGCAGGAGCTCTTTGACGCGGCGTATTCTACCGGTCAGACGCAGGGGCTGGTGCTGGAGCCTGAGGACATTGCGGTGCAGATCAATTACATCAAATCCCTCGACTGGTATTTGGTGCTGGCCAAGCCGGTGTCCTTAATGGAAAACCATTTAATCTACAGCGCCTTTGCTTTGATCTCTTTCTGCATCATCTTTGCCGTGGGCGGCATCGCCATTGCGCTCCTGATTACGCATGACATCAGGCGGCGCCTGGAAATGCTGACTGAAGCTGCCGCCAAGGTCACGGCTTCAGGCCCCCTGGATGCGCCTGAAAAGCTGCTGCATCACGCGCGTTATTTTGATTATCCGGTGCACGACGAAAGCCGCGCAGTGTTCCATGCCATCAAGCGCATGATCCATGCGCTTTACCGCCAGACCTCCCGCTTAGTCCATCGGGTATCACGTCAAAAGCACCGCGAAGGCTTTGTCGAGGCGGCGCTGGCGGTCAAGCGCGATCAGCTGATGAGCGAGCAGGAGCTGGCTGCCTTTACCATGGGCGGGCGGATGCAGATCAGCTATTACGCGCACACCTGTCCGGAAGCGGGCGGCGATTTTTACGATGTGCAGCCGGTCGATGACGATCAGGCGATCCTCATTTTAGGCACGGCCTCCGGCGAGGATATCCGTGCAGCGGCAGCGGTCACCATGATCTTAGCGCTGCTGCGGCAGTTCCTGCAGCAGTGCGATTTGACCGAGGCCGCCTGGCGGCTGCATCTGGCATTGCGCACTTACCGCCGGCATGATCGCGCGGCGCTCTTCATGGGGCAGCTCAATCTCAGTACCGGCAGACTAACCTACATCAATGCCGGGTTGTGCCGGCCGTGGGTGCTGCGCGCTGACGGCACTTTAGAACAGGCTGAAGCCGGGCAGCGTACGCCGCTGGGCTTTCACGGCGAGAAGCACTTTACTGCCCATGAGCTGACTCTGCACGCCGGGGACGTACTGCTCTTTTACTCGCAGGGCCTGCTCGATGTCGAAAACAGTGACGGCGAGCGTTTTGGACAGGAGCGTTTGGCTGATCTGCTCCGCCGGCACTACCGCGCGCATGAGGCGGCGGCCGATCTGCTGGCCAAGGTCTAAGAGTTTCGCGGTCCGGCTCCGGTCAAGGCCGATATCAGCGTGCTCTCCTGCACCTTTAAGCCGCAGGCCTAGTCAGCCCTTCCTTGGGCTATAATGTGCGGCGTAAGAGTAAACCGCATTCATGCATAAATTGATTCGTCTGCCAAAGAGTTTTCTGTGAATATAGTCCAGCGCCCGCACGTGGATGACAGCGTGCTCATTCCCTTAATTCCCGATCCCCTGCTGCGTCAAATCTTAGCCGCCCGCGGTGTGCAGAGCGCACAGGATTTAGAGCTCAGCTTAAACAGCCTGCTGCATTACCGCGATCTGCTGCATATCGATGAAGCGGCCGGCTTAACAGCCGATGCCGTCGAGCAGGGCCAAAAGATCTGCGTGATGGGCGATTACGACGTGGACGGCATGACCGGGGCCTCCTTAGGGGTGCGCTGTCTCCTCGCCTTAGGCCTGCCCACGGAAAAGGTCAGCTGTCAGGTGCCTTCGCGCTATGACGGCGGATACGGCATGAGTCCCAAGATGGTGCAGGCCGCCAAGGAGGCCGGCGCGCAGTTTATTCTCACCGTCGATAACGGCATCGGCTGTCATGAGGCGGCCAGGACTGCCAAAGAGCTGGGCCTTACGCTCGTTATCACCGATCATCATGAGCCCGGGCCGGAGCTGCCGATCGCCGACGCCATTGTAAATCCCAAGCTTGAGGGCGACAAATTCCCGTCCAAGCACTTAAGCGGCGTGGGGGTTTTGTTTTATGTGCTGATCGCCGTGCGCGCCAAACTGCAGGAGCGCGGCTGGTTTAATGAAAGCCGTCCGGCCCCGGTGATGGGACAGTTTTTGGATTTAGTGGCCATCGGCACGGTGGGGGATGTGGTGCAGCTTGATGCCAATAACCGCCGCTTAGTGCGCGCGGGTCTGCGCCGGATGCAGCAGCAGAGCGTACAGCCCGGCGTCAAGGCCCTGGCCGACATTGCCCGCGTGAAGCTTTCAGCGGCCAATGTTTACAATATCGCCTTTGATCTCTGTCCGCGTCTGAACGCGGCCGGCCGTCTCAAGCTCTCGGACAATCCCGCCCTGGAGTGCCTTCTGTGCGATGACGAAATTAAAGCGCAGGAGCTGGCGCAGCGCCTTGATCTCTGCAACCGCCGGCGCGGTGATTACGAAAAGGTCTTTTTAACTCAGGCGCGCGAGGATGCGCAGATCTGCAGCCGTGCCCACAGCGTGGTGGTCTATCGCCCTGAGTGGCTTTCCGGACTCTCCGGCCTGATGGCCAGCCGCTTAAAGGATCAGTATGCGCGCCCCTGCTTCGTCTTTGCCGGCGACGGGGAGGAGATCACGGGCTCAGCCCGCTCGGTCCCGACCTTCCCTTTGGCCAAAGTTCTCACCGAAATCGATGCGGCGCACCCCGGGCTTATCACCCGCTGCGGCGGTCACAGCATGGCCGCCGGCGCTACCATCCGCAGGGAGAGCCTGGAGGAATTTCGCGAGCTCTTTGAAGCGGCGGCCGCAGAATATCTGCAGGAGGGGCAGGAAAGCGAAATCGTCACCGACGGCACGCTGCCTGAGGGCTACTTCAATTTAAACTTTGCCCGCGCCATCGAGCAGCTGGGGCCCTGGGGCCAGGGCTATCCCGAGCCCTTATTTGACGGGGTTTTCATCATCGAGCAGGCGCGGGTTTTGGGCGGGCGCAATTTAAGACTGCGTCTTGCCGGCGAGCACAGTCATATCAACGCTATTCGCTTCCGCGCCACTCCGGCTGAAAAGACTCTGGCCGAGGGCATGCGCGTGCGGGCAGTGTTCTCCCTGGGCGTTGATCGCTACTACAGCACCGAGAGGCTGGAGGTGAAGCTGCACGCCATCGAGCCGGTGTAGCTTCTGCAGGGGTCAAAAAGTCGGCGGCACTGTTTTTGCTTTATCTAAAACAAAACATAAAATCTGTCAGGAAAGCAGGCCGCTTTGCGGCAAGGAGAGAATTATGCATATGATGATTGCCGCTGAAAACACTCCCAGCCGGGATCTCAGTGCCCCGGTAGATCTGCTGGCTGACGTGCTGATGGATCTGCTGTTTAACGGCGGACAGGGCTATCTGCACTCCCCGCAGCTGCAGCGCTGCGCCGCCCCGGATTTTGTCCTGCAGCTGTTTTCCCTGGATGCCGCCGCGCAGGATCTGCTGCGCCGCGAACCATCGCGTCAGGTTGAGACGCCCTTGGGCTGGGTGACCGGCAGGCAGCTGAGCCGGCTGCAGCAAAGTCTTACAGCTTACGCCGCCGCTCCTGCGCCGGCTTCCGCGTTAGAACTGATGGATTGTGCGGAGGCCGCTTTAGCAGGCCGGGAGGCATAAACGCAGACGGCAGTTTAAACCCACCGCAGCTGGAATTACACGCTTCAGCCAGGCTGAGGCTTGGCTACTTCTTCTTTTTAGCTTCCTTGAGGCGGATCTCGCCGTACATGGCCGCGCCGATGATGCCGGCTAAGTTTAAGGTCTCCGCCGGGATCACCTTAGTCTTGACGGTAAAGCACTCTGCGTACTTGTCAAACTTCTTGGAAGCGCCGCCGCCTAAGATGATGACGTCAGGCTGCAGCAGGAACTCCACGTAGGTTAAGTACTCATTAAAGCGCGCGCCGAACTCCTTCCACTTGAGATCATAGCGCTCGCGGGCGCTGTCCGAGCAGTAGCGCTCTGCGCTGTCGCCGTGGAATTTGAGGTGCCCGAACTCAGTGTTGGCGTACAGCCGGCCGTTTAAGAATAAAGCAGAGCCGATGCCGGTGCCGATGGTTAAGAACAGCACCTGCTGATCCTGATAATCTCTGCCCTTGCCGAAGTGCATTTCGGCAATGCCGGCGACGTCCGCGTCATTGGCTACAAAGACATCGGTTTTTAAGGTCCTGGAGAACAGCTTTTCAATCTCAGTATTGATCCAGCTCTTATCAATATTGGCTGCGGTATAGACCACGCCGCGGATCACGCGGGCGGGGAAACCGCAGGCTACCGGGCCGTCCCAGCCTATCTGCTCAACTAATTCCTTTAAGGTCGCTGCAATGGCATCCGGAGTGGCCGGCTGCGGGGTCTTAAGCCGCAGTCTCTCGGTTAATAGCTCTCCCGTCGCGGTATCTACTACTGCGCCCTTAATGCCGCTGCCGCCGATATCAACGCCTAAAATCTTCATCAATTTACGGCAAGGATACCCCCGCTTCTTAAGCGGGGGAGGAATTGCCGTCCTCCTGTAATCTAATTTCAGTTAAATAGG
>CALXNX010000057.1 GCA_944389865.1 uncultured Succinivibrionaceae bacterium
TCTTACCCGGCTGAGGAGTGCGTCAAGGCCATGGAAGCTGCCGTCAGCCCTGAGACCTGCAAGGTGCAGGTGCACTTTTAAATAAAGCGCAGCTTTGATATCCCTTCGACAGTCCCGCCCTGCAGAGCAGTGCGGGACTATTTTGTCTTGAGTCTTAACAGCACCCTGCTTTAATTTTCCAAACCTGCCGGCAGCGCAAAGGATTTAGTCGTACCCTGCTCCCCGATGCCCTCCTGCGAGGTCATGCCGTGGCTCTTTAAATAGGCCATCAGATCTTCAACCACGTACTCAGGCACCGATGCGCCTGCGCTCACGCCAACCGCCTGCACGTTTTTAAGCCATGCCGGATCAATCTTAGAGCTGTCCTCCACCAGATAAGCCCTGCAGCCCGCCTTTTCCGCCACTTCGCGCAGACGATTGGAGTTTGAGGAATTAGCTGATCCCGCCACTAAGATCAGATCGCACACGGCGGCAAGCTCTTTGATGGCGGACTGGCGATGCTGGGTGGCAAAGCAGGTATCATCGCGCAGCGGCCCTTCGATAAAAGGAAAGCGCGCTTTCAGCGCCGCCACAGTTTTGGCCGTTTCATCAACCGACAGCGTGGTCTGCGTGGCAAACACCGCCTGTGCGGATTTAAGCTCCAAGCGCTCTACATCCTCAGGCGTCAGGATCACATGCACATGGGAGAGATCGCCCGTGTACTGACCGATGGTCCCCCCTACCTCCTGATGTCCCTGATGGCCGATCACCACCGCATCCTTACCCTGCGCTCCGGCTTTATTAAGCTTATAGTGAATGCGCTTGACCAGGGGGCAGGTGGCATCAATGATGGTAAAGCCCCGCTCCTGCGCCTGCTGCACCGTGGCAAGACCCACGCCGTGCGCTGAAAAGATTAAAACCGAGCCTGCGGGCACCTCATCGAGATTTTCGACAAAATGCGCGCCTTTGCGCTGCAGATCGGAGACCACATGATGGTTATGCACCACCTCATGGAGCACATAGACCCGCTCCGGTCCGTATTTGTCTAAAGCTAAGTTTACCGTTTTGATGGCCCGCTCAACCCCGGCGCACATGCCGCGGGTATTGGCCAGATAGACTTTAAAAGGCATAAAGCGTTCCCTGAAGAACAATGGAAAGTTGGAAAATCAGCTGGCAGCTATTGTAGCAAAGGCGCAGGAGCATACGTCCTGCGCCGGTAAAAAGCCCTAGATGCGCGGCGGCTCAGAAGAGGATGCCGGCTTGGATGCGGCAGCTTTTGGGGAAGAGCTGCTGTGCCTGCCGAAAAGCGCAATCAGCACTAAGAGAGCAGCCCCGCTGCAGATAGCGATATCGGCAATATTAAAAGCCGGATAGGCCCAGAAGAAATCGTCGCCCCTGATGTAGAAGAGCAGAAAATCAATCACATAGCCCAGGTGGATCCGGTCAATTAAATTGCCCGCCGCGCCCCCGATAAAGAGCGCAAAGGCTACGCAGGACCAGCGCGCAGTTTTAGGAGTGCGCAGCAGCAGCAGCACAAAGCACAGCCCGATGATCACTGCGGCGGCGGCAAACAGCCAGCGCTGCCAGCCGCCCATCTGCGCTAAAAAGCTGAAAGCGGCACCGTAGTTGTAAACATGCACCAGGTTGAAGAACGGAGTGATGCAGATGCCCATGGTGCCGTGCTCGATAAAGTGGACGCACAGCCATTTGGCCGCCTGATCGATGATGATCACGATCAGGCTGAGCCATAAATACCGTGCGCCGGAGGCTTTAAGCGGCAGCATTAAGCAAAGCGCCTCGTCTCGCCGGTGCCCTTGATGTTCTCAATGCAGCGCGGGCACAGTCCCGGATATTCCGGATCAGCGCCGACTTCAGCCTCATAGTGCCAGCAGCGCTCGCACTTAGGAGCAGAGCTCTTAGTTACGATAAAGGCGACCGGCAGACCTTCGGCCTTAAAGGCGTCAGCAGGCGCAGTCACTGCCTTCACATCAGCGCGCGAGGTAATGAGCACGAAGCGCAGCTCGTTTTCTAAGGCGTTTAAGGTGTCAAGCCACTGCTGATCCTCAGTGTAGACCGTCAGCTCAGCTTCCAGCGAGCCGCCGATCACGCCGGCAGCGCGGGCCTGTTCGATAGCGCGGTTGGCCTCGTCGCGGAAGGTTAAGATCTGCTGCCAGTACTCGTGGCTGAACTTGGCGTCAGCCGGCAGCTCGCGCAGACCTTCATAGAACTTCTGGGTGAAGACGAACTCGTCGCGCTCACCGGGCAGCGCCTCCCAGGCTTCCTGAGCCGTGAAGGACAGGATGGGAGCGATCCAGCGCACTAAGCTCTCAGCGATGAGGTACAGCGCGGTCTGGCAGGAACGGCGGGCCTTGCTGTCAGCCTTAGCGGTGTACTGTCTGTCCTTGATGATATCGAGGTAGAAGGAACCCATCTCAATAGAGCAGAAGCGCATTAAGGTCTTGACCACTAAGTGGAAATCATAATTGTTGTAGTCCTTGATGATCTCCTGCTGAGTGCGCAGCGCCTGCGATACCGCCCACTTGTCAAGCTCAATTAAATCCTCAAAGGCCAGCTGATCTTTGGCCGGATCAAAACCGTTTAAGTTGGCCAGCAGGAAGCGGATGGTATTGCGCACGCGGCGGTAGGAGTCAGAAGCGCGTTTGAAGATCTCGTCGGAAACTGCAATTTCACCGGTGTAGTCAGTAGAGGCCACCCACAGCCGCAGCACATCGGCACCCAGCTTATCCATCACGGACTGCGGTGCGATGACGTTGCCTAAAGACTTGGACATCTTGCGGCCCTGACCGTCCACGGTAAAGCCGTGGGTTAAAACTTCACGGTACGGCGCTTCATCCTTCATGGCCACCGACAGCATTAAGGAAGACATGAACCAGCCGCGATGCTGATCGGAGCCCTCTAAGTACATATCGGCCTTGTGCTTGAACTCCGGACGGTGATCGACCACCGAGAAGTGGGTCGAGCCCGAGTCAAACCACACGTCCAGGGTGTTCGGATCCTTGCAGTACAGCGCAGCCTCCTCCGGGCCGACTAAATCTGCAACCGAAAGATCCCACCAGGCCTGAATGCCCTTCTCCTCGACCGCCTTGGCGACCTTTTCCATGATCTCAGGCAGACGCGGATGGAGCTCGCCGGTTTCCTTATTGATAAGTACGGCGCACGGCATGCCCCAGGTGCGCTGACGGGAAATACACCAGTCGGTACGCTGCGACACCATGGCCTCGATGCGGTTCTGGCCCCATGCCGGGATCCAGCGCACGCCCTTAATCTCTTCCAAAGCGCGGCGGCGCAGTCCGTTGCCGTCCATGGTAATGAACCACTGCTCGGTGGCGCGGAAGATCACCGGGGTCTTATGCCGCCAGCAGTGCGGATAGCTGTGCTCGATGGTACGTGCGCAGATTAAGGCATCCTTTTCCTTTAAGAGCTTGATGACCTCAGGATTGGCCTTAAAGACATTCAAGCCGGCAAAGTACGGAGTGTCCTTGACAAAGCAGCCGTCAGGACCTACTGGGCCGTAAACTTCCAGACCGTATTTCATGCCGACGTTGTAGTCGTCAAGACCGTGAGCCGGAGCAGTATGCACGCAGCCGGTACCGTCTTCAGTAGTGACATGCGCACCTAAGATCATCGGCACTTCACGCTCTAAGAACGGATGATGGAACTTTAAGAGCTCTAAGTTCTGACCGGAGGTCACTGCTAAGATCTCGAAGTCGTCAAAGCCGGCGCGCTCCATTACCTTGGAGACCAGATCTTCAGCCACAATCAGGCGCATTTCCTTGGCGCCCTTAACCTGCACTAAGGCGTAGTTGAAGGCGGCATTGACGCAGATAGCCATGGAAGCGGGCAGAGTCCACGGAGTTGTGGTCCAAATCACGGCTGCGACCGGGCCTGCGCCCTTATCGGTATTAAAGGCTTTGAGCACAGCGGCATCATCTGCGGCTAAGTAGCGCACGTCGATAGCATCGGACTTGACGTCATAGTACTCCACCTCAGCTTCAGCCAAAGCGGACTGACAGTCAAGGCACCAGTACACCGGCTTCTTACCGCGCACAAAGTGGCCGTTCTGAATGACCTTGGACAGAGCGCGGATGGTATCGGCCTCAGTCTTATAGTCCATGGTAAGGTAAGGGTGCTCCCAGTCGCCGATGACGCCCAGGCGCTTGAAGTCAGCCATCTGGCCTTCAACCTGAGTGCGGGCATACTTGCGGCACTCCTCGCGGAAGGCGGCGGCATCAAGCTTGACGCCGGGTTTGCCGACCAGACCTTCCACCTTCAGTTCAATCGGCAGACCGTGGCAGTCCCAGCCCGGAATGTAAGGGCTGTCGTAGCCTTCCAGGGTCTTAGCCTTGACGATAATATCCTTTAAAATCTTGTTAATGGCATGGCCGATGTGGATCTTGCCGTTGGCATAGGGAGGACCGTCGTGCAGAATGTACTGATTGCAGCCGGCGCGGGACTTACGGATCTTCTTATACAGTTCTCTTTCCTGCCAGGAGGCGAGCATCCTGGGCTCGCGCTTGGCCAAATCACCGCGCATCGGGAAGGCGGTAGTCGGTAAATTTAAGGTTTGCTTGTAATCAGCCATGTTATTACCTTTATTCAGCGTTTTTTAGAATCAACAGAGGGCAGCTCAAAGCTGCTCGGTAATGAAAGCGAAAATGTATCCTCGGCATCGCAGCAGGCAGCGACCGAATTAAGTCCCTGCTGCCGGGCGAAGATCGCAGTCATGCGCGCGCTTTGAGCATCGCGCTGCAGCTGCGCCTTAAGATCTTCTAAAGAGGCAAACTTTATCTCCCTGCGGATCTGGGAGAGAAAGAAGACCTCAATTTCGCGGCCGTAAAGATCATCGTCAAAATCAAAAATAAAAACTTCCAGGAGGCTGCGGCCGCCTGAAACCGTGGGGCGATTGCCCACATTAGCCACGCCGGCAAAGAGGCCCTGCGGCGTCTGTACGGACACGGTATACACCCCGTCTAAAGGACTGACCTTGCGGTTTAAATTGACATTGGCGGTAGGA
Organism: uncultured Succinivibrionaceae bacterium; assembly: GCA_944389865.1. GTDB lineage: Bacteria > Pseudomonadota > Gammaproteobacteria > Enterobacterales > Succinivibrionaceae > Avisuccinivibrio. Next base: position 5,015 of record CALXNX010000057.1, read on the forward strand.
AAGCCGAGAGTACGGCCTAATTGACGGCCGCGCACTACGCGCCCGCTCATCGAAAAAGGACGGCCCAGGCACTCGGCAGCGGCATGCAGTGCCCCCTGCTGCAGATACTCACGGATCTTGGTGCTGGAGATGCGCTGACCGCTGAGCGCTACCTGCTCGATAGCAAAGGCGCTGATGCCTGCCTGAGAGCATAAGCGCTTTAAATCATTAAAGTCCGCCCTGCCCTGCCGGCCGAAAGAAAAGGGCGAGCCTACCACCACGCAGCGCACATTGAGGGTGCGCAGCAGGTCAACAAACTGCTCTGCGCTTAAGGAAGCAAAATCCTTAGTAAAGGAGACGCAGAAGACCGTATCAATCCCTGCCTGCTTAAAGGCCTTAAGCTTGCTGCGCAGAGTATACAGGCGCGGCGGCACGCTCCTGCCGAAAAACTCTAAGGGCTGGGGCTCAAAGATCATCACGGAGCTCTTAAGAGAGCCTCTGTCCGCCTCCTGCTTCATCTTGGCGATGACTGCCTGATGACCGCGATGAAAGCCGTCAAAATTGCCGATGGCCAATGCCAATCCCGGCTCTCCCTGCGGATAGTCAGCAAAATGACGGTATAAATGCATAACTCTTCTAAAAGTTCTATAAGGCCCTGAGCCTGTCCTGGTGGTTAAATATAAGCCAATAAGCTAAATTAAATGCGGCTGTCCGCGCTTTACTGCCAGACGCTCCTGACACAGTAAAGCTGAAGGAACTATTATAATAGCAAAGCACAAAAGTGTTACAGAGCGCGTCAAAATAGGGCAGAGCACCTGCTGCAGGAGAGCCGGCAGACAGGTGAAAACCTCCTGCGGCTGAAAAATAAGTCGTTTTCTATTTGGCTTTTAAGTGCAATCTTGGTAGAATACCGCGTTCAGTGCCACCGAAGATGGAATGTGGCTGGTTTTAAAATTATATTCAGGAGCTATTTGTGCCTAATATTAAGTCTGCAAAGAAGCGCGTTATCATTTCCGAGAAGGCACGTCAGCGCAATGTTGCTGCACGTTCCAAGATGCGCACTTTAGTTAAGAAGGTCATCGCCGCCTGCGCCGCCGGCGACAAGGAAGCCGCTGTGGCCGCTTTCAAGATCGCTGAGCCGGTGTTGGATCGCGCCGCCTGCAAGGGTCTGATTCACAAGAATAAGGCTGCTCGTCATAAGAGCGCTTTAGCTGCCCGCATCAAGGCTTTGAGCTAAGACCATTTGCTGCTGTGCAGCCAGGACCCTGCCGCAAGGCGGGGTTTTTGCTTTTCTGTGCCCCTGAAAAATATCCCTTCTTTTCCATGATCCCCCGCTTCTTCTGAGCTCACCGAAAAAAAAAATCTGCGCCCAGCGCACATTTATGCACACGCTTTGTGCACAAGCCGGAGCTTTTGGGCTAAGCTAAACTAAAGCCCTAACTTTAAGGAGTCAGCCATGCCCAGCGATAATTTACATGGTTTCAATACTACTCTGCAGCAGGTTGACGAGCGCTACGGATGGATCAACGACATGATCAAAGCCCGGCAGGAGCTCGTGCTGCAGTATATGAAGCTGCTGAACCTGCCTGTCTCGGCCGAGGAAAAAAATCCGGCGGCGCAGAATTATCCGTCCTACGAGGACATCACGATCTTCTGCGAGCATTTGATCGATTATGTCTCGCACGGACACTTTGATCTCTATCCTAAAATTATCGAGCTTATCGAAAACGCCTCCGGACGATCGCTGTCCATTGCGCACCGCGTCCTGCCTAAAATAGAAAAAACTACCGAATTTCTGATGCGCTTTAACGATCGCTATGCAGAAGACCTGAATGAGAGTAAATTAAGAACATTAAAGCAGGATTTAGCGGCAGTGGGCACGTGCCTTGAACAGCGCTTTAAAAACGAGGATCGCTTGATCATCGGCCTGCGTTTAGTACACTCTATCGTGTCAGGCGCAGTTTAGCGGCAGCGCAGGCACAGAAGTCTGTTTTATTATTTGGTCAATTTGCATTAGTTTTAAACGGATTGTAATCAAAATGGCAAATATTCAGGAAAGACGCAGATATTCGCGAGTAGTGATGGATCTTCACGGCTACATGGTAGGTGAAGGCGGAGGACAGCAGATCCCGGTTAAAATTCTGGATCTGTCCTTAAAGGGTGCGCTGCTCGAAATGCACGATAAGATGGAAGTGAATGTCTTCGTCGGCGAACATCTGCAGTGTTTCTTCAGCTTGGACGCCACCTCCAAAGTGCACATGCACACCGTGTGCCGCCATGTTTCAGGCCGCCGCATTGGTCTTGAGTGCGTCAATATTGATGCCGCTTCAATTTCCCACTTAAAGCGCTTAATTGAGTTCAATGTGGGCAATTCCGATTTAATCAACCGCGAATTAAAAGAACTCTCGCAGATGTAGTTCCGTCCTGCCCGCTTACAGGACAATTCTCCCTTCAAGACCTGCAGCGCTGCAGGTCTTGAGCTTTTTACATCGTTCTTAAATTAAAGACGACAGATCGCTGACGCGCGAAACAGCATGGATCTCCATGCCCGGCTCGACCCTGCGCGGCGCATTTTCCCGCGGAATGATGAAGCGGGTAAACCCCTGCTTGAAAGCCTCCGCGATGCGCTCCTGCCCCGAGGTTACCGGGCGCACTTCGCCCGTAAGTCCGATTTCACCAAAGGCGATAGTCTGGCGCGCAATGGGCCGCTCTTTTAAGGACGATAAGAGCGCTAAGCACAAAGGCACGTCGGCGGCGGTTTCTTCAACCTTGATGCCGCCCACCACATTGGTAAAGACATCCTGATCGGCAAACTGCATGCCGGCATGACGATGCAGAACTGAGAGCAGCATGGCTAAGCGATTGGGATCAGTCCCGACAGTCAGGCGGCGGGGATTGCCGTACAGACTGGCATCGGCCAGCGCCTGCACTTCGACCAGCAGCGGACGCGAGCCCTCCCACAGCACCATGGCCACAGATCCAGGGGCCGTCACCTGCTGACGGTTTAAGAAAATAGCTGAGGGGTTTGAGACCTCGCGCAGTCCCTTGTCTGTCATGGCAAAAACGCCGATCTCATTGACCGCGCCGAAGCGGTTTTTCTGACAGCGCAGCGTGCGAAAGCGTGGATCGGCCGAGGAGCTTAAAAAAATCGAACAGTCCACGCAGTGCTCTAAGATCTTGGGGCCGGCCAGCGTGCCGTCTTTAGTGACATGCCCTACCATGAAGACCGCAATGCCGGTGCGCTTGGCAAACTGCGTTAAGGCTGCCGCACTTTCACGCACCTGCGTCACTGCGCCCGGCGCAGTATCGATGCCCTCGACATGCATCACCTGAATGGAATCGACTACCAAAACGGTCGGTTTTACCGCAGCGGCCAGCTGACAGATGGCATCAATGGAGGTTTCAGCGGCGATATTGACCTGCGCGGTGGGCAGCTGCAGACGCGCCGCGCGCAGAGCCACCTGCTCTAAGCTCTCCTCACCGGTGACATAGAGTACCGGCAGCCGCTCACTTAAGCGGCAGACGGTCTGCAGCAGCAGCGTCGATTTACCTGCGCCGGGATTGCCGCCGATGAGCACTACTGAGCCGGGCACAATGCCGCCGCCCAGGACGCGGTCAAACTCTTTGTACCCCGAGTACAGGCGCTCAGCGCGCACAGCACTGACCTCTCCCAGCTTCCTGACGCCGGAGCCGGCTGTACCGGCAAAGCCGGTCATCCCGCGCTGCGCCGCCGCCCGCCCCGGACTGGGCGCTGCAGAGGCGATCTGCACTTCCTCAATAGTGTTCCATTCCCCGCACTCGCGGCATTGTCCCTGCCAGCGCATATATTTTGCGCCGCAGTTGCTGCAGATAAATTCCGTTTTAGCCTTGCCCATAATTCTCCTTCAGATGCTGCCCTCTACAGTATAACTATACAGGCATCACTTCTGCATAGAGCTCCAGGCATAAAGTCAAGCCGGCTAAGTTGGCAAAGTTCAAAGCGCACTGCGCCTGCGCCACCACCGCAGGCTTGGCATGATAGGCCACGCCGACGCCGGCCCCTTTGAGCATCAGCAGATCATTGGCCCCATCGCCTAAGGCCATGATCTGCTCCGGGGCAATAGCATAGCGTGCGCGCAGCTCGTTTAAAGCCTGCAGCTTGCCCTGCCCGTCAACGATCGTCCCCACTACCGCGCCGGTAAAATGCCCGTCTTCAATGCCTAAGGTATTGGCCCGCACCAGCTCCAGCTGATATTTACGCTCTAAAACGCAGATAAGCTGCGTAAAGCCGCCGGAGGCAATGCCGCGCTTAAAGCCGTGCTTCTGCAGCACCGTAAGCAGCACATTAAGGCCTGGAGTTTCACCCATGCGCGCCTTAACATCTTCAATCACGGATGCATTGCCGCCTTTGAGCAGTGCGACGCGATTACGCAGCGAGGTCGCAAAATCGCTCCTGCCGTGCATGGCGCTGGCCGTCAGCGCCGCTACCTGCTCGTACACTCCTAAGGATCTGGCAATCTCATCAATACCCTCGATGGTGACTGCAGTCATATCCATATCCATGATGACGCCGCCCGGACGCTTTAAATGCGGGAAGCGATCGGCACAGAGCACATCGCAGGAGAGAGCCGCCGCCTGCTCTTTCACCGGAACGAGAGCTGCGGCCTGATCGGCGTAAGGTGTTTTGGCAGTGAAGATGGCGGCTTGATGATCGTAAGCACTGCGGCGCAGCTTGAAGGTAAAGCCTAAGCGCTCCAGCGCAGGCTGCAGCGCATTGACAGGATCTGCCTGAGGGGCAGCTGGATTAGAAGGCTGAACTAATAAGAGGCAGGTCATCGGGGACAAACTCCTTCCAATTGGCGGCAAACTGCGCTGACAGCTCGCCTGCTGGAATATAAAGTGCGCGTGCTAAAGCATTAAGCAGGCGCGAGTAAATCTTAGGATCCGGGGCTCTGCTGTCAGCATCGCTTTCCAGCAGCAGGCGGTGTTTGATAAACGGATAAAATTTTTTAAGGCGTGCCAGCAGCACGCCGTCAGAGCGCAGGATGGCCGGCCCCACGCCGAAATATGCCCCCAGATCATAATACTGTCGGAAAAGCTCATCTGAGCAGGAGACGCCGTGCAGACAGAAGCGCAGCTGCGCCCGCGCACCGGACCGCGGACAAAAGATCCTCAGCGTATTTAGCATGTCATTATGCGCTTTAACGCAGTGCAGCGAGACCGGCATATCCAAGTCGTACGCGGCAGCCAGCTGCAGCTGCAGTACTGTGCACTGAGATTCCCATGAGCTCTGAGCGAGGATCTGCGGGCGTTTATCCAAACCGCACTCGCCGATACCGGTAATGAAAGGAGAGCGCAGCAGCTCCTCAAAACGGCATATATCAAAATCCCAAGCCAGCTGCGGATGACAGCCGATGAAAACGCAGATCTGCTCGCCCAGCTCTTTTTTAAGAAAGAGCAGCTCATTGGCATCATTTAAAGACACGCACTGCAGCGCAAAGCGCGTGATTCCTTCAGCTACGGCCGCACAGATATAGCCTATGGGGTCCTGCGCACGCTGCAGATGCAGATGGCTGTCCGTAAGCATGCGGTCTTAATGCTCGCGCGTGGCGCTGAAAACTACCTTCGGGTAGCGCTCAATCTGGAGATTGAGATTGACCGTCGAGGTGGCCAAATAAGTCAGATTATCGCCGCCGTCCATCGCAAGATTCTGCGGCACTTTATGCTCCAGCTCCTCTAAGGCTTTAGGATCATCTGAGGTCAGCCAGCGGGCTGTAGTTACCGGGATATTTTCGTAAGAGGCATCAACGCCGTATTCATGCTTTAAGCGCGACACCACCACATCAAACTGCAGCACGCCCACCGCGCCTACGATCAAATCGTTATTGAGGATGGGACGGAACACCTGCACTGCGCCCTCTTCGGACAGCTGCACTAAGCCCTTTAACAGCTGCTTCTGCTTTAACGGATCTTTTAAGGTGATGCGGCGGAAGAGTTCCGGCGCGAAATTCGGGATGCCGGAAAAGCGCAGACTCTCGCCCTGCGTAAAGGTATCGCCGATGCGAATCGAGCCGTGATTGTGAATGCCGATAATATCGCCGGCCACGGCGCTCACCGCCAAATCACGCTGTCCTGCCATAAAGGTCACAGCATCAGACACAGTGATCTCCTTGCCAAGGCGCACATGAAAAAGCTTCATGCCCTTGCGGTAGGATCCCGAAACGATGCGCATAAAGGCAATGCGATCGTGATGCTTGGGATCCATATTAGCCTGAATCTTAAAGATAAAGCCGGTAAAGTTCGGCTCTTCGGCCTTAACCTCACGCACATCAGCCGCACGCGGCAGCGGAGCGGGCGCCCAGGCGGTAAGACCGTCCAGCATGCAGTCCACGCCGAAATTGCCCAAAGCCGTACCGAAGAACACCGGGGTAAGCTCGCCTGCAAGGAAAGCCTCTTCATCAAAGGGATTGCTGCCCCCTTCAATCAGCTCTAAATCCTCGCGCAGCTTAGCGGCAAAATCCTCCCCTACGGCGGCATCGAGCTCGGGATTGTCGCGCCCTTTAATCACGCGCTTTTCCTGAATGTGGAAGCCTTCACCGGAGTGATAGAGATAGGTCTCATCGCGCAGCAGATGATAAATGCCCTTAAAAGCCTTGCCCGAACCGATAGGCCAGGTCACCGGGGCGCATAAAATCTTCAGCTCCTGCTCTACCTCATCTAAAAGCTCTAAAGGATCGCGGGTTTCACGGTCGAGCTTATTCATAAAGGTGAGGATCGGAGTGGAGCGCAGGCGGGTAACTTCCATCAGCTTGCGGGTACGTTCCTCGACGCCCTTGGCCGCATCGATGACCATTAGGCAGGAGTCCACGGCGGTGAGCACGCGGTAAGTATCCTCAGAGAAGTCCTCGTGGCCAGGGGTATCGAGCAGATTGACTACGCAGCCGTTATAGGGGAACTGCATGACCGAGGTGGTAACCGAAATGCCGCGCTCTTTTTCCATATCCATCCAGTCCGAGCGGGCAAAAGATCCGGTTGAACCGCGGCCTTTAACCTCGCCGGCGCGCTGAATCACCGACCCGAATAAGAGCACCTTTTCAGTAATGGTGGTCTTACCGGCGTCCGGGTGGGAAATAATGGCAAAAGTACGGCGCGGGCCGTCTGCCGTGAGGATCTTATCGTCTGCCATAGGTATTAAATCGTGTCGCTGCTGAAAATCTAAAGAAAGCCCCTGCACTGCGCGCTTAAGCCGCACCCTTACAAAACTCACAAGGGGATAAAAATTCATCAAAAAGCGGCCGGCAGCGGGGCGCAAACGGTGGTATATTCTGATACAAAAGACCGATTTTCTCAAGCTTTTTACAGACTTCGGAGGCAAAGATGGCGCATAGATTTTTCCGCACCGCGGTCGTACTGACGGCTCTGTCGGTCAGCGCCGGCGCGCTGGCTGCCCCCTACTCCGTGCCGCGGCCTAATCCTGATACCTGCACCAACGATCAGGTGCTGCAGGAACTGACCGACAATATCTCCAGCGGCAATTTGAGCGGCGAACAGAATTTAATGCTGAGTCTCAACTTCGTGCAGAGCTGTCAGGATCTGATTTACCGCGACAGGCCCAATCCGCCCGCCCCGTAGAGCGGCCATGGTGGGAAAATACTGATTTAATTTGCATAAAATCAATTATTTATAAAATAATTATGCTTTGACGGTAAAAACCTGCTTGACAGTTACAAACAGTCGGATATAATTTGCCTCGCTTTTACGGCATGGGGTTATAGCTCAGTTGGGAGAGCGCTTGCATGGCATGCAAGAGGTCCGCGGTTCGATCCCGCGTAGCTCCACCAGTTTTCTTCTTTTCTTTCCGGTCCTGGGGGTATAGCTCAGCTGGGAGAGCATCTGCTTTGCAAGCAGAGGGTCAGCGGTTCGATCCCGCTTACCTCCACCACACAATCTGTTGTAATGGGGTTATAGCTCAGTTGGGAGAGCGCTTGCATGGCATGCAAGAGGTCCGCGGTTCGATCCCGCGTAGCTCCACC
>CALXNX010000058.1 GCA_944389865.1 uncultured Succinivibrionaceae bacterium
CTATCTTTCCCTGGGCGTCAGGCACCTTGACGGTCTGAGAAAAGTACATAAACAGACTCCTAATTGAGTAGTATGGTGCCACTCAATTATACACCCCAAAAAGGCCTCAAGTAAACACTTGCAGCATAAAAATATCAATGTATAACAAAAAATTTTGTTAAAAAGACACCGCAAAATTGCGGTATAGGATGGGGAGTGAGTGGTATTAAGCTAGGAAGTTAAGGATAGAGTTCGTTAATCCTGGGGAGCCGGATATTCCGGTAAACCGCTTTATCGACTCGTTCAGCGGTGGGTGCAATGAACAGCTTGCGGCATACATGAACCGCATCGGTTTGTGCGAAGGGCGCGGAGAGGGGGTAGATAAGGCGGTGAACAGTTTGGAACAAGTACATTCCATTGCTCCGCTGATAGATGTTCTGCACGGAGCTACTCGTGTAGTACTGCCGTTTAATCGGCCGTATGAGCAGATGTCCGCGCTGGAAAAACTTAACTGCTGCCTTGCGCACTGTACGCTGTGCTATTTAGACTCTCATTACATGACTAATACCTCTTTGCGCGAGCGTTTTGGACTGTCGGCTGATAAGACCATGAACATCAGTCAGCTGATCCGCTCTGCAGTTAAGCAGGGCTTAATTAAGCCTCAGGATGGCGAATCTTCACGCAAGAATAGATGTTATGTGCCTTTTTGGGTGCAGTAAAAATGAACTGAGTCAACTATCCCCGCCCAAAGAGGCGGGGAATTTGAAGGCGCAGAGCTTTAGTCCCGGGTTGACAAGTCTTAGTCCTGCAGGGGACTGTGCTTATCAGGACACAGGCACTGCGGGATGTTGATCCCAGTTCCGCACTCTGCGGTTAAACAGCTCTGAAGGGTAAGGAGCTTTATGCTGCAGACGCTGAACCCTGATAGGCCTTGGCGATGTCACAACGTGTATTCACGATGTGCAGACTCTAAGACCCAACTTAGGGCCGGAGTGATCTGCGTCCAAAGTGATCATAAAGATCGTACTTTTTTCAAAGAGCGCTGTTAAGCTCCAGCGCTCCGTTGAGACCTAAAGCTCGTTCGGCTCCATGACCGCAAAATCGCCCTGCAGCTGCGGCATCACTGCCAGCATTAAATTGTTTTCACTCAGGAAAGGCACCCAGCTTTCTTTAAACATCTGCGCGGTAATGCCCTTCGGGGTCAGGCCGGTCAGATCTGCAACCGCCGCAAAGTCTTCAGCGTAGCGCGGATGGCACCATACCGGCAGCAGGGTGGAGATCCGGCCTTCCTCATCGGGCTCCTGATCATCTAATAAGAAGGGACCTTCGGCGTCGGTGAGAATGTACAGCTCGGCGTTTTCGCGGTATTTATTTACAAAGTGCGCTTTGCGGTAATCGGCGTTGAGCTGTCCCACCGCAGCGTGCTCGGTATCAGATAATGTGTACATCGGCGTTTCTCCTTCAGGCGGCCTGCGCCGCAGTTAAATTTCAGTTCATTGTAAAAAATTGCCCCGGCAGGATAAAGCCCGGCGGGGCGTGTGGGTCAGCGTTTGCTCTGACCTTTGGCTTTGGCAAGCAGCGGCTTTAAGAACTGCCCGGTGTAGGAGCGCTCGCAGGATGCCACCTCCTCCGGCGTGCCGGCAATGAGGAGCTCGCCGCCGCCGCTGCCGCCTTCCGGTCCTAAATCGATCAGCCAGTCGGCGCATTTGATCACATCAAGATTATGCTCAATTACCACAATGGTATTGCCCTCATCGCGCAGACGCAGCAGTACATCGAGCAGCTGCTTGACGTCGTGGAAGTGCAGACCGGTGGTAGGTTCGTCCAGGACGTATAAAGTGCGGCCGGTGGAGCGCTTGGACAATTCCTTGGAGAGCTTGATGCGCTGCGCCTCGCCCCCTGAGAAGGTGGTGGCCGCCTGTCCGAGGGTAATATAGGACAGCCCCACATCCATCAGAGTCTGCAGTTTGCGGGCAATCTGCGGTACTGACTGATAGAAGTTCAGCGCCTCCTCCACGGTCATATTGAGCACTTCAGAGATATTTTTGCCCTTGTATTTGACCTCCAGGGTTTCGCGGTTGTAGCGCTGCCCATGGCAGGTCTCGCACTGTACGTAGATATCCGGCAGGAAGTGCATTTCCACTTTAATGGTGCCGTCGCCCTGACAGGCCTCGCAGCGTCCGCCTTTGACATTAAAGGAGAAGCGGCCGGGACCGTAGCCGCGGGCGCGCGCCTCCGGAGTCTGCGCAAAGAGCTCGCGGATGGACTGAAACAGTCCGACGTAGGTGGCGGGGTTGGAGCGCGGGGTGCGGCCGATCGGGCTTTGATCGATGCAGATGAGCTTGTCAAAGTGCTCCAGGCCCTCCATGGCTTTAAAGGGCGCGGGATCGTCATTGGCGGTGACGCCGTTTAACAGGCGCTCAGCTGCGCGCACCAAGGTATCGTTAATTAAGGTGGATTTGCCCGAGCCGGAGACGCCGGTTACCACGGTAAAGAGTCCGCAGGGGATCGATACATCGATATTCTTTAAATTGTTGCCGGAGCAGCCCTTTAAGGTCAGCATCTTCTTGAGATCGGCTTTGATGCGCTTTTTAGGGATCTCAATGCGCCTGCGCCCGGAGAGGTAGTCGCCGGTAAGCGAGGAGGTGCAGGCCATGATGTCTTCCGGGGTGCCGCTGGCTACCACCTGTCCGCCGTGCACGCCGGCTCCCGGACCGATGTCGAGCACGAAATCCGCCTGGCGGATGGCGTCTTCATCATGCTCCACCACGATGACCGTATTGCCCAGATCTCTTAAGTGCATTAAGGCATCGAGGAGCTTTTGATTGTCGCGCTGATGCAGGCCGATGGAGGGCTCATCCAAGGTGTACATTACGCCCACCAGGCCTGCGCCGATTTGGCTGGCCAGACGAATGCGCTGCGCCTCGCCGCCGGATAAGGTCTCTGCAGATCGCGATAAGGTCAGGTAGGACAGCCCCACATTGATTAAGAAGGTCAGACGGGCCTTAATCTCCTTTAAGATGCGATCGGCAATGGAGTGATCCTGCGCGCTTAAGGAGAGGCTGTCAAAGAACTGCCATGCCTTTTGAATGGAGAGATCGGAGATCTCAGGCAGGGATTTGCCGCCTACAAAGACATGGCAGTACTCGCGCTTGAGCCTTGCTCCATGACAGGTGGGGCAGGGCATCGCGGTCATTAATTTGGCCAGCTCATCGCGCACCGCATCCGATTCTGTTTCATGCAGGCGGCGCTCGAAATTGGGGATCACGCCTTCAAAAGGCATGACGCGCTCTTCCTTGATTTTGCCTGAGTACGATTCAAACACCATGCGGATGGGCTCTTTGCTGCCGTACAGCAGAATGTTCTGCTCTTTGCGGGGGAGATCCTTAAAGGGCTTGTGCAGATCTATGCCGTAATGATTGGCGACGGCTTCCAGCTGGCGATAGTAGAAGAAGGCGCGCCGATCCCAGCCGGTAATGGCCCCGTCGTAGACGCTTTTGCTGTCGTCCACAATCTTATCGGGCGCAAAGATCATCTTAACGCCCAGACCGTCGCAGTCCGGGCAGGCTCCGTGCGGATTGTTAAAGGAAAAGTTGCGCGGCTCCAGCTCGGGGATGGAATAGCCGCAGACCGGGCAGGAATAGCGCGCCGAGAAGGTGATTTCATCCTCAGGCTGATGCTCATCAATAGGGGCAGCGGCTGCGATGCCGTCGGCCAGCTTGAGCGCAGTCTCCAGGGATTCAGCCAGGCGCTGCTGCAGATCTGGCTTAATCTTAAAGCGATCGACCACTACATCGATATTGTGTTTGATACGCAGGGACAGATCAGGGGGATCGGAGAGATCGCAGATCTCGCCGTCCACCCGGGCGCGGATGAAGCCGTCGCGGGATAAATCGGCAAAGAGCTGTTTGTACTCGCCCTTACGGCCGCGCACCACCGGTGCTAAGATCATATAGCGGCTGCCCTCAGGCAGAGCGAGCAGCTGATCGACCATCTGCGAGATGGTCTGGGCCTTTAATACGGTGCCGTGTTCGGGGCAGCGGGCCTCGCCGATGCGCGCCCACAACAGGCGCAGATAATCGTGAATTTCGGTAATGGTGCCGACGGTAGAGCGCGGGTTGTGCGAGGTGGATTTCTGCTCAATGGAAATGGCCGGGGATAAGCCTTCAATGCTTTCTACATCCGGCTTGTCCATCAGCTGCAGAAACTGACGGGCGTAGGCGGATAAGGACTCGACATAGCGGCGCTGCCCTTCGGCGTAAAGGGTGTCAAAGGCTAAGGATGATTTGCCGGATCCTGACAGGCCGGTAATGACGCAGAGTTTATTGCGCGGCAGGGTAACGTTTAAATTCTTCAGATTATGCGTTTTGGCGCCGCGAATTACGATATTGTCCATAGGGGTTCCGGGATAAGAACTGATGCGCAAACCAGTTTATTGAAAAATGATAGAATGGTAATTATAGATGTTTTTTGCCCCTGCGGTTTAAAGACCGGCAGAGGATAATAAATTCTTATTTTTTAAGCATAAAACGTTATAATTTTCAGTCAGGGCTGCAGGTTGGCAGACAGGCTGCCGCAAGAGCAGTACTGCAGCTGATTTTAAACGCAGACCCTGATCTTAACAGCTGCGATTTCAGAATGGCACTAAGGCATTAAGGAATTACCATGGCACGCGGTATCAACAAAGTTATTTTAATCGGCAATTTAGGTGATGAGCCTACCTGCCGCACTACTCACAGCGGCGTTTCCGTCACTAATATCTCAATGGTCACCAATGAGGTGCGCCGCAATTTGGAAACGGGCGAGAACACTGAATTTGCTGAATGGCACCGCGTGGTGATGTGGGGTCGGCTGGCCGATATTGCCAAGCAGTATCTGCACAAGGGCTCGCAGGTCTATATTGAAGGCAAGTTAAGAACCCGTTCCTATGTTGATAAGCAGGGCCAGAAACGCAGCATCACTGAGATTGTGGCCGATGAAATGCAGATGCTGGGCACCAGAGCTCAGGGGCAGGGCTATCAGAGTGCTCCGAGCGATCCGTACGCCGGCAGCTCTGCTGCCAATAATTTCAGCAATAACAATAATTACGCCGGCTCTTCGGGCTATGCGGCGTCGAACGCCGGCTACAGTAATGCCGCAACCACGAATGCTTACGGTGCGTCCTATAACGGCAGCCCCAGCGCCTACGGTCAGAGCGCTTATCAGCAGCCTCCGCAGGCCAATCCTTATTTAAATCAGCAGCCGCCGGCCGCCGCTGCGCCTAATCCGTATGCCCAGGCTGCTGCCGCTGCTCCTGCTGCAGCTGCCGCCGTCGCGCCTGCCGCTGCAGCAGCCAGCGATCCGCAGGAGCCGGTGATGAAGATGAGCGATGATGAGATCCCGTTCTAAGGACTTTCACGCTTAAGCTGTTACCTAAGACGGGCCGGTTTTTACCGGCCTGTTCTGCATTTTTGCGATTAAAAATTATTTCTGTCGAAAAAATAGCTCAGGGCAATAGAGTCCGCAGGGGCTAGATCTTCAGCCTGTGTGCTATACTTGCAGAAAATTTTTACAGCCGACGCCCCGGCCGGCGTCTGCCCATTAAAGTTAGCCAATTACATCAGGGCTGAGTTAAATGTTTAAAAAACTCCGCGCAATGTTCTCCAATGATCTGTCCATTGATCTGGGAACAGCCAATACATTAGTTTATGTAAAGAATAAGGGCATTGTTTTAAATGAGCCCTCGGTCGTAGCGGTCCGTATTGATAAGAACGGCGGCGCGCAGCGCAAAGTAGATGCCGTAGGCAAATCCGCTAAGAATATGCTGGGCAAGAACCCGGACAATATTGAAGTGATCCGCCCGATGAAGGACGGCGTGATCGCAGACTTCCAGTACACCGAAAAGATGCTGCAGTACTTCATCGACAAAGTGCTGTCCGGCTCCCATTTCTTCCCCTTCAGACCGTCCCCGCGCGTGCTGGTGTGCGTGCCCTGCGGCGCCACTCAGGTAGAGCGTCGCGCTATTCGTGAGTCTGTGGAAGGCGCGGGCGCGAGCGAGGTGTTCTTAATTACTGAGCCGATGGCAGCCGCTATCGGCGCCGGTCTGCCGGTTTCAGAGGCAGCAGGCTCGATGATTGTCGATATCGGCGGCGGTACCACTGAAGTGGCCATCATCTCCTTGAACGGCGTGGTCTATTCCAGCTCCGTGCGCATCGGCGGCGATCGCTTCGATCAGGCTATTATCAATTACGTGCGCAACACCAAGCGCTACGAAATCGGTGAAGCTACCGCAGAGCAGATCAAGATTGAAATCGGCTCTGCCTACGCTGAGCAGGAAATGCATGAAAAGGAAGTGCGCGGCCGTTCCGTGGTGGAAGGCGTGCCCCGTTCCTTTACCTTAAATTCCAACGAGGTCTTAGAGGCCTTATCCGATCCTATCAAGGGCATCGTTTCAGCCGTGCGCGTGGCTTTAGAGAAGTCCCCGCCGGAACTGGCCGCTGACATCGCCGAGCGCGGCATGATGCTGTCAGGCGGCGGCGCGCTGCTGCACAACCTGGACAAGCTGCTGCGTGAGGAGACCGGCATCCCGGTCATAGTGGCTGACGATCCTTTAACCTGCGTCGCCCGCGGCGGCGGCAGAGCCTTAGAGCTCTACGACGCTCAGGACAACGAGCTGTTTGACTGAAATTTGATGGCAATAAGCCGCTAAGACCGCCTGCGGGCGGTCTTTGCCGGTCTGTTTACTGAGTTTCGTCGTGTCGAAGCAGGAAATCCCCAGCCTCTTTATCAATCTGCGCTTTGCTTTTTTCTTTCTGCTCTCAGCAGCGCTGCTGTTTGCTGATCTGCGCCTGAAAGCTTTAAGCGACATCCGCTATTACATCGAGTCCGCGCTGTATCCGGTGATGATCTTTGCCGACTCGCCGCGCTCGCTGACCGCTGCGGTCTCGGTGCAGTTCAAAAGCCGCGCGCAGCTGATGGCCGAAAATGAGAGCTTAGCCAGCGCAATCTTTGAGCAGCGCGCCGATCTGCTGCGCCTGCACTCTTTAGAGCAGGAAAATGCAGCCATGCGCCGACTGCTGAACTCTCCGCTGCATGAAACCTCCAAGCGCATGTTCGCTGAGGTGGTGGCGGTGGACAGCGATCCTTCGCTGCAGCGCGTGGTGGTCAATCGCGGCAGCAGCTCGGGCGTCTATAACTCCATGCCGGTGATCACCGAAGAGGGGCTGGCAGGTCAGGTGATTGAAGTCAATTATTCCTTCAGCCGAGTGCTGCTGCTGTCCGATCCCAGCTCCTCGGTGCCGGTGGTCAATGTGCGCAATCAAATCCGCGCGCTGGCCGAGGGCACCGGCGCTTACGATGAGCTCAACATCGCCAATGTGGCGCGCAGCGCCGATATTCAGGAAGGAGATCTCCTGGTCACCTCCGGCTTAGGCGGCGTGTACCCCGTAGGCTATCCGGTGGCGGTAGTGACCTCGGTCGGCATCTCGGAAAATCAGTCTTTTGCCGAGGTTAAGGCCAAGCCCTTAGTGGATTTTGCGCGCATGCGCTATGTGCTGATGTACTGGTATGACGGCAAGGGCGGAGACGGCCGCGCTGAGGTCAAGCCCAAGGAGCCGACTGACGCTAAGACGGTGCTGCGCGAGGAGCGCATTAAGCGCTTAATCGATTCCATGACCGTACCGGCTCGGCCTGACCATAACGCCCAAGCAGAGCGTGCTGAGGCAGCAGGAGAGTAAGATGGCCGCCCCTGAAGCTAAATCGTCCTATCTGCTGTTCTTCCCGCTGCTCCTTGCCGCCCTCATTGTCAGCATCATCAGGCTGCCGGAGGCGCTGACACCGTTTCGCCCGGACTTTTTATCGCTGATTTTAATTTTCTTTGCCGTCTATGATCCCCGGCGCATCAATATCGGCTGGGCGTGGCTGGCCGGGCTGCTGCTCGACTTTCTCATGGGCGCTCCGCTGGCGCAGAACGCCTTATGCGTCTCGCTGCAGGTCTTCATCATTCTGTCGCAGTTCAAGCGCTTTGCACAGTTCAGCAGATGGCAGCAGGTGATCATCATCTTTATTGTCAACTGGCTGGGGCATGGCTTGGGCTTCTGGATTTCTCATATTGCCGGAGCGGTGACTTACGATACTTCCGTGACCATTCCGGCCGTCATTACCGCCCTCCTGTGGACGCCGGCGTGCTGGCTGTGCCTCCTGCTCTGCCAGGTGCTGAACATCGCCCCTGACGCTCCGAAAGAAAATTAATTAACTGTATAACAAGCAGTTAGCATACGAGAGGTAAGTATGACCTGTGATTTTATCTTAGCCTCCGGCTCTCCGCGCCGGCGCGAGATCTTAGCGCGCATGGGCTTTAACTTTAAGATTGTCCCCGCAGATATCGATGAGAGCCTGCACCGTGATCTGCCTCCTGCCGCCTACGCCGCGCAGACTGCCGCCTTAAAGGGGCGGTATGCGGCATCCTCTTTCCCGGATCAGGTGGTAGTGGCCGCCGATACTATTGTGACCCTGGACGGGCAGATCTTCGGCAAACCCAAGGATGCGGCAGATGCCAAGGCCATGCTTATGACCTTAGCCGGCCGCACTCATGAGGTGATCACCTCGGTGTTTATGATAAAGTGCCACGATCACACGCTGCAGCAGACGGTTTCTACTAAGGTGACCTTTGCCGACGTCAGTCCAGAGCTGATAGATATTTACGTCGCCTCCGGCGAGAGCGCGGATAAGTCCGGCTCCTACGCGCTGCAGGGCATTGCCGCCATGCTCATCCGCAGGGTTGAGGGCTCGGTGAGCTCGGTGGTGGGACTGCCTGCCTGTGAAACCCGCGAGATGCTTGCTCAGTTCGGCATTTATCCGCGCCCGGTAAAGGCTGAATTCTGATCTGCTAACATGAGCGCAGTTATATGGAGGCAATATGAGCACTGAGCAGTTTAAAATCGTGCAGGCAGAGCTGCTGGACAGCGCAGATCTGCCTTTAAGCTTTTTAGAGCAGGCGGCCGCGACCCTGGCAGCAGGTCCCATTGATTTTGGCGATCTCTATTTTGAGCGCGCTGAAGCTGAGAGCTTCTATCTTGAGGAAGGCATCATCAAGGCCGGATCTTTTGATATTGATAAGGGCGTCGGCATCCGCGCCGTCGCGGGCGAGAAGACCGGCTTTGCCTACAGTGATGTACTCGATCGGCCCTCCATCCTGGCCGCCTGCAGAGCGGCCGGCTCGATTGCCGCAGGTCACAGCTGCCCGCGGGTACGCATCGGCGCGCCGCGTGAACTTAAGCCGCTTTACACCATGGAAAATCCGCTGAACAGCTGGGAGCGCGAGCGCAAGGCCGCCTTCCTGCAGGAGCTCGATGCCGCCGCCCGCTCCGCCTCCCCTTACGTGACCCAGGTGACGGCGCATCTGGCCTGCGTGCATAAGATGTTTCTAGTGCTGACCACCGACGGGCAGATCTCCTGCGACATCAAGCCGGTGATCCATGCCTCAGTCACCGCGGTGCTGGAAAAAGACGGCCGGCGCGAATCGGGCTTTGCCGCGCGCGGCGGCGCAGTGCTCTTGGATGCGCTCTCTGATCCTAAGCTGCCCGCTGAGCTGGCGGGCGAGGCGGTGCGCATTGCACAGGTGAATTTAGCGGCCTGTCAGGGCCCTGTCGGCACTATGCCGGTGGTCTTAGGGGCAGGCTGGCCGGGCGTCCTGATCCACGAGGCCGTAGGCCACGGGCTGGAGGGCGATTTTAATCGCACCGGCAGCTCGGCCTTCTCCGGCAAGGTGGGGCAGCAGGTGGCTTCCTCCTGCTGCACCGTTATTGATGACGGATCCATGCCGAACCGGCGCGGCTCGGTGACCTGCGATGATGAGGGCACTCCGGGGCAGCGCAATGTCCTGATTGAAAACGGCATCTTAAAGGGCTATATGCAGGATAGGCAGAACGCCTCCTTAATGGGGGTAAAGCCCACGGGCAACGGCCGGCGCCAGGATTACAGCTGCCTGCCGCTGCCGCGCATGACCAATACCTATCTGCAGCCGGGAGATTATGCTCCGGAGGAAATCATCACCTCGGTGGACAGCGGCATCTATGCGGTCAACTTCTCAGGCGGGCAGGTGGACATCACCTCCGGGCGCTTTGTGTTCTGCACCTCTGAGGCCTTCTTAATTGAGCACGGCAGGGTCACCGCGCCCATTAAAGGCGTGACCTTAATCGGCAACGGTCCGGAGGTGATGCAGCAGATCGCCATGGTGGGCAATGATCTGGCCTTTGATCAAGGGATCGGCGTCTGCGGCAAGGCCGGACAGTCCGTACCGGTCGGCATCGGCCAGCCCACCGTCAAAGTATCCGCCTTAACCGTAGGCGGCACTCAGGGCTGAGCCCTTAAACCCCTTTCCATGCAGGCGGGCAGGCGTTAAGTACTGTTCGCCGGCTCAGCGCCTGTAAGTTCCCACTCCCGGCCTCTGCAGTCGGCATCCTGCCCGGAGGTTCGTAAATTTCTTTTCATTTTATCTGATAGGCGTTAAGCGCAGTCCTGATCGGTGAGCATACGAATTCTCCCATCCATATCGCCATGCGATTTATGGATTTAAAGATATTTGTAAATTAATTTATGTCATGCAACCGTTTGCAATACCGCTTTGGGCAGTTTAACAGCGCTGTATAAGTTAAATTAAGCGATAAATACCGCCATATAAAGCGGCTGATGTGCGCTGTACTTTAACCTGACTTAACTGCAGCCGCCAAGGCCCACGGGGTGATGGTGTGCATCAATGCCGCTCCGGCCAAAGAGATGCCGGCCGAGCTCGCGCCCTTAATTGACATCCTGATAGTCAATCAGGTGGAGGCCTCCGAGATTGCGCACATGCAGGTCGAGGATTTAGCTCAGGCAAAAATAGCCGCAGACGTGCTGCAGCAGCGTTTCCCGCAGGTGATCGTGACCGCAGGCGGGGACGGCGTAGCTTATGCCTCTGCGCAGGGCTCCGGCACTCTCCCCGCCCATAAGGTCAAGGTGGTGAGCACCCACGGCGCGGGCGACTGCTTTGTGGGGCACTTATGCGCACGTTTGTGTCAGGGCGATGACTTAAAGACCGCCGTGGAGTTTGCCAATGCCCGGGCAGCTGAGCATGTATCTACCGTGCATGAGGACGCGCTGCTCTAATCAATTCCCATGCTTCTCTTTACCCTTTTGTGCCGCCGCTATGCGCATGCCATCGCGGTCGGCGCTGCTGTTTTCTGCCCTTCTCTGCGCAGTTTTCCCTGCACTTGTTACCAGCGGGGGCTTAGGGTATAGTGTTTTGATCAGGTTTAGGTCAAATCATCAGGACAGGTACGCATGGACGCTGCGGCACAGATTGCTTTTACTTATACTTTCAGTATGCAGGAAACCGTAGCAGTTGCGGTTTTACTGCTCTTATTAGGACGCGTCATCAAGCGCTGGTTCCAGGTGCTGCGGCGCTTCTATATTCCTGCTCCCGTGGTCGGCGGCATTGTCTTCTCGCTCTTTACGCTCATCGGACATGAAACCCAGCTCTTCCAATTCACCTTCGATCAGCAGCTGAAAAATCTCTTAATGCTGGCCTTTTTTACCACCGTGGGCTTTGCAGCGAGCTTTCGCGTGTTAATCCGCGGCGGCATCAGCGTCTGCATTTTTTTGTGCGGTGCCATCGCGCTTATTATTACGCAGAATACTGTGGGCGTAGGCATGTCCATGCTCTTCGGGCTTGATCCTTTAATGGGGCTTGCCGCCGGATCTATTGCCTTAACCGGCGGTCACGGCACGGCAGCCGCCTTCGGCCCTGAGCTGATTAAATCCGGCCTCGATGCCGGACTTTCGGTCTCCATTGCTGCGGCCACCTACGGCTTAGTGGCAGGCTGCATGATCGGCGGCCCGGTGGGCAAGCGTCTGCTGCAGCGCTGGAACTTAAAGGGCCCGGCGCGCAGTGAAGATGACGATAATACTTCGATGGTGGAGGGCAAATTGACCGCCGCTGAGAAGAACATCAATGAAAACCTGCTCTTTCAGGCGGTGGCCTACATCATCATCTGCATGGGCGCGGGCTATGTGATCATTCAGAGGATCTCCTCCTTAGGGATTGTACTGCCGGCCTACTTAGGTCCCATGATGGTGGCGGCTGCCGTGCGCAATTTCCTCGATGTCACGCACCGCAAACTCCCGCTGCACAGCATCAATGTGGTGGGCAATATCTCGCTGCAGCTTTTCTTAGCCATCGCTTTAATGACTTTAAATTTATGGGAGCTGGCTGCCCTTGCCGTACCGCTGGTCACCATTTTATTAGTGCAGACAGCCGTGATGGCGCTCTTTGCCTATTTCGTCACCTTCAGGCTCATGGGTTCGGACTATGACGCGGCGGTAATCGCTGCAGGCCACTGCGGCTTCGGGCTGGGCGCCACTCCTAATGCCATGGCCAATATGGAGACTTTCACCGGGGCTAACGGTCCCTCGCCTAAGGCCTTCTTCGTGGTGCCGATCGTAGGCGCGCTCTTCATCGATTTCGTGAACGCCACGGTGCTGACCATCTTTATCGGTATTTTGGCGTAAGGATAGGAAACAGGCTGAGGCAGCAGTGATCTTTAAGCGCGCTGCTGCTGAAGCGTAAACCCGATCGCTCGGAGCAGGAGCAGATAAAAGAAGCAGAAACAGCGGGTAAAGGTCTTATTCTGCCAGGGGCTTCATACAATATTCGGCGGCGGCAGCTGCTAAAAAAATGGCTCAATAACAGGTATTAATGGATAATAGAGCCATAGCTGCATAACAGCAGTAATGCATATAAAGATCACGGAGTTTTTTTAAGTCGATGTCAACTACCCCCGCCTAAAGAGGCGGGGGCTTGAAGCTGCAGAGCTTTAAGCCCAGGTTGACTAGCCTAAGTCCCGCAGGGGACTGCGCTTATCAGGAAACAGGCACCGCGGGATGTTGATCCAAGTTCCGCGCTCTGCGGTCTGTGGTAAATAAG
>CALXNX010000059.1 GCA_944389865.1 uncultured Succinivibrionaceae bacterium
GAGACATTACTACATTTTTAAAAACGATGTCTTTGATTTTGAGAGCTTTTATTCAAGTAACTGTCAAAGAAAAGTATACAAATCCCGACACCAGATCAAGAGGCCGGGAAAAATATTTTTCAGAAGGACTTCTTCATAATGCGCTCTTTAGTGCGCTGCCATTCCTTGGTCTTGATGCTGTCGCGCTTGTCGTGCTCCTGCTTGCCGCGTGCAATGGCAATCTCCAATTTAGCCCACGAGCCTTTCCAGTACATCTTGAGCGGAATAATGGTATAGCCGCTGCGCTGGGCGTGGCCGATGAGCTTATTGATCTCGCTCTTATTTAGCAAAAGCCTGCGGGTGCGCTGCGGATCGCTGACCACGAAGGCGCACGAATGCTTCAGCGGAGTAATGGTCGCGCCTAAGAGCAGCATCTCGCCGTTCTTGGGAGTGACGTATGCCTCTGAAATATTGGCCTTGCCTGCGCGCAGGGATTTAACTTCCCAGCCCTGCAGCGACAGCCCGGCTTCAAAACGCTCTTCAATAAAATAATCGTGCAGTGCCCGACGATTGACCGCAATCACATTATCGGCGGTCTTCTTTTTCTTGCCTGCCATGTCAAATCCTTACAAAAATCCGTGTCTCTTCCTAATTTACAGCGCCTTTACTTTGCGGCGCGCCCGTCTGCGGCAGTCCGACTGCGGGAAAATGTGACAAATGCTTAATTTCCTGTGCGTGAGGTTCTTATTTTACCTAAGAAATCCCGCGGCGCGGCCTCATTGCTTTAAAATTGTTTTATGTTGCCGTTAATCCATGTAGAGGTTAAGGCAGTTTTCCAAGGGTTTTTGCATGAGCGATACTAAGCTTAATGAGGCGGCAGAGCCGCAGGCAGAGGTGACGGCTGCGGCCGCTCCGGCGCCCGAGCGCGTAAAGCCGCGCCGGCGTTTCCTGCATTTATCGATTCTGCAGCGCGTCACTATCAGTCAAATCATTTATATCGTGCTCTTTGCGGTAGCGGCCGTGATGATTTTCTTTGCTGCGCGTGATCAGCAGGCGCAGCAGGATGCGCTGGATGTGGACGGCATTTATGCTGTGCATGAGCAGGCAGCGCAGCTAAGCGCGGCTCTGGCCCGCGCCGGCGCCGAAATTAAGCGCGCAGATGTGCAGCCTGAGCGCTTAAAGCAGGCTGCGGCTTTGGCGCTGCAGGCGCGCGGTGAGATTGAACAGCTCAATGCCTTAATTACGGCTCTGCCGGCTACACAGGTCAAGACTAAAATCTTAGAGCCATTTAAACAGTACGTAGAGCCTAATTTTCAGCGTTATGAAAGACTGGTGATTGCCAGGATCACAGCCGGGGAGCAGCCGGAGGCTGATATCGTTTTGGAGCTGTCGCAGAATATGAGCGCAGCTTTAAGCGCCATGGAGCAGCAGGCGGTGAAGGGCATTTACCGCAGCACTAATAACGCCAACCGTTTATTAGCTTATCTGCCGCAGGCGATGTTCCTCGGGCTTGCGGTAATGGCGGTGTGCTTCCTTTTAACCCACTTATCGCTGCGCCGCTCTCTGAATGTTAACGCGGGGGTAGTGCTGCGCGCCTTAAAGCGCATTGAACAGGGCGATCTGTCCGTGCGCATCCGCCCGGAGTCGGCAGATGAAATCGGGCGCATTGCTTTTTTAACCGACAGCTTCGTCGAAAGCTCAGATAAGACTTTATCCTTGATCCGTTCAGATATTGAAAGACTGCGCGATATGGTGGTGTCAAACCGCGGCGCGCTGGATGCTGCTAATACCGCCATCATGGATCAGCGCAATCGCGCACAGTACGTGGCCAGCGCCACTGCGGAAATGGAAGAGGCGGTCGAAAAGGTGGCGGAGTTTGCCAAATCCACCTTAACGGAAGTCAAAAATGCTGAGGACGCCTCCGAGACCTGCCGCCGGACCATGTCGGATAATATTACTACCACGCACACCTTGTCAGATCGGCTGCGCGCTTCCTCTGAGGCTATTAACCGCATCCATGAGATGGGCGATAAGATCAACTCCATCGTCAAAACCATTGAAGATATTGCCGATCAGACCAATCTCCTGGCTTTAAACGCCACCATTGAAGCAGCGCGTGCGGGCGATGCCGGCCGCGGCTTTGCCATTGTGGCGGAAGAGGTCCGCAACCTTGCCAACAAGACTGCGGTGTCCACCCGCGAGGTGCGCTCGACTATCAGTGAGCTCGATGAGGCGGTGATCAACTCAGTGAATGTGATGGCAAGCTGTGAGGGCGAGATGGATAATTCCTTAGCGCAGAGCTCCAAAGCCAATTCTTCTATTGAAGAGATCATGGGCATTATCGCTACCATCAGCGATATGTCCGAGCAGATTGTGGCCTCCTGCGAGCAGCAGGCATCCTCTGCCGGCGAGATCAATCAGAGCATTGCCAATATTTCAAAGCTTACGGAGGACAGCTATGAGCAGGTCTCGGGCATTAATGCCTCTATGTCAGATCTGGCCGCACTTGCCCACAGTCAGGAGCAGGAGTTGGAGCAGTTTACCCTCTCAGGAGGGCAGAGCGCTTAGGGGCGGCAAGGGGCAGAAATTTGATCTGCGGCAGGTTCTTTACTGTGCGTAAAGTGCAAAACATGCTAAAATCTGCGCGCTACCCTGTCTGAATTTGTGATCGGCCAGGGCATATTTTCTTCACAAAGGAGCAAATTTATCATGGCATTAAGTGCTGAACAGAAAGCTAAGATTGTCGCTGAATTTGGCCGCGGTGAGCGCGATACCGGATCCCCTGAGGTGCAGATTGCCCTCTTAACCTTCCGCATCGCTGATCTGCAGCCGCACTTCCAGACTCATAAGAAGGATCACCACAGCCGCCGCGGTCTGCTGCGCATGGTGGCTCAGCGCCGCAAGCTTTTGGACTACTTAAAGTCATCTGACTTAGATCGCTATTTAGCCATTGTGGAGAAGCTCAAGCTTCGCCGCTAATAGCTCAAATGGCACGGGCGGCCGCATGGCCGCCCAAATTTTAGCTGGATCCTGCAGTTGGAAATTGGCTGAAAAGAAAAAGCAGGATCGCTGTGAGCTTGATTGGAGATGATATGAATTTACAGCCTATTACCCGTACATTTAAATACGGACGGCATACTGTTACTTTAGAAACCGGCGCTATCGGCCGTCAGGCTGATTCCGCCGTAATGGCCTCGATGGACGACACTACGGTGCTCGCTACCATCGTGTGCAACCGCCGCGAGCAGGTGGAAGGGCGCGATTTCTTCCCCTTAACGGTTAATTATCAGGAGCGCGCTTACGCCGCCGGGCGCATCCCGGTGTCCTTCTTCAGAAGAGAAGGCCGCGCCAGCGAGGGTGAGACCTTAATCTCCCGTCTCATCGACCGCCCGATGCGTCCCCTATTTCCTGACGGCTTCGTGAATGAAGTGCAGGTGGTGGTGACCGTGATGTCGGCCAATCCCGAGATCCCCACGGATATCATTTCCATCATTGCCGCCTCCGCTGCTGCCGCCACCTCCGGCCTGCCTTGGAACGGTCCTTTAGGCGCAGCCCGCGTGGGCTATATCAACGGCCAGTATGTGCTCAATCCCTTAACCTCCGAGCAGGAGCACTCCGACTTAGACTTAGTGGTCGCCGGTACTTCCAAGGCCGTGGTGATGGTGGAATCTGAGGCTAAGATCCTCCCTGAGGACGTGATGCTGGGCGCTGTGATGTTCGGTCAGGAGCAGCAGCAGACCGTGATCAAGGAAATTGAGGCCTTCAAGGAACAGGTTAATCGCCCGGTGTGGAATTGGCAGGCTCCGGCTGAGGATACTGATCTGGTATCTGCCGTTAAGGCTGAAGTGGAAAACGCTATCGGTGATGCTTTCCGCATTGTCGATAAGCTGGAGCGTCAGAATAAGCTGGCTGAAATTGAAGCTGCCGCCATCGAAAAGATCTGCTCCATGAAGGAAGAGTGGGCTGAAAAGCAGCAGGATGCGGCTAAGATCTTCTTTGAGCTGGAGCGCACCATCGTCCGCAACCGCATTTTAGACGGTGAGCCGCGTATTGACGGCCGCAGCCTGCGCATGATCCGCCCGATCACGGTGGCCGCCGGCGTACTGCCGCGCACTCACGGCTCGGCACTTTTCACCCGCGGTGAGACTCAGGCCATCGCTACCTGTACCTTAGGCTCTGAGCGCGATGCCCAGACTTTTGAGGATATGTCCGGCGTGCGTGCAGACCGCTTTATTCTGCACTATAACTTCCCGCCGTACTGCGTCGGTGAGACCGGTCTTATCGGCTCTCCTAAGCGCCGCGAAATTGGTCACGGCCGTTTGGCCAAGCGCGCTCTGCGCGCGGTGCTTCCGGATATGGAGTCCTTCCCGTACAGCATCCGCGTGGTCTCCGAAATCACTGAGTCCAACGGCTCGTCCTCGATGGCTTCAGTCTGCGGCGGTTCGCTGGCCTTATTTGATGCCGGCGTGCCCTGTAAAGCTGCTGTGGCCGGTATCGCCATGGGCCTGGTTAAGGAAGGCGATCGCGTCGCCGTGCTGACCGACATTATGGGTGATGAAGATCACTTAGGCGATATGGACTTCAAGGTGGCCGGCACCACCGTCGGCGTGACTGCCCTGCAGATGGATATCAAGACCGACGGCATTACCCGCGAGATCATGCAGCAGGCGCTGACTGATGCGCACGCCGCTCGTCTGCATATCCTGTCCGTGATGAACAAGGCCATCCCGGCTCCGCGCACTGCGCTGTCCCCGTATGCTCCGCGCATCGTCACCATGCAGGTGCCGCCTGAGAAGGTCAAGGACATTATCGGCAAGGGCGGCTTCAACATTCGCGCCATTCAGACTGCTACTAATACCTCCATTGACATCAATGATGACGGCGTGGTGCGTATCTCTGCCGCCTCCAAGAGCTCGGCCGATCAGGTGATCTCCATGATTAACGAACTCTTAGTTGAGGTTGAGGTCGGCAAGGATTACGACGGCAAGGTAGTCCGCATCACCGATTTCGGCGCCTTCGTCAACATCCTGCCCAATCGCGACGGCTTAGTGCATATTTCGCAGATCGCCGATGATCGCGTAGACAATGTCTCCGATTATCTGCGCGTTGGAGATACCGTACGCGTGCGCGTGCTGGATATTGACAACAGCGGCCGCATTCGTCTGTCCATCAAAGCTATTACTGATGAGCAGCGCGCTAAAGCGGCTAAAGCTGCCGCACCGGCAGAGACTGAAGATCCGGCCGATGAGCTTTAAGCTGTTATCCTGAGCAGATGATGCAGCCTGCGGGAACTCATCAAGCGCCGCAGGCTGAGTAAATTTTTTATACCGGCCCTCTGCAAGGAGGGCTTTAACATTAAAAACAGGTGAGATCATGCCTACCCGCGAGCATTTCTCCACACGTCTGGGTTTTCTGCTGATTTCAGCAGGCTGCGCCATTGGACTGGGCAACGTCTGGCGCTTCCCCTTTATTACCGGTCAGTACGGCGGCGCTATCTTCGTGCTGATTTATTTATTCTTCTTAGTGTTCTTCGGTGTTCCGCTTTTGGCCATGGAGTTCTCCATCGGCCGCGCTTCCCGCAGATCTTTAGCGCAGTCCTTTGAGGCCCTGGAAAAGAAAGGCACTCACTGGCATTTAAATAAATACTGGATGATCTTAGGCAATTACGTGCTCTTATCCTTCTACAGCGTGGTCACCGGCTGGATGCTCTTTTACTGCATTAAGGGCTTTACCGGCGAGTTCGGCGTAAATACCTTGGCTGAAGAAGCCGGCGTTGCTTTCGGCGCGCTCCTGGCTTCACCCGCTGACATGCTGGTCAACATGATTGCAGTAACGGCGGTGTCCTTCGGCATCTGCGCCTGCGGTCTGCGCAAGGGTGTAGAGCGCATTACCAAGCCCATGATGATCATCCTCTTCCTGCTGCTCATCTTTATGGCTCTGCGTTCCTTCACGCTGCCGGGCTTTAAAGAAGGCATGGCTTATTACCTGTATCCCAATTTAGACAATTTAACCAGCCACGGTCTGCTCGAAGTGATTTCCGCAGCCATGGCGCAGGCCTTCTTCTCACTGTCCATCGGTGTTGGAGCGATGCAGATCTTCGCTACCTACATGGATTCCGATCACACTCTGCTCTCTGAGTCCTTTTCCATCATGGTGCTCAACACCATAGTGGCGCTGCTCTCGGGCATGATCATCTTCCCCGCCTGCTTCAGCTATGCGGTGGAGCCGGGACAGGGGCCGGGCTTGATTTTCGTCACCTTAGTGTCAGTATTCTCGAACATGGAGAACGGCGCATTCTGGGGGGGGCTGTTCTTCCTCTTTATGCTCTTTGCCGCGCTCTCAACCTTAATTGCAGTGTTTGAAAACATCATCGCCATCACCATGGAATACTTCTCAACCTCCCGCCGCCGGGCGGTGATGATCAACTTCGTGGTGATCATGGCTATCGGCATGCCGTGCTTATTCGGCTTTAACTATTTAAGCGATGTGCATCCTTTAGGCGGCAATTCGACCTTCCTTGACTTAGAAGACTTCATCGTCTCCAACAATATTCTGCCTTTAGGCGCGTTCTGCTACTTAGCCTTCATCTGCTGGCGCGGAGGCTGGGGCTTTGAGAACTTCATTAAGGAAGCCAATCGCGGCAAAGGCATGAAGCTGCCGACCTGGGGGGTGAGCTATTACCGCTATGTGCTGCCGGCAGTGATCTTATTCCTCATCGTTAACAGCTATTACGGTGTATTCTTTAAGTAATTTAAAAGGTAAGGCATAACCTTTAAACGGCGGCCGCAAATCCTGCTTAGGGGCTGCGGCTGCTGCAGACCATCAATCGGCAATCAAGGAATAAAACCATGTCCGATCGTGAACAGTTTAAAACCCGCTTAGGCTTTTTACTGATTGCCGCAGGCTGTGCTATCGGCCTCGGCAACGTGTGGCGCTTTCCGTACATCACCGGCATGTACGGCGGCGCTATTTTCGTCATTATCTACTTATGCTTTCTCCTGGGCGTCGGCATGCCGCTGCTTACCATTGAGCTGGCAGTCGGCCGCGCCTCGCGCCGCTCCATCGCGCGCGCCTATGAGGTTTTAGAGCGGCCGAAGAGCAAGTGGCATTGGAATAAATACTGGCAGATCCCCGGCTCTTATATTCTGATGTCCTTCTACGGCCTTATTACGGGCTGGCTTTTGTATTACTGCGTAACTTCCTTCTTGGGCGGCTTTGATCATGCCTTAACCCATGAGCAGGCCGTGACCGAATTTACCTCGCTTTTGGCCAATCCCCTGACCATGTTCGTGTGCATGACCACAGTGATCTTCGTATCTTTTGCCATTGTGGCCATGGGCGTGGTGCGCGGAGTTGAGCGCATTACCAAGCCGATGATGATCCTGCTCTTTGTTCTGCTGATCTTTATGGCCTTAAGATCCATTACTCTGCCGGGCTTTGCTGACGGTATTGAGTATTACTTAAAGCCTGACTGGTCCAAGCTGGAAGAGCACGGTATTATGGAAGTGCTGTGGGCGGCTATGGGACAGGCCTTCTTTACTTTATCGGTAGGGCAGGGCTCTATTGAGATTTTCGGTACCTATATGGACAAGCAGCACACCTTAGCTAAGGAAGCTACCTTCATCTGCGGCCTTGATACCACCGTGGCGCTGCTGTCGGGCTTCGTGATTTTTCCGGCCTGCTTCAGCTATGCGGTGCAGCCGGATTCCGGCCCGAGCCTTCTGTTCATCACCCTGAATACGGTCTTTACCAATATGGCAGGCGGCGCATTCTGGGGCGGCCTATTCTTCCTGTTCATGCTCTTTGCTGCAGTTTCTACCTTAATTGCGGTGTTTGAGAGCATCATCGCCATGTCGATGGATCTGTTCTCCTGTTCACGCGTCAAAGCCGTGGTGGTGAACTTCTGCATCATCATGGTATTGGCGATGCCGTGCTTATTGGGCTTTAACTACCTGGATTTCATCCATCCTTTAGGCGGCAGCTCCACCATTCTGGATTTTCAGGATTTCCTGATTTCCAATAATATTCTGCCTTTAGGCTCGATGCTTTTTGTGCTGTTCATTACCGCTAAGACCGGCATGGGCTTTAAGAACTACTTAAAGGAAGCTAATACCGGCAAAGGGCCGAAGATCCCGGCCTTCTTCTACTGGTATTACCGCTTTGTACTGCCGGTGGTGATCGCCATCCTGCTGGCTGCAGGCTATGCAGCCATCTTCGGCAAATAAGCGCTGAGCCTGAATTCAGGCTGCAGTCTTCAAATGCAGGCTGTCTTCTGCACCAGAGACAGCCTGCGCTGTTTTCAGCAGCTGTTTGAGGCGGATTTTTGCTCAAAGTATGGACAAAAGTACGGCTCGCGGCCCGCAGACGGCTAATTTTTGCGCTATCATTAGTTTTATTCTCAATAAGACGAAAACTTCTAAATAACTGCAGCAAGAGAAAGTGAGTGCGGCCGACGCCGGAGCAGCGTCAGGACTTCAATCATGAGGTGTGCAATGCGGTATGGTGCGTTAAAGAATTTAAGCCGGAGGCTGACGACTCTGGCGGCAGCCTTGGTTTTGGCAGCGTGTGCTGGAAGCATGGCTGGCGCAGCGGAATTGTATGCCGCCCTGTCTGTTCCCGCTGCTGCAGTTTCCGATTTAAAGCCATCCGTCGGCAGCGGCAGTTCCAGCCCTCGGGCGCGCTACAGCATTGAAGAGCAGCGCGATGCCTATCAGACTGCCAGGCGTGCAATTAAAGCCGGCGATATCAGCACCGGTACCAGCCTGATGAACACGGTGCTCAAAGACTATCCTTTAAAAGTATGGCTGGATTACTATCTGCTCTCAAGTGATCCATCGCTGGATAAATACCCGCAGGTCTTAAGTTTTATCCGCTCGGGGCGTCAGCATGAACTGGGGGATCTGCTTGCCTCCCGCTACGAAGATTTTCTGGCGGAAAATCACGCTTATCCGCAGCTGTATGAGTTGATGACTTTAGAGGGGAAACCTGAAGGCGGATCATATGATTCTTTGAGCTTTGCCCAAAAGAATGAACTCTGCCGCTATTACGAGTCAGCCTGGCAGACCGGAAGAGGCTCTGAGGAAGCAGTGGCCTTTGCTGCCGCACTCTATATTGATTTAGACGGCGCGCCGCGCAAGTGCTCTGGGCTTTTGGCGACCTTTGATCAAAAAGGGTATTTGACCGCACGTTTAAAGCTGGAGAAATTCGAGCGCGCCTATGTTTCACGCTTTGAGGGGGAACTGACTGAACGTTTGGCAGAGGAGCTTTCCTATACTCCTTTTGCGGCCAAGGCTAAGGCGCAGATGGAGTTTTACGACGAGCCGCAGCAGATCTTCGCGCAGCAGTATCAAACCGCAGCGGATCGGCGCGTTGCGGCGCTGGCTTACGCGCGTTTTGCCAATTATCACCCTGACGATGCTGCGGCGCATTTAAATGATTTTATCCGCAAGGCTCAGCCCAGCGACAGCGAACTCCTGACTATTACCCGCTTAATTTCTCTGCGCTTTTTAGAGCGCGGACGTACGCAAAAAGATGTGGCCTGGGTGGACAGTCATCTTCCGGCTGTAGGGTGGACTCCCTATATTAAGGAGCAGCGGCTGCGCCGTGCCATCTGGTTTGGGCAGTGGGAAACCGTCTATCAGCTGTTAAATCATGTGGATGAGATTTTTGCGGCCGAGATCAATTGGCGCTATTGGAAGGGACGCGCCGCGCTGCAGACCGGCCGTAGTGAAGAAGGTAAGCAGATTTTAAAAGAGGTTGCCGCAGATAGAAGCTTCTTCGGCTTTTTGGCCGCGCAGGAATTAAATCTTAAGCCGGCCTACAATCAATTAAGTCTCAGCGCCGGAGCCAAATGGCCGATTCACGGCGATCAGGCGGTGACGCGCTTCTTTGAGCTGTACGCCATGGATGACGCTAATGCTGTTTATGAATGGCGTGAGATTGCAAAGTACTCAGATGAACAGACCGCGCTTCTTATGGCGGAATGGGCGCTGCGCAGCGGCAATACCCGCTACGCTATCGACAGCGTGGTGTGCTCCAAGCGCTGGGATGCTTTAGCCTACCGCTTCCCTATCGTCTATGAGGACATTTATCAGCAGAACTCGCAGGCCCAGAATGTCCCGCTGTCCTTTATGTACGGCGTGTCGCGCCAGGAGAGTATGCTGAACCCCGCCATTAAATCACCTGTAGGAGCCGTGGGACTGATGCAGCTGATGCCGGCTACTGCAAAAATGGTGTCGCGGCAGAATAAATGGCGCTACAACGGAGTGCGCAGCCTCACCGAGCCTGCGGTAAACGTCCGTTTAGGCGCAGCTTACCTGCGTGATATGCTGGATAAATTCAGCAATAACCGGATTCTGGCAGCTGCGGCCTATAACGCAGGTCCAGGACGCATCTATCGCTGGGAGTCTAAGGATGGTCTCAAGCGCGATGCGGCCATGTACGTGGAAAATATTCCTTTTGCCGAAACGCGCAAATATGTGCAGAACGTGCTGCTGTATGATGCCATTTATCACAAACTGCTGACCGGGCAGGAGCGCGTACTGCTGACTGATGCGGAGCTGGCCTTCAGTTATTGAGTTAAAAGGTCTGAAGCAAAAAACCAGCACCGCACTTAAATTTTAGGCAGCGCCGCAAATATAAGAAAATTTACTTACAAAACAGTAAGATCAGAAAATATTTTGCTCTTACTGTTTACAATGCCTTAAATTTTGCTATTATGTGCACCGTCAAATTTGCCCAGGTGGTGGAATTGGTAGACACGCTACTTTGAGGGGGTAGTTCGCGAGAGTGCGGGTTCGAGTCCCGCTCTGGGCACCATCCATACGAAACAGCCGCTTTAATGCGGTTTTTTTATTTTTTCAGTACGCGGTAAAATCGCACCCATGACCGAGATGACTGATTCGATTACATCTACCGCCGTTCCGGCTTTAGATAAGGCCGTCGCCATCTTAGATTATTTAAGTGAGCACGGCTTTGCGACTTTTACCGAACTTTCAGCCCTGCCCAATCTGCCCAAAAGCACCTTATCGCGCCAATTAGCCAGCCTCATTGAGCACGGCTTAGTGCGGATGCAGGGGGATAAATACGCCCTAGGACTCAGGCTCTATCAATACGGCCAGTCTGCCTATACCCATTACGATTTAAAGGACGCCGCACGCCCCGCCTTAGCAAAGCTGCGCGATGCTACCGGCCTTACCTGTCATTTAGGCATCTTAGAGGGCATGCAGCCGGTGTATTTGGACAAGCTGGAGAGTCCGTACACGGTGATCGTGCGCAGCTATGTGGGCAAGCG
This sequence comes from uncultured Succinivibrionaceae bacterium, assembly GCA_944389865.1. GTDB lineage: Bacteria > Pseudomonadota > Gammaproteobacteria > Enterobacterales > Succinivibrionaceae > Avisuccinivibrio. The sequence continues at coordinate 11,273 of CALXNX010000059.1, forward strand.
CCTGCCGGTTCACAGCACTGCCCTGGGCAAAGTGCTGCTGGCCTTTTCAGCCACGGATCTGCGCGACAGCATCATCAAGGCCAGGCTCCCCTTTGAGCGCTTTACTGAGCACACTTTAACGTCTATCAAGGATCTCTATGCAGAGCTGGATCAGGTGCGTCTGCAGGGCTTTGCCTGCGATGAGGAAGAGGACAATGAGGGCGTAGTGTGCTATGCCGTGCCGGTTTTTGCGGCCCCATCACAGATTGCCGCTGCCATCAGCGTCACCGGCGTCAAGGCGCAGTATAAGGATCTGCCTTTTCTGGAACTGCTCGACAAGCTGCAGGCCTGTGCGCGCCAAATCAGCGCCACGCTGCAGTAATCTTCAAAATCTGCGCCTGATCTCCTTTTTCCGCCTTTGAGCAGTAAATCTGAATAATATTCTTTGGTCTTGATATAGATGTGACCTGCTTTATCTTAGCCCATGCGGCGTCAAGCTGAAAGTTAAATTTTGGGATGCTGCCGACAGTCTCAGCTGACGGCTGGTGATAGAATGAAGGCATGGTTATTTAGAGGTAAATCTGCAGATGGGCCGAGCCTCCACTCCTTCCTTTGTCTTAGCGGTTAAGCTTGATACCGAGCACGACAGCGCTTTGGCGGCGCTGTGCCGGGCAAAGGAGAATACAGGCCGAACTCTTTACAACCTGACCTTAGGAATTGCCCTCAAAAATTACCATAAGCTCCAGGCAGACCCGCGCTTCAGGCAGCTGCTCAACGAAAAGCGTGATGCAGCTAAGGACAGTCCCAGGTATAAGGAGCTCACTGCTGAGCTTTGCGGCCTTGAAACTAAATACGGCCTTACTGAATATGATCTGCAGACTCTGGCCCGGGTGCAGGGACGCATCTACCAAAAGAACCTTTGCTCTAAGGAATGTGAAGCCATTGGAGCCCGGGTTTTCCAGACGATAAGACGCCTGCGCTTCGGCGATGCCCGCAGGGTCAGATTCCGTTCTGCCCGCTATCCCTTCACGGTTCCGCACAAGAGCAATGACTGCGGACTTCATATCAAAGCCTCTAAGCGCGAACTGCATTTCGGCAGGCGCAGCTTCCCGCTGCCGGTACCGGTGCAGGATGAATATCTAAACTACTGCCTGGACCATTGTAAGGTTAAGTACTGTATGCTCGTTTCCAAGACTAAGGGCGGGAGCAGAAGGTACTATTTATACATCGTATTTGCAGGCCCCAAGCCTTTAAGCCCCGGTCAGCAGAAAGTACAGGAGCGCATCAAGGCTTTAGAGCAGGAGACCGGTCTGCCCTATAAGGACATCCGCGTAGGACTTGACGCCGGCATCAGCACCCTGGCAGCAGTAAATCCCCAGCAGGCCATGCTCTGTGACCTTATAGACCCGTCTCTTGAAAAACAGCTGCAGAAAATCAGGAAGCTTCAGCAGGCCTTAGACCGCAGCCGCAGAGCCAATAATCCGGACAACTGCAATGCCGACGGCACCGCCAAACCGAGGAAAGAGCAGAAACCATGGGTTAAGAGCAAACGCTGTTTAAAGCTGGAGTATAAGCTCATCAAGCTGCAGCAGCATGCGGCCTTAAAGCGCAGAGAACATCAGCGCAGTCTGGCCCTGCAGACCGTCTCCATGGGCGG
>CALXNX010000060.1 GCA_944389865.1 uncultured Succinivibrionaceae bacterium
GACTGTATGCGCTCGTCCAGCAGATGATTCCACATCCAGCGGCAGCAGCCGAAGGTCTTCCATATCAAAATCTGCTGCGCACTGTCAGGATATATTCTGTACTGCAGACATTTAATGACCGGAACATTTGCCACCTGCTTAATCCATCCCCTGCTTTGCGATATATTCCTTAAGCGCCCCTAAGGATGCCCCGCCCGCTGAGTTCAATCCTGCAGCCCGGACAGATGCGGAGAAAAACCTCTCTATTGCTGTTATCGAGTTTTCCTTACTGCTCTGTCTGTTCTCATACTCAATAATGTACGCTGAACCTAAGCAAAACGCAGCATGTCAGGATGCCATTCATCCACACCCTGGAAGAGGATGGGGACTTTTGGCATCATAACTGTTAAAATAAAGCCCGTTGTAAGTCCCAGTAGCTCAGCTGGATAGAGCACGCGCCTCCTAAGCGCGGGGTCGGAGGTTCAAATCCTCTCTGGGACGCCACGCACAGCATCTGTTCCTGCAGCCTGTTGCTGCTCAAAAAGCCTTGCCGCCTGAATAAAAGATCCGCCTTTTTCTCATCCGGTGTTCGCACTTTGTTCATTTCACCTTTGCAAAGCGCGGTTTTTTGTCTGACAATGGTTTTAGACAATTCGTTTTAATGTCCTAGGAGCCGCTATGACCTCTCGCCGCCGTTCCCGCACGAATGCAAAAAAGTCCAATAATAAAAAGTCTAATATTCTGGATAATTTAAACAGCCTCACTGAGCTTCATGCCCTGATGCACGAGATTGAAAGCGCGTTTTTTGATCTCGGGCTGGATCAGACTGCTCCGCAGGATCAGGTAAGCAGGGAGGAGGCTTATGCGCGTGCCTGCAAATTTAAGGCTGAGGCCGAGAGCTTTTATCAGCAGAGCGCTGATACCAGGATTGAACTCAATCATGTGGGAGACTCAGATCCTTTAAATACGGCATTTTATTGGCTGGCCGCGGCCATTTACGGACCTGAACCGTCACGGGATCAGCTGTCTTCTGAGCTTTTAAAGGAATTAAGCGCTTTAATTGATATCAGCAATCGCGCCTATTTTGAAGTTCTGCCGGACTTTGATGAGGAGACGGTGCAGCAGTCGGCCTGGGCCTTCAGTGCCCCCAGTGATCCGCAGGGCCGCGCCATTCCGACTGAAGCTCTGGTGCGCATAATCATCGAGCATGAGGAGGACTGCTGCGCTGAGACTTATGAGATGTTCACCGGCGCAGATCGCTGCAACCCTGCCCTTGAGCAGATCTATAAGTTAAGCCGCAATTTCTATCTGCCCCCGCAGGTGATGGCCATCATGTCCTCAATTATTGAAGATCAGGGCCCGCAGAGCATCTTAAACTTCATTCATGATGTCAATCCCGGCTATTTCCCCGACACTAAACTCGCCCGCGACATTCTGTCCGGCAAAAAGAAGCTCACGGATCAGCAGGTGCAGGCAGTGCTCATGCACGGGGCCCTTGATATCCTGCTCCTGGAAACAATGCCGGAACCCCTTCCTCCCGCCGGACTGCTGGACGATGAGAATTATTTATTCCTGGGAACTGAGCCGCAGGTGATGCTTTATCGCGCTGCGCTGCTGTGCCTTGAGGCCACCCATCCGGATCTGTCCGGCCCGCAGGAGGTGATGATCGGCTGTTCGGCTCACGCAGCTTTTATGTTCGGCATGGCTCGACTCACCGGCACCCATGTGCCGCTTGACCATTATCAGGCGGCCGGGTGGCTCACCTATGCGGCGCTGTGCGGTCATCCTTTGGCTTATTTGGCCTACAGCGTCTTTATTGCCATGCAGCCCTATGACAACTCCGGCTGCAATTATCTTTTGGCCGCCTCGACCTTCAGGGCCTGGTCTATCTATGAAATGCAGAAGTTTGCTGATGCGCTGGTGTGCGTGCCTTTTGACCATCAGTTCAAGGAAACTCTGCCTGACGGCACGGAGCGTCAGCGCAGTGCCGCCGGCACGCTCTTTTACAATATGTTAAGCGCCAGCATACAGTTTGACAGAGTCCGCAGGCAGCAGGGACGCTGCACGTTAAGTGAGCTTACCGATCGGCAGCTGTTCCGCCGAACTGCGGAACATGCGCCGTTCTCGCTCAAATCCGGCATCCTGATGGACTATATCGATGACTTTGCCTCCATGGAGCTGGTGACGCTGCCCTATGCTGAGCAGACCGCCATCTTAGCGGCTGTTATGTACTCTGCACATCTTGATTCTGAGTCCTCTTTACTCTATGAGCAGAGCTTTGCCTGGCCGTTTTTCCTGCACAGCGGGCTGGATCGCGAGGAAGAGGAGCCGAACGGGCCTCTATATGCCCATCGTGCCGTAGTGGCGCAGGATGCCGAGCACTTAATGCACACCCAGGATCTTGACGAATACTCGCGCTATATGCTCGCGCTGTTCTGGGATGTAGCGATCAGCGCCATTGAGCAGGGCTGGAGCTGCGGCTTTGCCTCTGCCATCTGCATGGCGCAGGATGGGTACTTGTCCAAGCGCATCTTAAAGCTCATCCCTGAAATCATGAAGCAGGCCCGCAGGTCCAACTCGTGGGCGGAGGAGCTTTTGGAGAAGATCTATTTTACCGAGGACGTGGAAAATATCCATGATCCGGAACTGCCGCATTTAGGAAAACAGCTGCGCGAGATCTGGCATTTAACCGGCGAAGGAGTACGGGTGGATGAACTGCAGATGTGGAGCTGGATCAAGATGCAGGTAAAAGCAGCCGTGTCCCTGGACCGGCTTAGAGATAAGGAAACGCGCACGGAGCTGCTGGGCTTTGCCTGGTCGCAGATCTTTGCCGGCAACACCGGCGCTTATACCGCTTTGGCGCAGCTGTACCTCACAGACAAGCCGCTGCTGGCCTGCTCCTGCTGGCAGCTGGCAAAATGGTCCGGGCTCAATGTTAAGGGCGATGATCTTGAAAAACTGGATGCTCAGGCCTCCGGCCGCACGCTGCCCTTTATTACTGAAATGAAAAAGACTTTTGCGCAGGCCGAGCAGGGGGATCAATTCAGCTGCTGGGTGATCGCGGCCATGTATTTTTACGGCATCATTCTGCCAGCCGATCTGCATTTATCCGAAAAGTATCTGCGCATGGCCTTGGTCCCTAATTTTGATCTGATGACCACGGAACTTTTAGCCGGCGACACCTATAACAATTTCAGCCGCCCGTTCTTTACGGGCACCAGCGGCGGACTGTCGCTGACCGCTCTGCATCGGCGCTGCAAACGCGATTTCGGCCTTGTTAAGCAGGGGCAGATGGCCCATGAGCATTTTGCCGCCGTACTGCTTGATTATCTGCCACGGCTGTGCGGGAAACTCAAGCGCCCGAAGCTTTCGGATTTAGAAGATTATGTGCTCACGCAGGCTGTCAGCTTTATAGTGATCTACGGCTGCGCCAACGGCCTTTCAGAGCCGCAGTCTTTGGTCAAAAATCTACCTTCCGATTTAAGTCCGCTGCTGTTCTGGAACAGTCTTTTTACGCTGGCAAGCCAGCGTCCGGATGTGCTGCACAGCCATGAGGATTTAGGCTGGTCTATCCGTCAGCTGCAGATCTATAAGCATGTTAAGGCCAAAATGGAAGAGATGCCGCAGTTTAAAGATCATCCGGTGCTCACCTATCTGCAGGGCATGTTCGCGCTGCGTCCGATGGCCATCAAGCCGCAGCTGCAGCTGGCAGCACAGTATTTCGGCCGCGCGGTGATCTGGGGAAGCGTCGGCGCTGCCGCCTGGAGCTTTGCTGATTTAAATCCGCTCGTCGGTGCCAAAGTGTTAAGTGATCCGCAGCAGCTGCCTCAAGCTGAGCTGAAGGGCGGGGATCAGAAGACAGGCGGCGATGGCACTATCACTGTACAGGCCGTGCAGTAAGCGGGAGCTCATAAGCAGCAACAGGATATTTATGCAGTATTTAATCAAAATTGAAAGCTTAAGCGCCCCGCGCTGGCGCTTAATTGCACTGGACGGCAGCAGCACTTTAGCTGCAGCCGCGGAATTGATGGCTCAGGCCTTTGGATACGGGCCGGGAGCGCGCTCCTTTACGCTCCTGCCCCATCAGCAGGCGACTGACCTCCTGGCTGACGGGCGCCGGACTTTACATGAAGCTCCGGCACCCCAGGAGGCGCCGACAGATCTTGGGCGTAAGCTCAATGCAGGGGAAAGCGGACTTGCCAAAAGCGCGCAGGCCTCTGCTCCCTTTGACAGTCTGAACCTGGAGCAGGGCATGCAGTGTCTGTATGCTGCCCAGGAAGACGGCTTTAAGCACCGCCTGACCGTGATGAAAAAGGAAGAGCATCTATTCTGCCTGATGCCTTCGTGCCTGGTGGGCTCAGGGCTGGTGCCCCCCGAGATTGCCCATGATGAGGAGGCGCTGCGCAGCTACGCTGAGCGCAGTGAAGCTGAGAGTCTTGATCTGCGCGAGTGCACTAAGCGCATGCGCGCTTTTGCCGAAAGCGGCGGGCAGCAGGGCAGTCTGTTATCCGTCCCTTTTGCCTCAGCTTAAGATCCGGCATTAAGGCCGCAGCAGGCTGAGCTGTCTGTTCTTTTGCGGATCATTTTAGTGCAGAGCGCATGCTTTTTTGTGCACTGTCTCTTAAAAGCGCATAATAGCGTCTCTCAGGCAGAGGACTCTTTTATCCAGACAGGTTCTCTGCGCACCTGCGCCCATCGGTCAGCACGTGCACTGTTAAGCCGCAGCAATCGGCAGCGGCTCCCCTCCCGCCTTTAAAAAAGAGCGGCGCTTTTTCCTGAGACTTTAGGTTTTTGGACTCGTTTTTGTTTGGGAACGCTTCAAGCATCCCGCCCAGGCTTTCTGCCTGATGGAGTTTTAACATGACCGGCAGTTTGTTGTTCTGCATCTGTCTTGCCTATTTTGTGGCAGCGTATTTTGTTTACGGCGGTTTTTTAAAGCGCGTTTTCGCTGTTGATCCGAACCGTCCTACCCCGGCGCATACTAATTACGACGGCATTGACTACGTGCCGACACCGCGCATCGTGCTTTTCGGCCATCACTTTGCCTCAATTGCCGGCCCCGGCCCCATTGTCGGCCCGATCATGGCGGCGTATTTCGGCTGGCTCCCCGCTTTAATCTGGATCTTAGCAGGCTGCGTCTTTGTCGGCGCATTCCATGACTTTGCCGCTTTGACCATTTCCGTGCGCAATCAGGGCAAGTCCATCTCCTCCATTATGGAGCGCTTAATGGGCTTTGCCGGCCGCCAGATCTTCTTAATCTTCTGCATCGCCTGTCTGATCTTAATTGTGGCTATTTTCACGCTGCTGATCGCAGGCATGTTCACCTCTATTCCGGCTGTGGCTACGGCCTCGCTGGTATTTATCTGCATGGCCCCGATCTTTGCGCTCACCACCTTAAAAGGCGGCATGAGCCTGCGCAACGCCTCCATCATCTTTGTGCCGCTGGTGTTCTTAACCGTGGCCTTAGGCAACGCGCTGCCGTTTGACTTAACGGCCTTTGGCCTGAGCTCTCAGACTGCCACCTACGTGTGGATTGCGGTGCTGGCCGTCTATATTTTCGCCGCCTCGGTAGTGCCGGTGCAGTGGCTGCTGCAGCCTCGCGACTACTTAAACTCTTATCTGCTCTACGGCATGCTGCTCTTAGGCTTCGTCTCGATTCTGGCCTACAACCCCGATATCAAGCTGCCGGCTTTTAACGGCTGGGCGGCCGTTACTGCCGACGGCAAGATGACCGACATGATCCCGGCGCTGTTCATCTTCATTGCCTGCGGCGCCTGCTCGGGCTTCCATGCCTTAGTGGCATCGGGTACGACATCCAAGCAGATCAATTCTGAAAAAGACTTAGTGCCTATCGGCTACGGCGGCATGATTGTAGAAGGCATCTTAGGCGTCATGGCCTTAGTGGCCGTGATGTCCATGGATCCGGCAGCATTCTTTGAGGCCGGCAAAAATCAGCCGATGGCCTTTGCCGCCGGCATCGCCTCCTTCTCCGCTGCCTTAGGCATTCCGGAGGTATATGCCCGCATCTTCATTTCGCTGGCCATTTCCGCCTTTATGATGACCTCCCTCGATACTGCGACCCGCTTAGGCCGCTTTTTGTGGCAGGAAGTCTTCAGCCCGCGCCGCGCTGAGCAGGCTGACGGCGCTGCAGCCCCGGTAAAGCCCATGGCCGCGTGGCGCAGAACCATCACCAACACCTACATCGCAGCCTTCATCATCGTGGGCGGCTCCATGCTGATGGCGCTGTCAGGCTCTGCCGCTTCTATTTGGCCGATTTTCGGCGCTTCCAATCAGCTGATGGCCGCGCTGACCTTCCTCGCCATTACCCTCTACCTCCTCATGAAGGAGAGCAAGTGGTACATCGCCTTCTTCCCGATGATCTTCATGCTGGTGATGAGCCTGTGGGGCATTGTGCAGATCGTGCAGCAGCAGTGGGGCTCGAACTTAGTCCTGGTAAGCTCCGGTCTGTTCCTGCTGGTCATGGCCCTTCTGATGGTGGCCGTGGGCATTTCCATTATTGCTCAGCACCTGCGTTTAATGCGCAGCAGCCGGTCTCACCATCTTCAGGTCGAATAAAACAGCGTCCTTACGCTCTCTGATTAGAACCGCGCCGCTGTAAAGAGATTTGCAGCGGCGCGCTTGTTTTTGCCCTCCGCTTTCTGCACAATGCTGGCAGTTGGAGAAATTTCTATGCAGGGTTATATCAGCGCTTTAAATTTTATTGACCAGACAGGCGCCGTCACGCTTGTTGACAGCGATCAGCACTATAACTTTTCCACTAAGGCCTTGGACGATCCCGAGGATTTTGCCGCGCTGGCCGTGGGGCTTAATGCCTCCTTCAAGCTCATTGACGGCAGGGTGCGGGACTTAAAGCCCGAACGTTTGGTTGATCCTGATGATGATCGCACCTATCAGCTGCCTGATGCAGTGTCTTTTGAGCCGACGCATCTGCGTGATGGGTACGAGATCCTGGATGTGGGGCGTCTGCAGCTGTCCAAAACCAATCGCGATCTGGGCAAAGCCCGTGCGGAGCTGGCTTCCCTGTGCCGCGCCTTGGGCGGAAACACTTTGCTGGAGGTAAGTGAGAGTTCCGAGCTGCGCCATTTTATGGGCTATGCTTTTATTTATCATACGGTCAAGGGCTATGCAGCCTCCGCCGGCCGGCCGGATGAACGCGGACCGGCCAATGCCTCCGAGCTGCAGCAGAGCATCAATCACGCGGAAATTAAGCGCCGCGGTCTGCGGCATACGCATAAGGCCGCCTCGAAGCTGGCCTTAAAGCTGTGCGGCGCGCTGCTGCTGCTTATTTTCTGCGCCGGCTATATTTACGCGCAGTTTGTCTGAGTGCGAACTTTTATCGCCTGAAAGCCGCTGCTGCGCTGGCTTTTGGTCTTAAGTTGCATTAAGCTAACCATTGTTAGTCAAAGGTAAGGTAAGCGGTGCCAAGGAGGGTTAAGCATCCGTCCGCTGCACCGCAGATCTGATCTACGTATTTGGCCGGGAGGTGCTTATGAGCTCTGGAATAATAAGTGCGCTGCTTGCTGTCGCCGTCATGGTGCTGATGTATATCGGTCTGAAGCGCATCGTCAAACAGTTCTCCGGCGGGGGCTGCGGGTGCGGCTGCAGCGGCGCCCGCAGAAATAAGGGCTGCTGCTCGGATCTTTCAGCCGGGAAAATAGAATCTCACCGCGAGACTCCTTGAAAGGGCGGCTGGCCGCCTGAGCTTTGCCCCCGGGCCGCTGCCTTAGGCTGCCCGGGATTTTTTATCCGCTTTTTGACCTGCGCCGCGCTTGAATTGTGCCCTCTGCGGTATCATGTAATTATTAAGACTAGGTTCTCTGCAGAGGTTATATCTTGGAAGACAAAGATCAGCAGTATGCCGTCGGCAAGATCTCCGATGCCACCTTGCGCAAGCTGGAGGACAGCGGTCTGCGCATGACGGTACAGCGCCGCCACATCATTGATATTATGCTCAAAAGACAGTCCGCCTCGCCCAAGGAGCTGTGGTACGAGGCGCGCGAGTACGTCCCCGATCTGGGCATTGCCACGGTATATCGTCTTATCAATCGCTTAGAGCAAATCGGTCTTTTGTCCAAGCAGCGCAATATCGGTCTGCAGGCAAAAGAGCCGGTGTTAGGCACGGTTACTGACGGTCGGGGCAATAAGTACCGCGTAAGTCCGGCACTGACCCTAAACGAGGTGGTGCAGGCAGGCCTCGTTGCCAAAGGGGTGCTCAGTCCGGCCGACACCGTACAGCTGACGCTGCGCGGCGATAAGGTCAATGTCGTAGTTTTAAAATAACAGAGGCAGCTAAGGCAGGTTTTTAATGGTGCAGCATTCTCTGCTTCCCACCGCGCAGGACGCGCTTTTAGAGGCAGTTCCCGCCAAAAGAAAGGGCGAGCTGGCAGAGTCCGGGGAAAATTACTTAGAAGCTATTCTGGTCATTAAAGAGCGCAATGAAGCAGGACTGGTGCGCGCGGTGGATATTGCCAATGAATTAGGCATCACTAAGCCCAGCGTCAGCCGCGCGCTTACACAGTTAAAAGAGCAGGGTTTAATTAAGATTTTAAGCTCCGGGGCCATTGTCTTTACCCCGGACGGGCAGCATATCGCCCATGAAGTGTTTTCCCGTCATCAGCAGCTGACGGTCTTTCTGCAGCACGCCGCCGGGGTCCCGAGCGATATTGCCGAGCACGACGCCTGCCGCATTGAGCACATTATCTCTGAGCAGACCATGAACGGCATTCGCGCCTATTTAAACAAGCACGGGCTGCTCTAATCCTCGCGCTCATGCTCCATGATGTCGCCGGTAACGGCATGCAGAGCGCTGACTAAAAGCTTAGGATCGATGCCGATGGAAAAGCCGCGCCGGCCGCCTGATACCAGGATCTCATCGAACTGCAGCGCGCTCTCATCGAGCACGGTAAGGGTGCGGCGCTTCTGACCAAAGGGGCTGATGCCGCCTATCACATAGCCGGTCACGCGCGCGGCGGTATTGGGATCTGTAATTTCCACATTCTTAAGCTTGAGCAGGCGGGCCGTATTCTTCATGGAAATCAGACCGGTCACCGGGACTACGCAGGTGATATAGGTCTTTTTGTCATGCTCTAATAAAATGGTCTTAAATACCCGCGCCTCGTCCTGCCCTAAAGCGGCTGCCGCAAAATGCCCGAAATCGCGGCGCGTGGTGCACTCGTATTCGTAGGTTTTGTAGGGAATTTTCTGCTTATTTAAAAAGTTCTGCGCCGGAGTAATCATGCCGGACTCCTTTTTGCTGAAGGTGGACTTATTGTAGCGCCGCGCGCCGGGCCGGGAGCGGATTTTTCCTGCAGGGAGGATGCGGGCACAAAAATGGCCCAGGTTCTGAATGCACCTGAGCCGTTTGAGCGCTTTAGGCGGTAACTTTCTTAAAGCGCAGGCGGTGGGGCTGTGCCTCCTCGCCTAAGTTTTCCTTCTTCCAGGCTTCGTACTCGGTGTAGTTGCCTGCAAAGAAGCGCACCTGCCCGTCATCGCAGTAATCGAGGATGTGGGTGGCGATGCGATCTAAGAACCAGCGATCGTGCGAGATCACCATGGCGCTGCCCGGGAACTCCAGCAGTGCGTTCTCAAGGGCGCGCAGGGTTTCCACGTCCAGATCATTAGTCGGTTCGTCCAGGAGCAGCAGATTGCCGCCTACCTGCAGGAGCTTGGCCAGCTGCAGACGGCCGCGTTCGCCGCCGGATAAATCACCCACGCGCTTTTGCTGATCGGTGCCCTTAAAGTTAAAGCGGCCGATGTAGGCGCGGCTGGGGATCTCGTAGGAGCCTACGCGCAGGATGTCCTGTCCATGCGAGATTTCTTCATAGACCGTATTGTCATCGTTCATCTCATCGCGGAACTGCTCCACGTAGGCGGTCACCACGGTATCGCCTAAGCGGATAGTGCCGGAGTCCGGCTGCTCCATGCCGGTGATCATGCGGAAGAGGGTCGATTTGCCGGCACCGTTCGGGCCGATGATGCCCACGATCGCCCCTTTGGGGATTGAGAAGGACAGATCGTCGATGAGGAGCTGATCGCCGTAGCTCTTCTTTAAGTGCTCCACTTCAAGCACTGTGTCGCCCAGACGCGGCCCGGGCGGAATATAGAGCTCGTTAGTTTCGTTGCGGCGCTGATATTCCACATTAGACAGCTCTTCAAAGCGTGATAAGCGGGCCTTGGATTTGGCATGGCGGCCTTTAGCGCCCTGGCGCACCCATTCGAGCTCGCGCTCAATGGAGCGGCGGCGGGCTGATTCTGCGCTCTCTTCCTGCTTAAGACGCAGATCTTTCTGCTCAAGCCATGAGGAGTAATTGCCCTGCCAGGGGATGCCCTCACCGCGGTCCAGCTCCAGGATCCAGCCGGCTACATTGTCCAGGAAGTAACGATCGTGAGTTACTGCTACTACCGTGCCCGGATACTGATGCAGGAACTGTTCCAGCCAATCCACTGATTCGGCATCCAAGTGGTTGGTAGGCTCGTCCAGGAGCAGCATGTCAGGACGCTCCAACAGCAGCCGGCACAGCGCCACGCGGCGGCGCTCACCGCCGGAGAGCACCTTGATCTGCTTGTCAAAGGCCGGCAGGCGCAGGGCATCGGCGGCTCGGTCTATTTGATTGTCCAGATTGTGGCCATCATGGGCCTGAATAATGGCCTCCAGCTCAGCCTGCTCCTTTGCCAGCGCATCAAAATCCGCATTTTCATCGGCATACTCGGCGTAGACCTCATCCAAGCGGGTTAAAGCCTGAATGGTCTCGGCAAAAGCCTCTTCTACAACCTCTTTGACCGTCTTTTCCGGATCTAATTTGGGCTCCTGCGGCAGATAGCCGATCTTAATGCCCGGCTGCGGCCGCGCCTCGCCCTCGTAATCGTGATCAATACCGGCCATGATCTTGATTAAAGACGATTTGCCTGCACCGTTTAACCCCAGCACGCCGATTTTGGCACCGGGGAAGAAGGACAGGGAAATATCTTTTAAGATCTGGCGCTTAGGCGGCACAATCTTGCCTACCCGATTCATTGTAAAAATGAACTGAGCCATAAAGTGCAAATTCCTCGTGAGCGCAGTACTCCTGCGCGTGGTAAGAAAGGTGACTCATTATATCATCTTAGCGCCAGCTCACAGACCCGCAATTTCCCTGGTGCTAAACTGCAGGTTCCACACTCTGACATGAGGAGCTTACGGCTTTGTTTCTGCAGTACGGACAGCGGGAAATGGAGTACTTAAAGTCCCGCGATCCCAAGATGGGATTGCTTATCGATCATTACGGCCATTTAGAGCGCGAGGTCATCCCGGACCTCTTTACCGCAGTGGTCTTTGCCATCACCGGGCAGCAGATCTCCACTAAGGCCCACCGCTCGATTTTCAGCCGACTGCGTGAGCTCATGGAGGACAGCATCACCCCTGAGCGCATGTTGGCCGCATCCGAGAACGAACTGCGTGCCTGCGGCCTTAGCGGGCGCAAAGTTTCATATATCTGCGGCTTGGCGCAGCAGATTGTCTCCGGGGAATTTGATATCTCAGCCATTGCCGCCATGAGCGATGAAGAGGCGATCAAGGCGCTTTCCTCCATCAAGGGAATCGGGCGCTGGACGGCTGAAATGATTTTGATTTTCTCGCTGCAGCGGCTGGATGTCTTAAGTTATGACGATCTGGGGCTGCGCCGCGGCCTGTGTCTTATCTATCATCACCGGCAGCTGACTCCCAAGCTCTACGCCAAATACAAGCGCCGCTTCAGTCCGTACGGCAGCGTGGCCAGCCTGTACATCTGGGAGGTTTCAGGCGGCGGTCTGCCTGAACTGAACCATCCTAAAACTGCGAACCAAGGATCAGAAAAATAATGTATACCGCAGAATACGCTTCGCCCTTAGGGCCCTTAGGCTTGATTGCCGACGATCTGGGGCTCACCGGACTCTATTTCAAACAGCCGCGGCTGGACGACCCGCCGCCGCGCTCGGCCTCCGCTGCTCTTCAGGCAGAACTCGTCGATGCCGATGAAGTCTCCGATCTCAGCGCCCATCCGGTGCTCCGTGAAACAGTGCGCTGGCTTGATCTGTATTTTAACGGCACTGCGCCTGGCCTTACTCCGGCGCTGCATCTTCAGGGCACGCCCTTTCAATTGGAAGTGTGGGCGCTGCTGCAGACCATTCCTTTCGGGCAGGTCACCTCGTACGGTTCAATAGCGCAGCTGCTGGCAAAGCGGCGCGGCATCCAGCGGATGGCAGCGCAGGCTGTAGGCGGGGCGGTCGGGCATAATCCGATACCCATCATCGTGCCGTGCCATCGGGTGGTAGGAAAAAACGGGGAGCTTACGGGCTACGCCGGCGGCACGGCGTTAAAAGCGCAGCTGCTGCAGCTCGAGCATGCAGATACCGCAGTCTTGTATCAGCCGCGCGCTGCCGCTTAATGCGTCATCCTGCACCTCGGGTGAGCCGCATCACACAGCTCATGAGCGGAAACGCTGAGTACTGGTCAAATTGTGGTCAACTACCCCCGCCTAAAGAGGCGGGGGCTTGAAGCTGAAATGCTTTAAGCCCAGGTTGACCAGCCTTAGTCCCGCAGGGGACTGCGCTTATCAGGAAACAGGCACCGCGGGATGTTGATCCAAGTTCCGCGCTCTGCGGTCTGCGGCAACAAAG
>CALXNX010000061.1 GCA_944389865.1 uncultured Succinivibrionaceae bacterium
TGGGGTGGCTAGTGGGGCTCGAACCCACGACAACTGGAATCACAATCCAGGACTCTGCCAACTGAGCTACAGCCACCATGACAAAAATCTGAGATTAATTGATTACGAGATCTGGCGCGTCCTGAAGGAGTCGAACCTTCGACCCACGGCTTAGAAGGCCGTTGCTCTATCCAACTGAGCTAAGGACGCTCCGAGCCTCAGACGTACACAGATGGTCGGTGATAGAGGACTTGAACCTCCGACCCCTTCGTCCCGAACGAAGTGCGCTACCAGACTGCGCTAATCACCGAACTCATGTGTAATCAACGGGTGCAAATGATACAGGCAGTTCCCAGTTTCGTCAAACAATTTTTTAAAAAATTTTTAATTTTCCGCTCAAAATCCATTTAACTAATTGATTTCACGTCAAATAAATTTTAACTGCAGACGGTCCCGCTTTCAGCCGCCTGCTCCCTGCCCACTCTGCCGTGTGCACCAGCTGTTTTCCCCCGCGCTTTTCTATTTATTTGCGCCCCCTTTAGGCGGATAATGACGCCGCGTTAATCCTAAGCTTAGATACAGCTTTAAGTGCGGAGGTTTTTTTATGTTTGGTCTGGATCTTGCCGAATTAATGTCCACCATCATCATCCTGATCATCTGCGGCTGCCTTGCCGGATTCCTGGCCGGTCTCTTAGGCATCGGCGGCGGCGTGGTCTTCGTGCCGGTATTCTACTTTGTGTTTATGCATGCCTTCCATGCCGACGGCAATACCGCCATGGTGCTGGCTACCGGCACATCGCTTACCTGCATGATCCCCACATCCATTTCAGCGGCTATCTCCCAGCACAAAAGAGGCAATACCGATCTTAATCTGATTAAGACCTGGGCCCCCGGCCTGATTGCGGGCGTGGTGGTCGGCGCCGTGATCTCCTCCTTCTACGGCGGCGAGTGGCTGGCCATCCTCTTTGGCTGCGTCATGATCTTAAACAGCCTCAATACCCTGCTGCGCGCTAAGGCCAAGCCGATGTTCGCCCATCTGCCCGGCGTCATGGCGCAGCGCCTGATCGGCTTCTGCATTTCCTGCTTCTCCGTGATGCTGGGCATCGGCGGCGGCACCTTAACCGTACCGGTCTTAA
Source organism: uncultured Succinivibrionaceae bacterium (assembly GCA_944389865.1). Taxonomy (GTDB): domain Bacteria; phylum Pseudomonadota; class Gammaproteobacteria; order Enterobacterales; family Succinivibrionaceae; genus Avisuccinivibrio. The sequence continues at coordinate 1,116 of CALXNX010000061.1, forward strand.
ATGCCTGCTCCGTCGAGCCGCACAAGTCCATCGGAACTTCCTCGGCCGTCTCCCTCTTTGTCTGCGTCCCCGGCGCCGTCATTATGCTCGCCACCGGCACTACGCCGGCCGATGCCCCCTTAGGCACCTTCGGACTGGTGAATCTGCTCGCTGCCGTGTGCGTGGTGCCCATTTCCGTGCTCTTTGCCCCGCTGGGCGTACGCTTCGGCAAAAACGTCAGTCCCGTGACCTTAAAGCGCATCTTTGCGGTGGCGCTCTTTATCGTCAGCGTAAGAATGCTTGCCGGCGCCCTGCTCTAGCACGCAGGCCTCAGGTTTTTTATAATGCTCTGAGCACACTGTGAGGATAAGAGCATGACAGCCAAGCTGATTGACGGCAAAGCAATTGCCAAAAATTTACGATTAAAACTGCACGATGAGGTCGCAAAGCTGACTGCCGCAGGCCGGCGCGCTCCGGGTCTTGCGGTGATCTTAGTGGGAGCCGATCCGGCCTCTCAGGTCTATGTGCGCAATAAGCGCCGCGCCTGCGAGGAAGTAGGCATTGTCTCCTTCCCCTACGATCTGCCGGCGGATACCACGCAGGCAGAGCTCTCCAGGATCATTGCGCAGTGCAATGCCAATCCTGAGGTGGACGGCATCTTAGTGCAGTTCCCGCTGCCTGAGCACTTGGATGAGCGCCGGGTAATTGAAGAAATTGATCCTGCCAAAGACGTGGACGGCTTTCATCCATACAATGTGGGCCGTCTGGCTCAGCGCATTCCGCTGCTGCGCGCCTGCACTCCTAAGGGCGTGATCACGCTGTTGGAAGAGACCGGCATTGACCTTTTGGGCATCAACGCCTGCATTGTCGGCGCTTCCAATTTAGTGGGCCGCCCAATGGCTTTAGAGCTGCTGTTAAAGGGTGCGACCATAACCGTGGTGCACCGCTTCACTAAGCCTGAGGATGAAGAGCGGCTGGTCAGGCAGGCCGATTTAGTGATCGTGGCCGCCGGCAAGCCCAAGCTCGTACCGGGCTCGTGGATTAAGGACGGCGCAGTGGTAATAGATGTGGGCATCAACCGCCTGCCTGACGGCAAACTGTGCGGCGATGTGGACTTTGAGAGCGCAGCTGAGCACGCCGGATACATCACCCCGGTGCCTGGCGGCGTGGGCCCCATGACCGTAGCCACCTTAATGGAAAATACCGTCGAGGCCTATAAGCAGCACACAGCGTAAACCGAGTTCCTTGAGACATAGGCTGCAGGCGGGGGAGTCCATTCTCCGCCTGCACTCTTTCCCCTCAAACTTTAGGGCTTAACACAGTACCAATTCCACGCCTAAGCGGCGGATCTCCTCTGCCGCCTCAGGATCCAAATTCTTATCCGTAATAATAGTATCGAGATTTTTCAGCGCCCCGACTTCATAAAGCTGCGTCAGCCCGTATTTGCTGCTGTCAGCCACCAGCACGCGCTTGGAGGACTGCGCGAGCAGCGTCGATTTGATAAAGGCCTTTTCGTAGGTCGGCGCCGTGATGCCGGTATCCGCCTTAAAGGCATTGCAGCTTAAAAAGGTATAGGTAGGATGCAGACAGCGCAGCATGGCAATGGCGTGCGGACCGATGCAGGACTGCGAGCTCCAGTCAACCGAGCCGCCGGTAACCGAGACTTCAATCTGCTGATAGTCCGCCAGCAGCAGACCGATGCGCAGATCCGGAGTGATCACGCGCACGGGGGTATTAATAATGTTCAGCGCAATTTGATAGGTGGTGGTACCGGCATCGAGCACTACCGCATCATTAGGATGGATCATGGCGGCAGCGGCAGCCGCGATGGCAGCTTTTTCCGCCGCATGCCGGCCCTGCTTTTCTGAGGTGGTAGGCTGCGCCGGGACGTAGCGGTTTAAGGTGACGCCGCCGTGCACGCGGTAAACCACTCCCTCATTATCAAGGCGGATGAGCTCGCGCCGAATGGTCGCCGCAGACAGCCCGGTGACTTTAACTAATTCATTCACCGTGACCAGATTGTGCAGCTTTAAATAATCAATAATCAGCTTTGCCTTAGTGTTGTCTCCTGCCATTTACTCTCCCGCGCTGTCGCTGCAAGCGTCTTTTTTATCTCATTATGCAATTAGCAATCAGCTTTGATCAAGCCGAATCCCCCATCAAATCCCCTGAGATCCGCCTGCTTCTTAGGTGAATTTAAATTTGCAGTTTTTTGCGTGATCATAATCACATTTTACTGCTTGTGATTGTATTCAATCGAAAACGATAAAATATAATCAGCAAAAAGCGAGTAAGGGGGAATTTACCGCATGCGTATCATCATCATTGCTGACGACTTAACCGGCGCTAATGACAGCGCCGCGCAGCTGCGTCAATGCGGCCTTTCCGCTTTTGTCACCATCTATCCGTTTAAAACTGCTTTAAATTCAGACTGCGATGTCTTAGTGCTGGATACTGAAAGCCGCGATCTGCCGACAGCTGAGGCCCGCGCCGCCGTGAAGCAGGCGTGTGATTATATTCAATCAAAGATTGACGGCGTGATTATTTTTAAAAAGGTAGACTCCACCCTGCGCGGGCATATCGGCGCGGAACTTGAGACCTTAATGCGCTGTCTGCACATTCCTGCCGCCGTTTTTGCACCAGCCTTCCCGGAATCCGGCCGCACCACCGAGCAGGGCCGGCAGCTGCTGCACGGCAGACCTTTAGAGCAGACTGAGCTGGCGCACATCCCCAAGAGCCCGATCACCACCTCCTATATACCCGAGATTCTGCAGTGCGGAACACAGCTGAAAACGCAGGTGCTGCCTGATGATTTAACTGCAGAGGACGTTGGAGATCCTGACGCTGAGGTGCTGATTGTCAATGCCCGTACTCCGGCCGATCTGGACCGGGCTGCCGCTTACGCCGGCCGCCTCATGCCCTGCGTGCTGGCAGGCTCAGCGGGCCTTGCCCGGGCGCTGACGCGCAGTCAGCTTTTAGGCAGCCTTACCGCAGCTCCTGCGCTCAAGCTGCCGCAGGTGTCGCGCCTGCTGGTGCTCTCAGGCTCCATCAGCGCAGTAAGCCAGGAGCAGTGCAGAGTTTTACTTGAGCGCACGCACTGCCCGGTATTCAAGCTGGATCCCGCTGGGGCTTTAACCGATCCACAGGCGGAAGCGCAGCGCCTTGCCGCTTTAATTAAGCAGGAAGCGTCCGGATCCCGCTGCGTTCTGGTCAGCGGAGCGCTGTCCCCTGAGGACGTCAGCGCCTGCCGCGCCTGCGCGCAGGAAAAACAGATCGCATTTTTTACAGCCGGCGAGCGCTGTGCCCAAACCATGGGAGCGCTGATGCAGGTGCTGGCCTGCGACTTTGACGGCTATGTCATGACGGGCGGCGATACCGCCGTCCACGCCTGCCGCGCCGCAGCTGCGGATGTACTGCAGCTGACCTGCGAGCTGGAAAACGGCATTGCCGTCTGCACCATTGCCGCAGGACCGCTTAAAGGCCGCGTTTTAGTGAGCAAAGCCGGGGCCTTCGGGACTGCTGAAACCTTTTTACATATTTACGAGGCTTTAATCCCAGCGTGATTAAGGAAGGAAACGACACAATGAGAAAACCTGTTTTAGGCATTACCATGGGTGATCCGGCCGGCATCGGCTCCGAGATCACCGTCAAATCACTGCTCAAGCCTGAGCTGTATCAAAAATGCGTGCCGGTAGTGTTCGGCGATGCGCAGCAGCTGCGCCGCGCTGCTGCCCTGCTCAACGCAAAGGTAGAAGTGCACGCGATTTCGCACCCCTCCGAGGCGCAGCCTGATGCGCAGCGCATTGAAGTTATAGATCTGCACAATGTCCCGGCTGACGTGCCCTTTGGGCAGGTGAATGCGGTCTGCGGCAAGGCAGCCTACGAATACATTGCCAAGGCCGTCGAGTGCACCAGGGACTTTTCCATTCACGCCGTGGTCACTGCGCCGCTCAATAAGGAAGCGCTGCATTTAGGCGGCTGCCCGTACCCTGGGCACACCGAGATTTTAGCCAATCTCACCGGCACTAAGGATTACTCGATGATGCTGGTCGGCCCCAAGCTGCGCGTCATCCACGTCTCCACCCATATTGCCCTGCGCAAGGCCTGCGATGCCTGTACCAAGGAGCGCGTGCTCAAGGTCATTTATTTGGCAGATGAGACCTTAAAGCTGATGGGCTTTAAGAACCCGCGCATTGCAGTATCCGGCCTCAATCCGCACTGCGGCGAGGGCGGGCTGTTCGGTGATGAAGAAATTAATGAAATCATTCCGGCCGTACAGGCTGCCAAAGCTGAGGGCATTAATGTCTTCGGGCCGATTGCCCCGGATACGGTGTTCCACCGCGCGGCCAATAAAGGCGAGTTTGACATTGTGGTGGTGATGTATCACGACCAGGGCCATATTCCCCTCAAGGTTTTAGGCTTCTCGTCCGGCGTCAACGTCACCGTAGGTCTGCCCTGCATCCGCACCTCGGTAGATCACGGCACCGCCTTTGAGATTGCCGGCAAGGGCATTGCCGACTGCGAGTCCATGGATACCGCGCTTGATTTAGGCGCCGTCATGGCCGCCACCAGATTCAAGGACAAGCTGCAGTAAGCGCGTTTTTTCAAGGTTTTAATTGACAGTTTTAAGTGTGAAAGGAGTTTTACCATGTTTAGACCTTACGGCGTTATCACTCCGGTTTTAACCGCTTTAGATGACAAGGAAGAGTTCAATCCCAAGGCCTACGCCGCTTTCATTAATCACTTAATTGAGCACGGCGTGCACGGCATTTTCGCCTTAGGCACCAACGGCGAGTTCTATGCCTTCTCGATGGAGGAGAAGCTGGAGATCATTAAGACCGCCGTAGAGGCCGTAAACGGCCGCGTTCCGGTATATGCCGGTACCGGCTGCGTGACCACCAAGGAAACCGTAGAGCTGACCCGCCGCGTAGCCAAGATGGGCGGCGTTGACTGCCTGTCGGTGATTTCTCCGTACTTTGTCAGCATTACCCAGGACGATCTGTTCCGCCACTACAAGGCCGTAGCCGAGTGCACTGATCTGCCGATTCTGCTGTACAACATTCCCGCCCGCACCGGCAACAACATCGCCTTCCAGACGGTCAAGAAGCTGGCGCAGTTTGAAAACATCATCGGCATCAAGGACAGCTCAGGCAACTTTGACAATACCTTAAAGTACATCGAAAACACTGATCCGCGCCTCTCCGTGCTGGCAGGTTCCGACTCCCTGATCTTATGGACGCTGCTTGCCGGCGGCGCCGGCGCCATCTCCGGCTGCTCCAACGTCTTCCCGGATCTGATGGTTTCCATCTACAACCTGTTCAAGGAAGGCAAAATCGAGGAAGCCAACGAGGCGCAGAAGAAGATCCGTCCGTTCCGCAACGTAATGCAGATGGGCAATCCGAACTCGGTGGTCAAGCGCGCAGCTCAGCTCATGGGCTATGACGTGGGTCCGGCCCGCGCTCCGTCCAATGTTGAGAACAAGGCCATTGACGACGCACTGCTTGACGTCTTCAAGCTCTACAAGTAAGGAGTGCGCAATGCCTAAAGTCATTATTACTCAGCCGCTGCATGCAGACGGCATGGCGATTTTAAATGCCGCCGGCTTTGAAACCGGCGTCTCCAACGGCGGCAAGCCCGAGGAATACCTGCCCTACATTAAGGATGCCGACGGCCTGATTATCCGCATCGGGCATATCGATCGCGCCACCATGGAAGCCTGTCCTAATCTCAAGGTCATCGGCCGTCCGGGCGTGGGCGTAGATAACGTGGACGTAAAGGCGGCAACTGAACTGGGCATTCCGGTAGTCATCGCTCCGGGCGCTAATACCCGCTCGGTAGCCGAATGCGCCTTTACCATGATGCTCACCGCCGCCAAGGACATGGTGCGCGCTGATCGCGAACTGCGCAAAGGCAATTGGGCCATGCGCAGCGAATACCGCGCCTTTGAGCTCTACGGCAAAACCTTAGGTCTGATTGGCTACGGCCACATCGGCAGCATCTTAGCCTCGCTGTGCAGAGCCATCGGCATGCAGGTCATGGTCTATGACCCCTTCATCAAGGCTGAAAAAGTTGAAGCTGAAGGCTATCAGTACTGCACGACCATCGATCCGATTGTGGAGCAGGCCGATGCCATTTCGCTGCATGTGCCGCTGACCAATGAAACGCGCAATTTAATTGCCGCGCCGCAGCTTGCGCGCATGAAGAAGAACGCGATCTTAATTAACTGCGCCCGCGGCGGCATCATCAATGAAGCCGATCTCTACGAGGCGCTGAAGAACCATCAGATCATGGCCGCCTGCCTTGATGTCTTTGATCACGAGCCGCTGCCGCCCACGGATCCGCTCCTTACTCTTGACAACGTCATTGTGTATCCGCACATGGCAGGTCAGACCAGGGAAGCGGCTTCCAATGTCGCCACCGGCGCTGCCAAGGGCGTGGTCGCGGTGATCAACGGGCAGCAGTGGCCGTATGTGTGCAACCCTGAGGTGTATCAGCACCCGCGCTGGAAGAAATAATCGGAGGGAAAAACCAGAAAATGTCAGCCATCGGACTTATCCGCCGCATCGTTGAGGGCTGCGGATCTTTAGACAGCATCGCCTCTGAGGTTAAGGCCTTCGGCGCCAGGCGCGTCTTAATGGTCACCGACAAGGGCGTCTACAGCCTTGGTCTGACCAAGGGCGCAGAGACCATCTTAAATGCCGCCGGATACGAGCTGTGCATCGAAAGCGATGTGCCGCCGGAGCCTACGCAGGCGCAGGTGCAGGCCATTTTTGACAAGGCCTGCGGCTTTGATGCCGACCTGGTGCTCGCCATCGGCGGCGGCTCGGCTATGGATACGGCCAAGCTCATCGCGCTGATGCTCAAAAATGATCTCAGCGTGCAGGATCTGCTGGACGGCAGGCGTCCGCAGGCGCGCAAAGTGCCGCTTATTATGGTGCCGACTACCGCCGGTACCGGCTCTGAGGCCACCCCGAACGCCATCGTCCTGGTGCCCGAGCAGAACCTGAAGATCGGCATCGTTTCCGATCTGATGGTCTGCGACGTGGCCATCCTGGACGCCAGCCTGACCCGCGGCCTGCCGCCGGCGATTACCGCCAATACCGGCATCGACGCACTGTGCCACTTAATGGAATGCTACATCTCCAAAAAGCACAATCCGCTAAGCGACGCCTTCTGCCTGCGCGGCATCAGCCTGATTGCCCGCAGCCTGCGCAAAGCCTATACCGACGGCAGCGACATGGCCGCCCGCTCGGACATGCTCTTAGCTTCATGCTTCGGCGGCATTGCCATTGCAGGCTCGAGCACCGTCGGCATTCATGCGCTGTCCTACCCCTTAGGCGGCCGCTATCACATTCCGCACGGTCTCTCGAACGCCATCTTAATGCCCTACATCATGGAAGAAAATGCGCCCTGCTGTCTGGAGCGCTACGGCGACATCGCCCGGGCCATGGGCATGGACACGGCAGGAAAGAGCCCTGAGGAAGTCGCGCAGAACCTGGTCAAGGAGCTCTACGACCTCAACGCCTTCCTGCACATTCACTGTGATCTCAAGGCCAAGGGCATCACCCTTGAGGTGGTGGACGAGCTGGCCGCAGCTGCAGCCCAGGTAACGCGCCTTTTAAACAACAACCCCAAGGAATTAAGCATTGAAGACATGAAGCGCATTTACCGCCGCCTCATTGCCGATAACGCTTAAATTTGGAGAAATTTCATGAATAACAAACGTAACGACCTGATAACCGGCATCGTGCTGGCGCTCTTTGCGTTGTGGTACTTCTACGAAGCGCTGAGCATCCGCGTGTTTGCCGGCATGGGCAAGGCGGTGGTGAACTCCACCACCATGCCGAAGATCTGGGCGGTCTGCCTGCTGCTTTTAGCCGGCGCGCTGATCCTGCGCTCGCTCAGAACCCCGGCCCCGAAGGGCGCCAAATCCGGCAGCTTCAGCTTAGGCGCATGGGTGAAGGCCAATTATGAAGTCTTCTTAACCTTCGCTGCGCTGTTCATCTATGCGGCTTTAATGGAGCCTTTAGGCTTCATTATCTCCAGCATCCTCTACATCTTTGCGCAGACCCTGATCCTGATGGACAAGGAGCACCGCAGCTACGTCAAGGCCCTGGCCATTGCCGTAGTCTGCTCAGTCGCCTCCTATGCCGTCTTCGTCTACTGGCTGGCGGTGCTGCTGCCGGTCGGCGCAATCTTTGAATAGGAGAACGAGACATGTTAGCAGACGTTATTCCCGGCTTAATGTCCGTACTTACGCCTACCGTACTCTTCTTTATTGTATTCGGCGTATTCGTCGGCATTATTTTCGGCTCTATTCCGGGCCTGACCGCCACCATGGCCATCGTGATGTTCCTGCCGGTGACCTATACCATGTCGCCGATTGAGGGCGTTTCCACCTTGGTGGCCCTCTACGTGGGCGGCATTTCAGGAGGTCTGATCGCCGCCATTCTGCTCAATATCCCGGGCACGCCTTCCTCCATCGCCACCACCTTTGACGGTGCGCCGATGGCGCGTAAAGGGCAGGCCGGCAAAGCTTTGGGCGTAGGCGTGGTGTTCTCCTTCTGCGGCACCATCGTGGGCCTTTTGGTCTTAGTGCTGGTCTCCCCGCTTTTGGCCATGTTTGCCATTAAGTTCGGCCCGTACGAGTACTGCACCTTAGCGCTGTTTGCGCTGTCGCTGGTGATCTCCTTAACCGGACGCGATCTGGTCAAGGGCCTTATCAGCGGTCTTTTAGGCGTGATGCTCGCTACCGTCGGCTTAGCCCCGGTGGATTCGGCCAAGCGCTTTACCTTCGGCATCGTTGACCTCAACGCCGGCTTCTCGCTCTTAACCCTGTTAATCGGCCTCTTCGCCATTACCGAGGTGATTAAGGCCGCTGAAGACGTGCGCAAGCCGGTAAAGGCTGAACTTGAGACCAATGTGCACATCAAGGGCTTCGGCTTCTCCTTTGCCGAGTTCTGGTCGCAGAAGCTCAACATGATCCGCTCGTCGGCAATCGGCATCGTCATCGGTATTCTGCCGGGCATCGGCGGCGCAATTTCCGGCATGCTGGCCTATACCGCCGCCAAGAATCAGTCCAAGCATCCGGAGAAGTTCGGTACCGGCATCATGGACGGCGTGGTAGCATCCGAGACGGCCAATAACGCCGGCATCGGCGGCGCCATGATCCCGCTGCTCACCTTAGGCATCCCGGGCGACGCCGCTACGGCCATGCTCTTAGGCGGTTTAATGGTGCATCAGATTGCCCCGGGCCCGCTCATTTTCGATAAGAGCGGCGTAGAAGTGTTCGGCATCTTCTTTGCCTTAGCCATCTCTGCCGTCGCCATGCTGGTAATTGAGCTCTTCGGCATCAAGATCTTTATCCGCGTGCTCAAGGTGCCTAAGTACCTGCTGCTGCCGGTCATCATGGTGCTGTGCGTCATCGGCGCTATCGGCAATGCCAACCGCATGTTCGACGTGTGGTCGGTCATGGTCTTCGGCGTTATGGGCTATCTGCTCATCAAGGCCAAGATCCCGCATGTGCCGATGATCTTAGGCTTCATCTTAGGACCGATTTTCGAGCTGAACTTCCGCCGTGCCGTACAGCACGCGCAGATCGATCCGACCGGCGTGTTCTCGCATCCGATCGCCATCTGCTTCTTTGCGGTAACCATTATCGTGGTGATCTTATCGCTGCGCCGTCAGCGTAAGGAAGCCGCGCTGCTTCAAGCCTCAGAAGAATCTTAACTACAGGAGACTGTCATGAAGAAATTTGCAACTGCTTTAACCTTTGCCGCTGCTTTAACGGTAGGCGCTGCCCCGGCTGCTTTTGCTGAGGATGCCTATCCTAATCAGACCATCAACATGATCTGCACCCATGGTGCCGGCGGTGATACTGACTACAACACCCGCTTAATCTCGCGCCTGCTTGAAAAGCGCTTCGGCGTCAGCGTGGTGGTCAACAACGTCACCGGCGCTAACGGCTCCATCGCCCTGACACAGTACAAGGACGACAAGACCGACGGCTACACCTTAATCGGCACCAACGCCATGTCGCTGGCCTCCAACGAAGCTTCCGGCCTGTCGGATTTCGGCTACGATGCCTTTGAGGTGATCTCGGTTTACGGCAAGCAGTGCGGTGAGAACCTGCTGGTGCGCGCTGATGCCCCGTACAATACCTTAGAGGAGCTGATTGCCGCCACCCAGAAAGAGCCGGACAGCATCACTTTAGGCGTGGCGATGGGCGGTTCATCCTACATTGCCGGCCTCATCATGCAGATGGATAATGACGCTAAATTCGCCATGGTGGACGCCGGCGGCGACGGCGCTGAGCGCATGACCTCGCTCCTGGGCGGTCACATTGACGTCACCATCGCTCCGTACACCCTGGCCAAGGAGTACATTGAGTCTGGCAAGGTTAAGTCGCTGTGCACCTTAATGTCTGAGCGTCTGCCGGCCACCCCGGATATTCCCACCGCTGTGGAGTCCGGCGTGCCTAACCTGAAGATCGACACCCTGTACGTGCTGCTCGCGCCTAAGGGCACCCCGAAGGAGATCGTCGATAAGCTCAATGCTGCAGTGCTCGATATCGTGAACAACGATCCGGAGTACAAGGAAGCCATCATGAACTTCAATTTCCAGGAGCCGTACGCGCTGAATGTTGAAGACTCGATCGCCCGCCTCAAGGAGCAGCGCGAACACATGATGTCTTACGCAAAGTACTTACAGTAAGTCCATCAGTAAGATTAAGGCCGCTGCCAAGCGGCCTTCCCCCTCAATAAGACAGGCGCTTCGGTCCTGTCTTTTTTATGTCGGCGCTGCACCTGCGGCGCACGGCCGCATGATCCTGAGGAATAAAGGGGCTCATGCAGACTTCAGATGTGCTTCACGAACTTACGGCCAGGAAAAGCGGCGAGGGAGCAGTCTTTTGGAATCCTGCTGCGGCAGACACGGCTAAGCTGCGAATCCCTTACTGCGGCTGCATCCGCGGCATTTTAGGAATCCAGATCAGCCATCATTTCGCGGACGCTGTTATACGGGCCGTGCATGTCTGCGTTGTTTTCAGCTGCCTGCATAGCGGCGCAGGTAACGGCATTGGGCTCGTCCGCCTTCACCTCAAACGGCAATCCGCGGCATCTCAATGACTGCCGGTAAAAAATACTTACAGCAGTACTCAAATCCATGCCGAGAGAAGTGACCTACTCCCCACCTTGAAGAAGGTGGGGCTTCTTCGCGCTCAAGACTCCTGTCGGAGCCAGTATCAACGCGC
>CALXNX010000062.1 GCA_944389865.1 uncultured Succinivibrionaceae bacterium
GCGGTAGTTCAGCCGGTTAGAATGCCTGCCTGTCACGCAGGAGGTCGCGGGTTCGATTCCCGTCCGTTCCGCCATCTTTTTAGAACTCCATGGATTTGGCAGGCGTTAAGCTTGCTTTTTTTAATTTAGTCATTTTCCTTTTTTCTAACGCTTGATTTTTTCGCCTGCAGCTGCACGGCTGCGGGCACTTTCTTTTTGATCTTGTCTTTGCGCTCTTTCAATGCCACAATGTGACTTTGCCGCTTATTGACAGCACGGCAGGGGTATTAATAAGGCTTCAGCAAATGGCTGACGTACTGAGAATCGGTCACGTGGATTTAGCTCGCGGCTACAGTGCCGCGGATCAGCAGACCTTTCTGCTGATCCGCAATTTAGCGCAGCTGGGCGTCGAGCAGTATCTGCTCTGCCGTGATGACAGCCAGCTTATCCGCAAACTTAAGGGCACGCCCTATCTTAAAATTTTTAAAGTTCATGGGGTCTCCGATCCGCGCTTTGCCGGACACTTCAAAATCGCCCGCAGGGTACGTCTGATTGCAGCGCACGATCGTCACGGCTGCAACTGGGCTTTTCTGCACTTCATGATGTTCGGCGTCTCCTACGTCCCCTGTCTGCATGAGCCCTTCCGCTCCGGCAGTTCCTGGTACAGCAGAGCTTTCTTCTCCTGGGCAGCTGCGGTGGTATGCGCCTCACAGTCAGCCGCTCAGGCGGTGCACGAGACTTTTGACGTCAAGCCTGAGGTGATCCCCAATTCCGTCAACGATTTAAAGCCCTTTAAGCCGCATACCGATCGTCTGCGCGCCCAGTACGCCGGCCGGCTGGTGGTGGGGCAGATCGCCCCTCTGGTCAATCGCCTGCACTGTCAGTCGGTGATCATCGATGCCGCTCGCCTGCTGGAGAACAAGATCCCGGATCTCATCGTGCTGCTCTTAGGGGACGGCGATGACCTTGAACTGCTGCGCCAAAAGGCGCAGGGTCTGCCTAATATTAAGTTCATCTCCTTAAAGCACGCCGGCTTTATCGCCGATTACATCGCCGCACTCGACATCTACATTAATCCTGACAAAGAAGGGGATGAATATACTGAGCAGGTGCTGCTCGACGTCCTTGATTTAGAGATCCCGGTGATCTCCACCCGGATCCCGGGCGTGTCCGACTTTATCACCCATGCTCAGAACGCCTATGTCATAAAGCCCGGCGATCCCGAGTCCCTGGCGCAGGCTCTGCTTTATATGCGCGATCATCCCAGCATGCGCCGACAGTTTGCCCGTGGCGGCAAGCGCACTGCTGACGAGCATCGCCCTGAGCAGATGGCGCTTTCCTACTATCAGCTCTTTAAGCGCCTGACTGCTAAATAATAAACGCCGCTCTCAGCGGATGCGCCGTCCGCTCTGCTCCACGTAGAGGGCCAGATACTTATTTAAGGTATAGCCAGCTGACGACCAGGCGTTCCACCAGCCGAAGCGCCCGTCCAAAAAACCGAGGCGCAGGAAATACACCCGGATAAAGGTAAAGAGCGCGCGCAGCGGAATGGAGATGAGGCTCACCCGCTTGCCGCGGGCGCCTTTTTCCTCTGCAAAGTTTAAAGCGTAGTTCTTCTGCTTTTCGAGGCACTGCTGCATGCTCTGATAGGTGTAGTGCAGCAGCGGATGCTTTAAATAGACGATGCGGCTGCCCTGCGGCTCTTCTACATGCTCGTGCACGCGCGCCTCATTGTACTGCGTGAAGGTGCGCTTATAGCAGCGCTTGACGTAATCCGGGTACCAGCCGCAGTGGCGGATCTGCGCCCCAAAGAGATGATTGCAGCGCGGCAGGGCGAAGATCTCATGACCTTGAGCGGCAGCCAGCGCCGCCTTTAATTCAGCAGCCAGCTCCGGGGTAATGCGCTCATCGGCATCTAAATGCAGTACATAATCGCCCCGGCAGCGCTCCTGCGCCTGTCGGCGCTTAATCCCCCAGCCGTCCCATGACGGCAGCAGAGCAACTTCCGCCCCGGCTTCCTCAGCAATCTCTACGGTGCGGTCGGTGCTTTCGCCGTCCGCTACTACAATCTGATCGGCAATCAGCTTGGCCGAGGCGATGCAGTCGGCGATATTGGCGCTTTCATTTTTCGTCAGGATGATCACCGAGACCGAAGGAGCCTTGGCGCTTTCCGGTGCTGCAGCATTGGTACGCATTTCAGATCTCCAGAGCATCTAAATTTTGCGGGACGCTGACTGCGCTTAAGTCCGCCGCATCACGGATCTCACATTTAACCACGGCATTATCCGGGCGCAGATGCGGCAGGCCGGCAAGGCTCTGATAGAACATGGCAGCGGCAGCTAAAGCGGCGGCATCCTTTTTCTTATCCTTAAGCGTAATGTTCAGATGCGCAGTGTAGATATAGGTTTTATGGGCTGCAGCATCGCACAGCACATAGCGATAGACCTGTCCGTCAGGCGAGCGTGTCAGGGCCATGACATACTGCGCCCCCTGCGTCAGGCGGGTAAGCAGGTCGAGATCGGTCTGCGGCTGCGCGCTGATTAAAGCGTGCGTAATATTCAGCCGACCGGCCAAAAGCGTTGGCAGTGCGCCGCCTGCACCCCCGTCAAAGATCACCGTCGGAGCATGCTCTGTCAGCTCATCTAAACGGCCGCTTAAATCAAAATCATCCTCCAGGATTAAGTAGGGAGCAAGCTCTACGCGTACTATGCTTTCGGCTGCTTCAATCTCTTCTGCTGAGGCCTGATGAGAGATCACTTTAATCTCCAACAGCGGATAGGCGGCGCGATATCCGATCATAATCGAGTCCGGGAAGCGGTGCGCCGCTAAGGTCTGACCGATCTTGGACTCGGACACTCCGTAGGTAAAGAAGCGCTTGACCCGGGTTTCAGCGTTCAGGCCCAAGTGCTCACGCAGATAGGGCTTGATGGAGTTTAAGTACATCGGCTTAAACTCAGACGGAACGCCCGGGGTAAAGAAGCATACGGCGCGTTTGATCTTTAAATAAAAGCCGCAGGCAGTGCCGTGCGGATTGTCGATCAGTACCGCCCCTTCCGGGAGCATGGCCTGCTTTACATTATTCTCCGGCATGGACCGGCCGCGTGCGGCGTGCCACTTTTTGAGCACCTCCACCCACTCCGGGTGCAGTACCAATGGCACTCCGGCCGCTTCAGCCGCCGCCTCGGTGGTATTGTCATCGCTGGTAGGGCCCAGACCGCCGTTGACTAAGATGATATCGGCCTTTTCAGCGCGCTCTGAAATCAGCGCTGCGATGTCTGCAAGCTTATCGCCCACCGTGTGGCGGCGATAAGGCTGGACGCCTAAGGCTAATAACTCCTGAGATAAAAAGGTGACATTGGTGTCGGTAATAAAGCCGGTGATCACTTCATCGCCGGTGGAGATGATTTCAAGCTGCATTTGATCTCTGCCTGCTGTGCTTGCACAATTGCGGAAACAAAGCCTATCATAACGCAAATTTAACCCGCACCGCCGCATTGGCGGATGCGCGGTCTTGCAGGAGAGTACTGTTATGCCGATTAAAATTCCCAACGGCCTGCCGGCCGCTTCCGTGCTGACTTCCGAGCAGGTTTTCGTGATGACGGAGCAGCGCGCAGCTCATCAGGATATCCGCCCGCTGAATCTGCTGTTTTTAAACCTGATGCCCAAGAAGATCACCACGGAAATTCAGTATATGCGCCAGCTCTCCAACACCGCGCTGCAGATCAATATCGATCTGCTGCGGGTCGATCAGCATGTCTCGCGTAATACTCCGCAGAGCCATCTGGATACCTTCTATCACAATTTTGACGAGGTAAAGGATCGCTATTACGACGGCATGATCATCACCGGCGCGCCGCTCGATCAGGTGGATTTTGCGGATGTCTCCTATTGGCCGGCTTTAGAGGAGATGATTAAGTGGTCGGCCGAGCACGTCACCTCTACCTTATTCTCCTGCTGGGGCGCTGCGGCTGCCTTAAAGATCTTCTATGATCTGCCCATGATGCAGCGCAGGGATAAATTGTCCGGCGTCTATCTGCACAATCGCGCCCAGACCTCCGATCCGCTGATCCGCGGTTTTGATGATGTGTTCTATGCCCCGCAGTCGCGTTTTATTGACTTCCCCACCCGCGTGATTGAGGATGAGACCGATCTGCACATTTTAGCGGACTGTCCGGAGGCGGGCATGTTCTTAGGCGTCAGCCCCAATGGACGTCAGGTCTATGTGACCGGCCATCCTGAGTACGACGGCCTGACCTTAGCCGAAGAATACCGGCGCGATCTTAATGCCGGCAAGAACCCGCAAATCCCGGTCAATTACTTCCCGCATGACGATCCGCAGTTCGCGCCCCCATGCACCTGGCGCGCGCACGGCGCGCTGCTGTTCGGCAACTGGCTCAACTACTACGTCTATCAGGTTACGCCGTTTAATTTTGCCGATCGCAAGCCGGAGCAGGAAACGCCGCTGCGCTGAGGATTTGTCCGCGCTCGTGCAGGCAGCTGACCGCGAGATCGGTCAGGCCTGCAAAATCTGCACCCCAGAGCATGAGGTTAAGCTCCTGCACCTGGGGCAGGATGTTCTGCAGCAGCGCCTTGGCGTGGATAAAAAGTTCAGCGTATGCTTTGCGGTAGAGCTGACCCACCAGGCCTGCGGCAAAGCCCTGCCTTTCCAGAAGCTCTCGGCACTGCGCGGCCGGCAGTCCGCACTGCGCAGCTACTTCTTCATCAATATCCTTAAGCCCGCCGCGGCGCAGCGGCAGGGCGGCTGCGCAGCTGGGCACCGCCAGCGCAATTACACGCGGAAAGAAGCTGACGCCGACGCGGGCAAAACTTACCATTTCGGGGATCTTAGGAGCACTGACATAGCTTTGCTGATAGTTCATAGTCTGATCTCTAATGCAAAATAAAACATGTATAAATAATAACCTAAAAGTTAAGACTATGATCATTAAATCTGTGTTTATTTTTACAGATGTGAGTTATATCACGAATAATGAATATAATGCAGCCGGTGGAATGCAGAGAAAAAGCAGCGCAGATCCGGCCCCTAAACCGTCAGTTTCTCTTGATTTTTCGTCCCTTACTTTTGCCGATTTAAGGTTTTTCCGCCCTGCTTTGGTAAAATAGGCCGGTTTTAAGATCTGATTAAGTTTGGGTGAATTCAGGTGGATAAGTTTCAAATCCAGGGCGGCAAAGCGCTCTCCGGTGAAGTCGTTATTTCCGGCGCGAAAAATGCGGCGCTGCCGATCATTCTCTGCACGATGCTGACCTCCGAGCCGGTGCGCCTGACCAATGTCCCGCAGCTGCGCGACACGGCCACCTGCTTTAAGCTCTTAGAGCTCCTGGGCAAGCAGGTCGAGCAGACGGATGCTTCGACTTATCTCATCACGGGCTCAGTGACCCAAAAGACAGCTCCGTATGATTTAGTGAAGACCATGCGCGCATCCATCATGGCCTTAGGCCCGCTGACGGCTTTTGTCGGCGAGGCTGAAGTCTCGCTGCCGGGGGGCTGCGCCATCGGCGCGCGTCCGGTCGATCTGCATGTTAAAGGCCTGCAGGCCTTAGGTGCGCATATTTCCCTGGATGAAGGCTACATCCGCGCTGAGGCTCCCCACGGCCGGCTGCAGGGCGGGCACATCGTCATGGATAAGGTCTCAGTTACCGGCACCGAGAATTTAATGATGGCTGCCGCTTTAGCTGACGGCACTACCGTGATCTCTAATGCCGCGCTGGAGCCTGAAGTGGCGGATTTGGCTGACTGCCTGCGCATGATGGGCGCAGAAGTAAGCGGCGACGGCACGGCTGAGATCACCATTGTCGGCCGGGAGAAGCTGCACGGCGGTGAGCACCGCATCGTGGCCGATCGCATTGAAACCGGCACCTATTTAGCAGCTGCCATGGCCACGCACGGCGTTATTACCTGCAGACAGTGCGCTCCGCAGCATTTGGACGCCGTCTTAAGCAAGCTGTGTCAGGCCGGCGCGTTAGTGCAGATCGGCGATACTGAAATTTTCCTTGATATGCGCGGCCGCGACATTCAGCCGGTAGATATTATCACCGCCCCGCATCCGGGCTTTCCGACCGATATGCAGGCGCAGTTTACGGTGCTCAACGCTTTAGCAGACGGCAGCAGCACGGTGACCGAGACTATTTTTGAAAACCGCTTCATGCACATCCCTGAGCTTAACCGCATGGGCGCACGTCTGAAGATTGAGGGCAATACCGTGATGTGTCACGGCCCGTCGCATTTGACCGGCGCGCAGGTGATGGCTACCGATTTAAGAGCGTCGGCCAGCTTAGTGATTGCGGGCTTGGCCGCCGAGGGCACTACCATCGTGGATCGCATCTATCACATGGATAGAGGCTATGAGCATATTGAGCGCAAGATCCGCGCTTTAGGCGGCACTATCGAGCGGATCTCCTAAGCGATGTTTTCGCTCCTGCCTTACAACACCTTCGGCTTAGAGGTACAGGCGGATGCCGGAGTGGTGGTGCGCAGCCGCCATGATCTGCAGCTGCCGCTTGCCGATCCGTATCTAATCATCGGACGGGGCTCAGATGTGCTGTTTACCGATGACTTTGCCGGTACCGCCTTAATTGCCGGCGTGCGCGGCATTGAGGTACAGCACACCGGGAGAAGCTTTGAAGTGCGCGTCGGCGCCGGGGAGATCCTGGATGAGCTCATTGTTACTCTGCTGCAGCAGGGCATTACGGGGCTTGAAAACCTCTCCGCCATTCCCGGCACCGTGGGAGCAGCGCCGATTCAGAACATCGGCGCCTACGGGGTGGAGATCGGGGACTATATTACAAGCGTAGAGGCGGTCGATCTGCGGTCCGGGCAGTACGTGATCTTAAGCCGCGAGGAGTGCTGCTTTGGGTATCGCGACTCCTATTTCAAGCAGCATAAAGAGGAGAAGCTCTTTGTGCTCTACGTCAATTTGTCCTTCCCGGACAGATTTATTCCGCATCTGACTTATCAGGGTCTTAAAGATAAGGAGCTTAAGGATGCGCAGGCGGTGCGCGCTGAGGTGATGGCCCTGCGCGCGCGCAAGCTGCCTGATCCGCGCTTTGTAGGCAATGCCGGCAGCTTCTTTAAAAATCCGGTGGTGGATAAAAATACGGTGGAGCGCCTGCGCGCGCAGTGGCCGGATATGCCGGTGTTTACCGCCGGGAAAGATCGCTATAAGCTGGCCGCCGGCTGGCTTATTGACAAGGCCGACTGCCGCGGCATTACCCACGGCCATGCCGGCACCTGGGAGCATCAGGCTTTAGTTTTAGTCAATCGCGGACAGGCCAAGCCTCATGAGATTGTGTCCTTAGGCAAATACATCTGTACTGAGGTGGCGCATAAATTCGGCGTGGAGCTGGTGCCTGAGGTGCGGCTGTACGGCAGATACGGCGAGGTGGAATGGAACTCTCTGTAATGCGCGAGCGCGAGGCGGGGGTGCTGCTGCGCCTGCTGCATAAGAGCAGCTCCGCGACTCTCCCGCAGGCAGGCGTACCGGTCACGGCCGCCGCTGCAGAGCTGTCCATTCTGCCTGAGGAAGTACAGCTTCTGGCCGCCCTGATTAATGAAAAGGCTGAGCCCCTGATCCACTCTCCCGCCATCGAACTGTGCGGCCAGCCGGGAAAGCTGCGGCTGCGCTTGTCCGCGCCCTGCGATCTTCTGGATGCTGATGAGATCAATCGCTTAAGTTCAGGCCGCGGGCGCGTGGAGGTGCTGACCTTTACGCCCTCGACCAATACCGCTTTAGAAGAGTGCCTCGCTAACGCCGTGTCCGGCGATGCGCTGCTCGCTGAGCTGCAGACTGCCGGCCGCGGCCGGCGCGGCGGCAGCTGGCATACGGGCCTTGGGCATCAGCTCACCATGTCGCTGTGCTGGAAATTCAGCTCAGTGGATGCGGCCTGGGGCCTGCCTTTGGTCAGCGCCCTGGCTGCCGTGAAGGCGCTGTCCTTCCTCAAACTGCCCATCAAGATTAAATGGCCTAACGATCTGTATCTTAACGGGGGCAAACTGTGCGGCATCTTAGTGGAGCTCCATCCCCTAAAGCGCCCAAGCGGCACTATCTGCGCGGCGGTGATCGGCATGGGCCTTAACGTCTATGCTGAGGAGCGCATCACGGCGCTGCTGCCCAGCCGCCAGATCAGCGCTTTAGGCGTGCAGGGCCAGCTGCCGTGCACGCGCAGTCAGCTTGCCGCAGCGCTTATCAGTGCGCTGCGCGCGGAGCTTGAGTGTTTCAGCCGTACCGGCTTTACCCCGTATATGCGGCAGTGGGAGCAGTACGATTTTCTTAAAGACAAGGACGTGGTACTGGAGCTCGATGACGGACAGCAGGTGCAGGGGCGCAATGCCGGCGCCGATGAGCACGGCCGGCTCCTGCTTAAGACTGCGGACGGCCTGCAGGCTTTTGCCGCCGGCCACATCCTCGCTTACAGTTAAGCGCGCTTCCGCCGTCGCGGGACTGATGAGCTCTCAGCTTTTATTTCCGTAAATAGATATGCTCAATGCTGTGCTGCGGCCCTTTCTGCAGAATTAAATGGGCGCGGTTGCGGCAGGGCAGGATGTTTTCCACTAGATTGGGGTGATTGACCGACTGCCAGATGATTTTGGCCAGCTCTACGGCCTCTTTTTCAGGCATGTGGGCATAGCGGTGGAAATAACTCTGCGGATCATCGAAGGTGCTCTCGCGCAGCTTCAGGAAACGGTCCACATACCATTTGATTAAATATTCTTCCTTGGCATCGACGTAGATCGCAAAGTCGATGAAATCGGAGATGAAGATGCGGTTGCGCACCTGCGGGTAGTCCGCGCCGTTCTGCAGCACGTTGATGCCCTCAATAATTAAAATATCCGGGCGATCTACCTCAGTAAACTCATCAGGCAGCACATCGTAGGTCAGATGCGAATACTTGGGCACCTGCAGATGGGGCACGCCGTCCTTGACGTCAATTAAGAACTTCATCAGCTTTTTGACATCGTAGGAGATGGGGAAGCCCTTCTGATTCATGATGCCGCGCTCCTCTAAGATCTTATTGGGGTAGAGGTAGCCGTCGGTAGTGATGAGGGAAACCTTAGGCGCAGTGGGCCAGGCTTTAATTAAGGAGTAAAGCAGATTGGCCGAGGTGGTCTTGCCCACGGACACGGAGCCTGAGATCGAGATAATGAAAGGGGAGGACTCGATATCCTTGCCCAAAAACTGGGTAATGACGCGGGCGCGATTGTGGCGCGAGCGCTCATACAGATAGAGCAGGCGCGATAAGGGCAGATAAATCTGGCGCACTTCCTCTAAGGTAATGCGATCGTTGAAGGCCAGGCAGCGTTTGAGCTCGTCCTCCGTGAGATTAAGCCGATTCGAGCTGTGGGCAAAAGTCTGCCAGATCTCGGGCTTAAATTTAAAGAAGGGTGAGGTAAAATCAAGCTTGTCCATTCTGATCCTCGCGATGCCGGGTAAGTGCGTACTATACTCTAAAATACGGGGTCAGGCTGAAAATTGGCCGGATGGGAAGTGAGTGAAACGGTCGGGAGCGATGCAGTGCAGACCGTAAAGCTCTCTGTGAGCGGCCGTACTGCCTTAAATGCAGAGGGCAGTTTTTCACTGCCTTTGTAAGCTAAAATTTAGGCGCTGCATGCTGATAACTGCAGTCTCCGAATACACGAGTCAAACCTGCGTAACTTGCGGACGAATAAGCATGATTGATTTAACCAGACTTCCTTTAAGCATTACCTCGTTCAGTGAGTTTAATCGAAGAAATAAAATCTATGTGGATAAAACGGATCTGGTCGCTAAACTGGCTCAATTTGATAATCCGATGTTTTTATCCCGGCCGCGCAGATTCGGCAAATCGACCTTAGTAAGTACATTGCATGAGTTATTTGCCAACGGTCTGGAGAAGTTTCAAGGGCTGAAAATTGTCACTGAAAATTTATGGCGTGATACGACTTATCCAGTAATTCATCTGGATTTTTCGCGTATCAAAGAGTGCGGGGAGAGATCTTTTGACCAGGCTTTGCTTACGCACCTGCAGGTGGCTTTAAACGAAAATCCCGCAGATGCAGATCCCGCAGTCAATGCCGATGTATATCTGGAGCTTTTTCTTAAGCAGCAGGGCAATACTAAATTTGTTTTATTGATTGATGAATATGATGCTCCCTTAACAGAGGTGATGGGGGATAAAGAGAAATTTGAAGCCCGCAGAATGGTCTTGTCACGCTTTTTCTCTATGATTAAAGCATATTCAGGGAATTTTCGTTTTATTTTTATCACGGGCGTGACTCGGTACTTGAATACCTCAATCTTTTCCGCCTTTAATAATATTAAAGATCTCAGCTTTAATCCCGCTTACGGAGCGATTGTCGGCTATACCCAGGCCGAGATTGAGCTTTACTTTAAAGATTACCTCGAATATGCAGCTGAGGCGCTGAACCAGGAGGAACAGACGGGTAAATACAATGGCGCGCTTATCTTAGCTGAGCTGAAAAATAATTATGACGGCTATTCATTTGACAGGAAATGTAAATGGCATGTCTATAACCCGTGGTCAATATTAAACTTTTTTGATGCCCCGGAGAGCGGCTTTATACCGTATTGGCTGGAGACTGGCGGAGCGCAGGCGTCGCTGTTGGTAAATTATCTCGATACTTTTATCAATAAGAAGATCCAGAAGACTGAGCTTATCGATTATTTAAACCTGGATTTTCTAAAAAGGACCACTGTCGCGGCCTTATCGCCTTCGATAACCAGTATAGAGGATGAGAATTTCCCGTTTTTTGCCATTTTGTATCAGGCAGGATATCTCACGATCAAAAAGGCCGAGCAGGGCGATTTATTCGTGGGGCTGCCGAATCAAGAGGTAAAACAGGCTTTTGCCAAGGTGATAGGAGTAAATTTATGCGTCAGCTGATTAAGGGGGCGGCGGCAGCGCTGCTCTGCACCCAGCTCTGTACCGGCGCTGCGGCAATCACGCATGAAGATCTCGATTTTTATCAGAACTATTACACCAGGTTCAGCAGTCAAGAGCACTGCATTAAGGCGGTCACTGCCGTGGACAATGCCTATATGCTGCTCAAGGATCTGAACCCTCAGGGCTGGATCACCTTAAAGAATCATGGCCTGATGGAGCGCAGCAGTCAGCAGCGCGTGCGCCGCGAAATTGCCGCACGCTTCAGCCGTGCCGGCGGCATCAATGAAGCTGCCGTGCAGCGCTTAATGCGCATCAGACAGTCCATCGACGCATACTGTAAGGGCGCTGATGGGACGAGCAAGAGCTGCACTGCGCTCACTGCGGACCAAATTGATAAGTGCTATGACTATTATCACGAGTTCCCATATGACGAGGGGCGGCACGTTGAGATAGTCGAGCAGGCTATGGGTGATCTGCCGCAGGATCCGGGATGGGACTTCTTCGTGTCGCTGCCTATTCTAATGGAATACGACGGCATTTATCTCCAGGATAATCCGCATCCGGAACCCGATTGTCTCAAAAGACAGCCTTAACAGCGCGCAGCTGCGGGCAGCCCAGTCTGCGGCGGATCGGGTAGATGCAAAAATAAGCTGCTTAAAAACAATTAGTTAACATAAAACGACAAAAATATTTTAAAATTTTTTAAAAAACTGCTTGCCAATACAGGGGTCTGCCTGTATCATTAGCCCCGCTTTCTGACGCGGCGCGTCAAAAGCGGTTGGTCCGGAGACGGGCTGCCAAACGGAGGGGTTCCCGAGCGGTCAAAGGGATCAGACTGTAAATCTGCCGGCTCTGCCTTCGAAGGTTCGAATCCTTCCCCCTCCACCATCCCACCCTAATTCTCCGGTTTGGCAACTACCAAAAATTATGCGGGCATCGTATAATGGTTATTACCCAAGCCTTCCAAGCTTGTGATACGGGTTCGATTCCCGCTGCCCGCTCCAGTGTCACACTCTGTGAGCATTCACAATCCGTTCATAGGAAATTTTTAACATGGCAAAGGAAAAGTTTGAACGTACTAAGGTTCACGTAAACGTTGGTACTATCGGTCAC
>CALXNX010000063.1 GCA_944389865.1 uncultured Succinivibrionaceae bacterium
AGGTAAAGTATCAAGGAGAAACCGGCTTTATTTTCGGACGCAGAGCCTCAGGATATTTTGATGTGCGCAGACTCGACGGCTCCCGTATTTCAGCTGGAGTAAGCTGCAGGAAATTAAAGCTTATCGAGAAGCGCAGAACCTATTTAACTGAAATTAGATTACAGGAGGACGGCAATTCATCCCCCGCTTAAGAAGCGAGGGTATCCTTGCCGTAAATTGATGAAGGAGAGCTTTATGAGTTACTTTATGGGTGTTGACTTGGGCGGCACCGTTATCAAAGCTGGAATTTACAGCGGCGACGGCACAGAGATGGCCGTGTGCGAACACTCCGCCGCCCTTTTGAGCGAGCATGAGGGTTTTGCCGAGCGCAATATGGAAGAGCTCTGGCAGGCTGTATGCACAGTCAGCAAAGGATCGCTCAACAAGGCCGGCTTAAAGCCCGAAGACATTAAGGGCGTGTCCTTCTCTTCTCACGGCAAAGGTCTGTACGCGGTCGATAAGGAAGGCCGGCCGGTAAGAAACGGCATCATTTCCTCTGATACCAGAGCAGTAAACATTGTTAAGAAATGGCTTGCCGACGGCACTGCAGACAAATCCTACCCCTATGGTCTGCAGCAGGTCTGGGTCAGCCATCCGGCCGCTATTTTGGCCTGGCTGAAGGAAAACGAGCGCGCCAATTACGACAAGATAGGCTCGATTCTCATGATCCACGACTACGTGCGCCTGCGCATGACCAATGAGATCGGTGCCGAAGTCACCAATATTTCCGGCAGCAACCTCTTAAATATTCAGACCGGAGAGTACGACGAACACCTGTTCCAGCTTTTCGGCATCGAAGAGTGCCGCGACAAGACGGCAAAAGTAGTCGGATCTTCTGAACAGACCGGCGAAATCACCCCTAAAGCTGCAGAAGAGCTCGGGCTCAAAGCCGGCACTCCGGTATTCGGCGGCTTCTTTGACGTGGTATCTTCAGCCATTTCCACCGGCGTGATTGACGACACCGCCATCAGCGCCGCCTCCGGTACCTGGTCCATTGCCACTGCCGTCCACAACAGGATTGAACCGCACGAGCATCATTACGTGTGGGGCAAATACTGCATCCCCGGCCTCTACTTTGTGCATGAAGGCTCACCGACCTCAGCCTCCAACCTGACCTGGTGGCGCAGCAATGCCCTGGGCGCCTACAGTCTTGATCAGTGCAATGCCTTCGTGGATGAAGTTGAAAAAGAATGTAAAGAAAGCACCCTGTTTTTCCTGCCGTATCTTTTCGGCTCGAACTATCAGGTAGGCATGAACGGCGCTCTAATCGGCATGCAGAATCACCATACGATTAAAGACATTTTCTACGCCATTTACGAGGGCATCGTCTTCTCGCATACCTATAATCAGGATAAGGTGATCGCCATTACTCCCAATGCCAGGACTATCCGCATGAACGGCGGCCCGACCAATTCTGAGCCGTGGATGAAGATGTTTGCCTCCTGCGCAGGTCTCCCGGTTGAGATCTCGACGGTCAAGCAGACCGGCTGCATGGCAGCTGCTACCTGCGCTATGGTAGGTTCGGGCTTCTACAAGGACTTCATTGAAGCTGTAAAGAATACGCAGCAGAAAATGCGCGTCATTGAGCCGGATCAGAAGATGCACGACTACTTAAGAGCGCGCTACGCTGAGTTCCTGGAGATCAACCGGAAAATGGCAGCAGCCTTTTAGGCTCTTTTAATTCACAGTTGTCCCTGCCTGTATTTCGCCTGGCAGGCAGAAACTTTACTTTCAGAGCATTCCCCTCAGCTAGCCTGCTGAGGGGCAATTTATCAGCAGAGTAAAGCCCCTTCTCCTGCAGCCGGGATGTCTTATTTCATAAGCCGTCAAAATTCATCCGCTGTAAAGTCAAAACTTCACATTTTTACACTTTAAGATTTAACTTATTGAATTTACACGGTTTTTAATTTTTGACAAAGTTCACAGTTTTGCTTATTATCAGTGACGACCGTTAATTTTCAGGCCACTGAGGAGTATCAACCATGCAGTTTTTTAGCGAACGTGAACAGGAAAAACTGCTGCATCTCTCGCCGGATGAAGTGCTGCAGTACCTTTTCGAGCAGGCTTTAAAAGACGATGACGGTGACTGTGCTGACGAGCACGAGTCCCCCGCTCCGGTGGATGAACTGATTCCGCCCGCACAGGCTGCAGTACTCAGCTGAGGATATTAACGCTCAGGCTGATCCGGCGGCTCCTTGTTTTGCTTGTTACTTTTTGTCCGATCAGCCTTAACTCCCTATTAATCTTCCAGGCCCGCCCTAAGACTTCAAGGTCGAGACAGCCGCTCGCATCCTGGTCATACTGCGCTCAAACTCATGATTGTGCATAAAAGACACGCGGGTATAGAGCACGTCGCCGATGGCCATGTGAATCAAACGCGACACTGAAGACTCGGAATTATGCTTCACCTCGGGACCGAGGCCTATCAGGGTCACGTCCGCGATGCGGGAGGCCGGTGAGTTCTTATGCGAGGTAATCAGGATAATGCCGGCACCGCTGCGCTTAGCCTCTGCCAGCACCTCATTTAAATTCACCGAAGCGCCGGAATAGGACACGCCGATCACCACGGTGCCGGGGCCGCAGATAGAGGCGAGCGTCATCTGCTGATGCGGATCGGAGTTCATCTCGCAGCTTTTGGACAGGCGCACAAAGCGCGTGGCCAGATCCTGGCACACCGTCGCCGAATTGCCGTATCCGAACAGGAGCAGCCGCGAGGCAGCGCTGATCATGCGAGCAGCTTCGTCAACAGCGGCAAAATCCAGAAGCGATAAGGTATTGCGCAGTCCTTCCTGTATATTGGCAAAGAGCTTGTGCGTGATTTCCTCCGCACTGTCA
Organism: uncultured Succinivibrionaceae bacterium; assembly: GCA_944389865.1. Lineage (GTDB taxonomy): Bacteria > Pseudomonadota > Gammaproteobacteria > Enterobacterales > Succinivibrionaceae > Avisuccinivibrio. The sequence continues at coordinate 2,875 of CALXNX010000063.1, forward strand.
CTGAGACTGATATCGCTGTCCAAAAAAGGCGCACTGCGGTGCTGTTCCTGACTTAAGGCTATTTTTAAAGCCTGCAGTCCCGGAAGCTCCAGCTTTTTGCAAAAGCGCGACAGTGTAATTTCAGATACCTGAATCGCCCGCGCCAGATCCGATACCGTCATGCTCATGATCTCCGACAGATGCTCGGCAATGTAATTGGCAATTTTCGCATCCGACGGCGTAAGGCTCGGGGCGGCGGTCGAAAACAGCGGCAGTTCCTGCGCTTTAGCATTCAGACCGTTTTTTAAATAAGACTGCTCAAACATGATGGACTGCACTTGAATTTGATGCCGGTAACCCGTGTAATAATACAAAGTCTGCGTCCGCCGCGCCAGTCCTGCACAGATCTGCAGCCGGCTGCTGCATGAATAAATGCCTGTTTGCAGATAAAAAATGCCCAGGGCCGAAACCTTGGGCAGCACATTGCTGTGACTAATTAAGAGAGTTAAAGGTTTTCAGGATGCTTAACGACTCCACTGATGGTTGATGAAGCCCGGCGCATCTTTGCGCTCAAAGGTATGCGCACCGAAGCAGTCGCGCAGTCCCTGAATTAAGTTAGCGCCGACGCATGCGCTGTGCAGAGCATCAAGGTACGAAATCGCCTCGGCCATCACCGGATTGGGGACGGCGTGCATGATGGCCAGCGCACAGATCTCACGGGCATCCTCAAGACACTCCTGCAGGCGCGCTTTAAAGAACGGCGCATCTACTAAATTGCCCAAGGCCGGATTTTCCGTATAGGCGGCGGTAATGTCGTTTAAGAAGCGCGCCTGAATAATGCATCCGGCTCTGAAGATCTCGGCAATCTTTCCCAAGTTGAGGTTGAAGCCGTACTTTTCCGAGGCGCTGCGGTAGAGATCAAAGCCCTGCGCGTAGGCCGCAATCTTGCCGGCATAGAGATAATGCCCGACCTTGGCAATTAAGTCTTCCTGGGTAAAGGGCAGCTTGACCTCACGGGGCTTCACGCCCTTGGCGCGTTCTTCGCGCTCTGTCACCTTGCCGGAGATAAAGCGGGCATTACAGGCCCCGTCGATCATCGAAAGATCGACGCCGGTCTCAAAGCCTTCAATGCAGGTCCACTTGCCCGTGCCCTTCTGCCCGGCGCTGTCCACGATCATGTCGATAAGCTCGCCCGTGCCCTGCGGATCCTTTTCACGCAGCACCTTGGAGGTGATGGAAATTAAGTAGCTCTGCAGCGGGCCCTGCTGGAAACGCTCATAAATGTCGGCCAATTCGACGTTGGTAAAGCCCCCCAGTCGTTTTAACACCAGATAGCTTTCAGCGATGAGCTGCATGTCGGCGTATTCAATGCCGTTGTGCACCATCTTCACGAAATGACCGGCACCGCCCTCGCCCATGAACGCGCAGCAGGGCTTGCCGTCTGCAGCCTTGGCAGAGATGGCCTCCAGCACCGGACCAGTGCGCTTGTAGGCCTCCTGTGTACCGCCCACCATAATGGCCGGGCCGCGGCGCGCGCCCTCCGAACCGCCGGAGACGCCCACTCCGGTAAACACCAGCCCCAGCTGCTTAAGATCGGCATAGCGGCGCATGGTGTCCTGATAGAAGCTGTTGCCGGTATCGAGCACAATGTCATCAGGCTCCAGCAGCGGCTTTAAGGACTCAATCACCGCATCTACCGCCCTGCCGGCCGTCACCATGATGATGATCTGACGCGGGCGCTTTAAGCTTGCGACCATCTCTTTGAGATCGGTAAAGGCTTCGGCATTGGGATGCGGGTTTTCCTTAACGAACTTTTCGACTAAATCAGAGGTGTAATTCCAGACCGCGATCTTATAGCCGTGATCGGCAATATTCAGGGCTAAATTGCTGCCCATCACGCCTAAGCCGATGAGAGCGATGTCGTTGCGCATTGTCATTTGCAGCTCCTTCTTCACACTGAAGTTTGAGAGTTAATGAAAGATATATTTCATATTTTTAAAATGTGCTGACATAATACTATCATTTTTAAAAAGCGCATCCCTGCAGCTGACCTTTACGTCAACTTTGTGAGCTGTTTGGCTGAAATTGCGGACTAAAGCGGGAAAGAGGATAAAAAGACGAACACGCCGCACGGAAGCGGCATTATTTTGTGAGCATGATCACAAGCAGCTCAGGCAGGAGCTCCGGCCTGAGCCTGAGACGGTTATTACTTATAGTCGGGATAGCTCTGAGCGTCGAGCATGTTTAAGACCTGCTCCACGCGCTCGGCTGAAGGCGGCTCCACATCTGCAAGGCTGTACTTCATGCCGAGAGCCTCCCATTTGTACATGCCGAAGCTGTGATACGGCAGCACTTCAATTTTGCGGACATTGTGCAGGCTCTGCGCAAATTCCTTAAAGCGCAGGATCTCGCCGTCATCATCGGTATAGCCGGCTACCAGCACATGGCGCAGCCACACCGGCTTGCTGATGCTGTCCAGGAAGCGCAGGCAGTCAATGATATTGTCGAGCTTGACACGGGTAAGATCCAAATGGCGCTCCGGATCGATATCCTTGACGTCCACCATCAAAAGATCGGTGTACTGCATCAGCTTCTCAAACTTCGAGAAGAAAGGCACCTCGCGGGTAAAGGGACCGGCTGCAGTATCGATGGTGGTATGGATGCCGGCCTCTTTGCAGGCCTTAAAGAACTCCAGCAGAAAATCTATCTGCAGCAGCGGCTCGCCGCCGCTTACGGTAATGCCGCCCTGAGTGCCCCAGTAGGACTTGTAGCGCAGCGCGTAATTTAAGATCTCCTCAGCGCTTTTCTCCTCGCCGCCGTCGAGCTTCCAGCTGTCGGGGTTGTGGCAGTAGCGGCAGCGCATGCGGCAGCCCTGCAGAAAGAGTACGAAGCGTACGCCCGGCCCGTCCACCGAGCCGAAGGTTTCCATGGAATGAATACGGGCTGTGGTCATAATAAATCCCTCAATGCATACGAAAAGGGCCCAAGTCCCTGCTTGAGCCCCCATACAGATTTAACCTGTCAGATGCCGCTTACATGCGCTTGTGGCAGGTACGGGCGATCACGTCGAGCTGCTGCTCGCGGGTTAAATCGATGAACTTCACAGCATAGCCGGAGACGCGGATAGTGAAGTTGGCGTACTCAGGCTTCTCCGGGTGCTCCATGGCGTCAATCAGCTTCTCAGTACCGAAGACATTGACGTTCAGGTGGTGAGCACCGCGCTCAAAGTAGCCGTCCATCACATTGACCAGGTTCTGGGTGCGCTCGGCCAGATCGTGACCTAAGGCATCCGGGCTGATGGTCTGAGTGTTGGAGATGCCGTCCAGGGCATACTCATACGGGAGCTTGGCCACCGAGTTCAGGGAGGCTAATAAACCGCTCTTCTCAGCGCCGTAGGACGGGTTGGCACCCGGGGACAGCGGCTCGCCGGCCTTGCGGCCGTCAGGCAGAGAACCGGTAGCCTTGCCGTACACCACGTTGGAGGTAATGGTGAGGATCGAGGTGGTCGGCTCAGAGTTGCGATAAGTGTGGTGCTTCTTAATCTTGGTTAAGAAGGTCTTGAGCAGCCACACCGCGATGTCGTCAGCGCGGTCATCGTCGTTGCCGTAGCGCGGGAAGTCACCTTCAGTCTCGTAATCCACCACAACGCCCTGCTCATTGCGGATGCACTTGACCTTGGCGTACTTGATGGCGCACAGGGAGTCAACCACGTGCGAGAAGCCGGCGATGCCGGTAGCAAAGGTACGGCGGACATCGGTGTCGATTAAAGCCATCTCAGCGGCCTCATAGTAGTACTTGTCGTGCATGTACTGAATTAAGTTCAGCACATTCACGTAAAGACCGGCCAGCCAATCCATCATGATGTCAAACTTGTGCATCACTTCGTTGAAGTCGAGGTACTCGGAGGTGATAGGACGCATCTCCGGGCCGACCTGAGCTAAGGACTTCTCGTCCACGCCGCCGTTGATGGCGTAGCACAGGCACTTGGCCAGGTTGGCGCGGGCACCGAAGAACTGCATTTCCTTACCGGTCTCGGTAGCGGACACGCAGCAGCAGATGGAGTAGTCATCGCCCCAAATCGGACGCATCACATCGTCGTTCTCGTACTGAACAGAGGAAGTACGGATGGAGATGGAAGCGGAGTACTTGCGGAAGCCTTCCGGCAGGTGCTTGGTATACAGCACAGTGAGGTTAGGCTCCGGAGACGGGCCCATGTTCTCTAAGGTGTGCAGGAAGCGGAAGTCATTCTTGGTGACCATGCTGCGGCCATCCATGCCCATGCCGGCCATCTCCAGGGTAGCCCATACCGGATCGCCGGAGAACAGCTGATTGTAGGACGGGATGCGGGCAAACTTCACCATGCGGAACTTCATCACCAAGTGATCGATAAGCTCCTGAGCCTGAGACTCGGTTAAGGTGCCTTCCTTTAAGTCGCGCTCAATATAGATGTCGAGGAAGGTGGAGATGCGGCCCACGGACATGGCAGCGCCGTTCTGGGTCTTGATGGCAGCTAAGTAGCCGAAGTACAGCCACTGCACCGCCTCGCGGGCATTCTTGGCCGGACCTGAAATATCAAAGCCGTAATCCTGAGCCATGACCTTCATCTGGCCTAAGGCGCGGATCTGCTCGGACAGCTCCTCGCGCTGACGGATAATGTCATCGGTCATCACTCCGCACCCGCAGTTGGCTAAATCTTCCTTCTTCTTCTCAATTAAGTAATCGATACCGTACAGAGCTACGCGGCGATAGTCGCCGACGATGCGGCCGCGGCCGTAGGTGTCAGGCAGACCGGTAATGATCTTGTTCTTGCGGGCAGCGCGGATCTCCGGGGTATAGGCATCGAACACGCCCTGATTGTGGGTCTTGCGGTACTCATTGAAGATCTGCTCGAACTTCGGGTTCGGGGTATAGCCGTAGGTGGTGCAGGCTTCCTGAGCCATGCGGATGCCGCCGTAAGGCATGAAGGCGCGCTTTAACGGCTTGTCGGTCTGCAGGCCGACCACGGTCTCTAAATCCTTGAGATCATCGCTGATGTAGGCAGCCTTGTAGGCAGTAATGCCGGAAACCACCTCGGTCTCCATATCCAGCACGCCGCCCTTAGCACGCTCTTCCTTCTGCAGCTCCTGCAGTCTGCCCCACAGCTTGTTGGTAGCTTCGGTGGGACCTGCTAAGAAGGACTCGTCGCCATTGTACTCAGTGTAGTTGTTCTGCACGAAATCGCGTACGTTGACATCTTCCAGCCAATGGGTACCTTTAAAGCCGCGCCATTCTGATCTCATGATCTATAAACTCCGTGTAAACAGCTTAATGACTTAAGCTCTTGGTTGATTGAAACTTTTGCTTCAGGTTCGCCCTGAAAGTGCCGCCATAATATATATTTTTGGTGCACACTTCAATTACGCCGGCCGCGGGAAAATTTCAGCTGCAAAAAGCTCTCAAGTTAAGCAGCGCCCGCACGCTGATTTCTTTGCAGAAAAGGCTCTTTCTGCAGATTAAAATCTATATATTTATTTTAATTAACAACAAATTATCTAAAAATAACCCTTGCAAATCATCCCTATAATGCAATAGTGCACCAACTGTCTGCCGCCAGCTGATGTTTGTGATCCTGCTCACATCTTTTAGGGGTAATTTTTACAGTTATGCCGGTAAAAAAGGCCGTGGTTACCGCCTCATTTGAGGTGATCAGACGTCTTTATTTATTGATTTCATGCGACTTTTTACAAAAAACACCCTATTCACTCTTATTAGGCCGCATAGATTCAGCATTATTAAATCCACTTAATAAACTGCATTTAATAATTTACCCTACACCGCAGATAAAACCTCGCTGCACTGTTATTCAGCACTATATTTTCAGCTTATATAAACTTTAATTTCCAATTTTGGATAATATTAATTCTAATAATTGAGATTTTTACAAACGTTTACGGAAAATAATTAGGTAAATTTTCTACTTCGGCTCAGCCCTCACACTCTGCCAATCCCGCCCTGATTTATACCCGCAGCTCTTATTTTCACAGAGTTATATTTGATTTATCGATACATTTTATAGCGAACCGCCCCTGCTGCGGTTACCGCAGCAGGGTGTTGTCCTCCGGAGATGTGATCACTTAGGTCATTAAAGCTTTTCGGGCAGATTGCCCTGGCGGTACTGCTGCAGCAGATCTTTTAAGCTCTCAATCTGCATCTTAATCTCCTGCCCGTTATCGCAGTCGGCCACCATCCAGCGCTTGGCAAAGCGCTCAACCTCAATGCTCTCTGAGGTAATATCCTGATTTTCCTTTAAGGCCACCGCAATGCCTTGGAAGGGGCGATGCGCTTTAAGGCGCAGACCATGGGAGTTGAAGATTAAGGTATAGCCCGCAATACCGGTGGTGCGGTGATAAGCCTGACAGAAGCCGCCGTCGATGACCAGCAGCTTGCCGCCGCCGCGCACCGGATTTTCCCCTGATGAAGCTTTAATCGGGGTATGGCCGTTGATGATGTGGCCTTTATCTTCATCAAGAGAAAACTCGCGCAGGATCATGCGGCAAATCTCTTCCTGATGATAGAAGGTGTAGTAAGGATCGCGCGGCTCTTCGTGCATGGCCTTGTCGGCCACAAAAGCGCGCTCAAAAGTCTTAATCACCCGGCCTGACAGCGGGCTTTTTTTGCCGCACCACAGATACCACATGTGATCGAGGCTGCGCTGATCGCGCTGATCAAAGCCGCGGCGGGCCACGCGCTCGGCTGCATCAAAGTACTCGCGCCCCTGCACAAAGGCCCCGTCGCAGAAGATCTTGGCAAAGCTGCCGTCCGCAGTCAGCGGAATGCAGCCGTGATAGAGCAGATTGCCGTTCATGATCTTGTACATTGAGCCGTGCGCAAAGAGGAAGGCTATGTGCGTCTGCAGGCGCTTGCTGTTTAAAAACGCCTGCTTTAACGAAACAATCAAGGCCTCTTCATCCTGATTAAGCCGGTATGGATCAGATCTATCGATGGTCGGGAAATCCTTAGTGGTTAAGGTGTAATCTTTGCCGTCGATATGCACCGTGCCTTTATCGTAATTAATCTTGTCCAAAAAGAGCCGATCCTGCATGTCAAAGTCGGGGTTGCGCTTAATCACCGCCCCCTGCAGCTTGAATACTAAGACTGAGACGGCTTTATAGAGCGCCGAGCACTGCTCCTCTTCTTTATAGTATTTGTCCGCAAAGAGCACCAATGAGCGCATCGAGATGCCGTAGCCGTTCTCCAGCAGCTCAAAATTGTTGTAATTGACGTTATTGCGCACCACCGTGGCGATGCAGACCTCGCTGCCGCAGGCCGCGCCCATCCACAGCATATCGTGATTGCCCCATTCGATATCAAGGGACGGGTACTGCATCAAAAGATCCATAATGTCGTCAGGATGTGCGCCGCGGTCAAACACATCGCCCACTAAATGCAGATGATCAACCGCCAGACGCTTAATTAAGGCCGCAAGCGCCGTGACGAAATGATGGGCCGAGCCGGTCTCGATAATCGATGAGATGATGCGCTCGTGATAACGCTGACGATTATTGTCCTCATCAGCCTGCGCATGCAGCAGCTCATCTATAATATAGTTGAAATCGCGCGGAATGGCCTTGCGGACCTTAGAGCGGGTATAGCGCGAGGACAGAAACTTAGTAAGCTTAATCAATTCATATAAGGTGCGCTTATACCAGGCATCGGTATCAAGGCCCTGTCTGCGCAGCTGCGCCTGCTTCTCATGAGGATAGTAGATCAGAGTACACAGATCGCCGCGCTCCTCCGCACGCATCTCCGGGAAGATCTGATCTACCTTTTCACGAATGACGCCGGAGCAGTTATTGACGATGTGCAGGAAAGCCTCATACTCGCCGTGCACATCGCTGATGAAATGCTCAGTGCCCTTAGGCAGATTCAAAATCGCCTGCAGATTGATGATCTCGGTAAAAGCCGCATAGCGCGTCGGATATTCTTTGGCCAATTGTTCTAAGTAGCGCCAGCGGTAGTCTTTAAATTCAGGCTTCATCACGATTCCTAATTCTGATGTGCTCTTTTATGCTCTGTTTACGCAAAAATTCTAGCACGCCGCCGCCGGCCCGCCCGCTGTATGTCCCGTCTTTGTGCAGATCTGTGAGCCTGTCCGAATTTAACTTCGCCCATCCCGTCCGCCCTGCCAGCCCCTTTGCTACAATCACTTTGCTGAAAATAAAATTAATGCAAAGAAATCTAAAAAAGGACTAGTGGTCAACTACCCCCGCCTAAAGAGGCGGGGGCTTGAAGCTGCAGAGCTTTAAGCCCAGGTTGACCAGCCTTAGTCCTTAGAGGGACTGCGCTTATCAGGAAACAGGCACCGCGGGATGTTGATCCAAGTTCCGCGCTCTGCGGTCTGCGGCAACAAAGCTCTGAAGGGTAAGGAGCTTTATGCTGCAGGCGCTAAACCCTGATAAGCCTTGGCGATGGATCACAACGTGTATTTAACACATGGAGACATAACTTGAGAGTATATGTTTTGAACATGCGGGGAAAACCGCTGATGCCGTGCTCGCCGGCCAAGGCCAGGCATCTGCTGAAGGCAGGCAAAGCCAGGGTGGCAAGGCGCACGCCTTTTACCATACAGCTGACCATGGCCACGGGAGAGACTAAGCAGGATGTTTCTTTAGGCG
>CALXNX010000064.1 GCA_944389865.1 uncultured Succinivibrionaceae bacterium
GAGACATTACTACATTTTTAAAAACGATGTCTTTGATTTTGAGAGCTTTTATTCAAGTAACTGTCAAAGAAAAGTACTCCAATCAGCCTATAAGTCAAGCCGCGCAGGGGCATTGCATCAGGCAAATTTGCAATTTTGCGCCTGCCCTCAAAAATTCGCAGCAATAGTTTTTGCAAAACCTCAGCAATGCTCGATTTTATCTAATTGTAAACGTTTACTTAATCAGTACGCACGAGGCCTGCGGGCCGCGCTTTCAGCTCCTCTTTTACAGCCTCAATGCAGGGCGCAGACTGCCCGGTTTGGCAGTTTGATTTCATGCTTAAAAGGTCTAAATTTTAATTGCGGCTAAAAGTGCGACGTACAGCGCAAACAGCGGTCATAATTTATGGCCGGCGTGCGAGATTGAGAGCTGACAAAGGTTTTTTATGCCCCAATATGGGTAAAATAGCGGGTGTTGCCGTGCCATCAGCACTGACGCCGTCACCGGCGCGGCGGTTTGGTTTAGATAATAATGATTGATATACAGGAATTTGCGGATAAAGTCGGCATTGCCCGCTCCTATCAGAGCGTCACGGGCGAAACCGTGCAGATCTCTGAGCAGGCGCGCCTGGCTGCACTCGGAGCCATGGGGCTGCCGATTCATGATCCGGTTAAGCTTGCAGATTATGTAGCCCGCAGCGAGGAGCAGTATTTTACGCGCATGCTCGATCCGGTCCTGGTGGCCGACGCAGGCGCTCGCTCCTTTACGCTGCTGCGCACCCCCGCTGCGCTTTCAGAGGAGGCGGAGCTCAAGCTCACTCTTACCTTAGAGGACGGCACGGTGATAAAGGATGAAAATCCTTTATATGAAGCCGAAATTGCCGACTACAAAACCGTTGCGGGCGTCGAATACGATCTGCGCCGCATCTTTCTGCCCTCTGATCTGCCCTTGGGCTATCACCATTTAGAGGCGGAAATTTCAGACGGCAGTACACAGCTTAAGGCCGAGCCTTTAACTTTAATTGTGGCGCCGACGCGCTGCTATGTGCCGGAGGTTATGCAGCAGGGGCGTAAAGTGTGGGGCCTGTCGGTGCAGCTGTATGCGGTGCGCTCCAAGCGCAACTGGGGCGTGGGAGATTTTGCGGATTTAAAAGATCTGCTCAAATATTCCGCGCGCCGCGGCGCGTCCTTTGTGGGACTCAATCCGCTGCACGCAGGGTATCCGGCCAATCCGGATCCGGACATGGTCAGCCCGTACTCGCCGTCCTCGCGCATTTGGCTCAACATCATCTATATCAGCGTGGAAGATCTGCCTGAGTACGTCTCGTGCTATAAGGCCGTGGAGCTGGTCAACAGTCCTTCTTTCCAGCAGAAATTAAGAGCTCTGCGCGAGCGCGAGTTTGTCGATTATCGCCAGGTCTTGGAGCTCAAGCTGCAGGTGCTGCGCGTGATCTTTGAGGAAATGACCTTAGATGACCGCAGATCGCTGCGCGGACGCAAATTCATCGAGTTTATGGAAAAGGGCGGTCAGTCCCTGCTGAACATGGCCGCCTACGATGCGCTGCAGGCCTCGCTTTACGCTCAGGGCATCAATGCCTGGGGCTTTGACTCCTTCCCCAAGGAATACCGCCAGGCCGACTCGCCTTTTGTGGCGGTGTGGCGGCAGGAGCATGAGGCGGAGATCCGTTTTTACTGCTATCTGCAGTTTGCCGCGCAGGAGCAGCTGCAGGAGGCCTTTGCTGAGGCTAAAAAACGCGGCATGCTCTTAGGTACTTACCGCGATTTAGCCGTGGGCGTGAGCCCGGGAAGCTGCGATGTGTGGTCGGACAGCAGCGGGGTGTACCGCCGCGCCGCCTCCTTAGGCGCGCCGCCTGATCCTTTAGGGCCTAACGGGCAGAGCTGGGGCCTTGCTCCCATGGATCCGTACCGCATGCGCGAGCAGGCTTATCAGCCTTTAATTGAAATGTACCGCGCCAACATGCGCTCGTGCGGCGCGCTGCGCATCGATCATGCCGCGGGCCTGGCCCGCTACTGGTGGGTGCCGCCGGAAAATCCCCCGACCAACGGCGCGTACGTGCAGAACAATATGCACGATGTGCTGGGCATTATTGCGCTGGAGTCCGTGCGCAGTCAGTGCCTCATTATCGCAGAGGATTTAGGCACTATTCCGCAGGAGCTGCGGGATGCCTTAAAGAAGTACGGCATGTATTCCTACAAGCTGTTTTTCGGCGAGCGCGCATATGACGGCGGCTTTATCGCGCCGCAGGATTATGAGCCGCAGGCCATGGCCGCCGTGACCACTCACGATATGCCGACCCTGTACGGCTGGTGGAAGAATCTTGACTTAACCTTAGGGGAAAAATTCGGGATCTACACCTCCATTACCGCCGCCCGCCTTGCCGCTGAGCGGCGCACTGCCAAGCAGCGCATGCTGGACAGCCTGCACGGCCTGCTCTCTGCAGGTCCTGAGGTGCCGCGCTTTGCCGATGACATCCCGGAGATGACTCCGGCCTTAGTCAAGGCGATTGAAGTGCACATGTGCCGCGGCAGCTGCGCTTTATACAGCGCGCAGCTTGAGGACTTTATCGGGGTGGAGAAGCCGGTGAATATCCCCGGCACCTTCCGCGAATATCCTAATTGGCGGCGCAAGCTCACCATGAATTTAGACGAAATCTTTTCTCGCCCGGAGATCATCGAGCTTACTGATGCGATGACTGCGGCCAGAGAAAGTGCAAGTACACACTAAACCGAAGGAGGCAGCAATGCTTATTGATGAATTAAACGGTGCGAGACTGACTAATCCCTTTGAAGTTTTAGGTCTGCAGCCCAATCACGACGGTCAGGGCTGGATCCTGCGCGCCTGGCTTCCGGGCGCTAAGGAAGTATCCTGCGTCGCTTTATCAGGCGGCAAGGAAATCTGCACCTTAGACTGCAAAGCTCCTGACGGTCTCTTTGAAAAGGAGCTGCCTGAGGTTACGCAGCCGTTCCACTATAAGTTCAAGGTCAAGTATCCGGACTCCAGCGTGGAAGTGGTCGATCCGTATCAGTTCCGGGATGAGGCTTTCTACGGCCTCTCCACCATGTATGAGAGCCCGGCCAATCTGTATAAGACCTTGGGTGCGCAGCTCATTGAGGTCGATATTGACGGCGTCAAGGTCAAGGGCACCAAGTTTGCCGTCTATGCTCCTTCGGCTACCTGCGTCTCCGTGATCGGCGACTTCAACTTCTGGGACGGCCGCCGTCATCCGATGGCCCGGTCGCTCTTAGGCCACTGGGTGCTCTTTATCCCGGGGTTAGGCGTCGGTCAGCGCTATAAGTTTGAAATCAAAGATCCGCAGGGCAACCGTCTGCCGCACAAGTCCGACCCGGTGGGCTTCTATCACGAGCAGTATCCGTCTTTTGCCTCCATCATCTGCGATCAGACCACCTACAAATGGCATGATGCCGCCTGGCAGCGCTCGCAGCTGAACGATAAGTTAAAGCAGCCGATGTCCATCTACGAGGTGCATTTAGCCTCCTGGCGGCGCAAGGCTGACGGCTCAAGCCTGTCTTACCGCGAGCTGGCCGACGAGCTGGTGAAGTATGTCAAGGAGATGGGCTATACCCACATTGAGCTCCTGCCGGTCATGGAGCATCCGTTCTCGGGCTCCTGGGGCTATCAGCCGACCGGTCTGTTTGCGCCGACCTCGCGTTTCGGCACCATTGATGACTTCAAGTTCTTCGTGGATTCGTGCCATCAGAACAATATCGGCGTGATCTTAGACTGGGTCCCGGCCCACTTCCCGACCGATGCTCACGGCCTGGCCCGCTTTGACGGTACTCCGCTGTACGAGTACGAAGATCCGCGCCGCGGCTGGCACCCTGACTGGAACTCCTTAATTTACGACTTCGGCCGCGATACGGTCCGCAACTTCCTGGTAGCTTCGGCCTTGGTGTGGCTTGATTACTATCACATCGACGGTCTGCGCGTGGATGCAGTGGCTTCCATGCTCTACTGGGACTACTCGCGCAAGCAGGGCGAGTGGGTGCCGAATGTGGACGGCGGCAATATCAATTACGAGGCCGTGTCCTTCCTCAAGTGGTTCAATGAGACCGTCTATCGCCTCTATCCCGGCGCCATGACCATAGCCGAAGAGTCCACCGCCTTTACCGGCGTGTCCCGTCCGACTTATACCGGCGGCCTGGGCTTCGGCTTTAAGTGGAATATGGGCTGGATGCACGACAGCCTCGAGTACATGAAGCAGGATCCGTACTTCCGCAAGTACCATCACGGCGAGATGTCCTTCTCCATGATCTATGCCTACAATGAAAACTTCATCCTCTCTATTTCTCACGATGAGGTCACCCACGGCAAACACTCCATGCTCTATAAGATGCCGGGCGATGAGTGGCAGCAGGCGGCCAACCTGCGCGCCTTCCTCGGTTATCAGTACGGTCATCCGGGCAAGATCTTAAACTTCATGGGTACTGAGTTCGGTCAGGGCTCAGAGTGGAATCACGACTCGCAGCTGGAGTGGTGGCTGCTGCAGTTTGACAAGCATCACGGCCTGCAGGAACTGGTCAAGGACTTGAATCATTACTACGCCGGCGATCCGTGCCTGTATGCGAATGACTATGATCCGGACTGCTTCCGCTGGCTGGATGTAAACGATGCCGAGCACTCGGTCTTTGCCATGCTGCGTACCTCCGCCGATCATCAGGATGAACTCATCATGGTGACCAACTTCACGCCGGTGCCGTATGTGGGCTACCGCTTAGGCGTGCCGCGCCCGGGCAAGTATGAAGTGGTGATCAACACCGATGATAAGAAGTACTGGGGCTCAGGCTACAGTACCGGTCCTAAGCAGATGCAGGCTTCCAATATCTCGTGGCAGTCGCAGTTCCATTCGATTGTGCTCGATCTGCCCCCTTTAGCGACTATCTATGTCAAGCGTGTGGGCGACTGAACTCACAAAAGACTGAGATAAGCTGAAGGAAAAAGCGCCGGCTGTCGCAAAACCGGCGCTTTTTTAATGTTTTATGTTCAAAAACGTCTAAGATGTCAGTAAGCACCTCCGGGAGGTCTTATGGACAGAAAACTGAGCTTAAAGCCGTCCTACAGCGTCACCAAGGGCTTTTCCTTTGGAGCTGAATACAATGAGGACGGATCCTATTCCTTTGCAGTGTGGTCCCCGCGCGCTCAGGCTGTGCGCCTGCACTTCTATACTCCCGATGAAGAGAAAATCGGCACCCTCACCCTCAATAACCGCCAGGGCGGCGTCTGGTACGGTCGGGTGGAAGGACTTAACCCGGGTGAACTTTACGCTTTAGAGGCGCTGGGCGAGGATAATCCGGAGCAGGGGCTGTACTTTAAGGAAGGGCGCTTTTTAGTTGATCCTTACGCCAAACAGCTCAACAAGTCCTTTATCTACAGCGATGACGCCTATTTCCATCACAACGAGAGCTTTATCCCCAAGGCGGTGCTGCAGGGGTCTGATCACTTTGACTGGCAGGGCACTGGACGGATCTTCAATTCGCGCAGTCAGGCCGTGGTCTATGAAGCGCATGTCAAGGGTCTGACCAAGCTGCACCCGGAGATCCCGGCGCAGCTGCGCGGCACCTACTTAGGTCTGTGTCATCCGGTGATGATCGAGCACTTCAAGCGTCTCGGGATCACTATTATTCAGCTGATGCCCATTGCCGCCTCCATGACTGAGCCTGCGGTAGCTGCCCGCGGCCTGGTGAACTACTGGGGCTACAATCCGGTCTGCTTTTTAGCCCCCGATCCGCGCTATGCCTGCGATCCTAAGAACATTCTGACTGAATTTAAGACCATGGTGCGCACGCTCCATCAAAACGGCATCGGCGTGATTTTAGACGTGGTTTACAATCATACGGCCGAGGGCGGCAGGGATGGACCGGTGCTGTCCTTCCGGGGACTTGATGCGCGCAGCTATTACGCCTACGAGCTGGACGCTCAGGGACAGCCCGACTATACCCGGCTTTTAAACTGCACCGGCTGCGGCAATTCCTTTAATACTGACAGCACTACGGGCCTGATGGCGGTGCACCGCGCCTTATGCTATTGGGCAGAGCAGATGCGCGTGGACGGTTTTCGCTTTGATCTGGCGGTTACCTGCGGGCGCGAGAGTCATGAGGGCGGGCGGCATTTCGCTTTCTCGCGCAGCGCCGCCTTCTTCAAATCATGCGCTATCTCAAAGAGCATTAACTCGCTGTTTTACATTGCTGAGCCCTGGGATTTGGGCGAGCAGGGCTATAACCTGGGCCATTTCCCGCTGCACTGGTCGGAACAGAATGATCATTTCCGCGACAGCGTGCGCCGCTTCTGGCGCGGCGATCCGGGGTTTTTGGGTGAGATCGGCACGCGCATCATGGGCTCGCGCGATTTCTTTTTAAAGGGGCAGCGCTCGATGAACGCCAGCCTCAATTACATCACCTATCATGACGGCTTTACGCTGCAGGATTTAGTCTCCTATTCTAGAAAGCACAATGAAGCCAACGGTGAGCACAATCAGGACGGCAGCAATGAAAATTATTCCACCAACTGCGGCGTGGAAGGTCCGACTGATGATTCGGCCGTTCTGGCCCGCCGCGCCCAGCTCAAGCGCAATTTAATCGCTACCTTAATCATCGCGCAGGGCATTCCGCATCTGCTGGCCGGCGATGAGCTGGGGCGCACGCAGCAGGGCAACAACAATGCCTACTGTCAGGACAATGATCTGTCCTACTGCCGCTGGCGGCTCAGTCCTGCTGATCAGGAGTTCATTAATTACATAGGCCGGCTCAACCGCATCCGCTTAAAGTCGGTAGTGCTCAAAGAGTTGGCTCTCGATGATGACAACTTCTATCAAAAGGAAGATCAGACCTTAGTGCGCTGGCGGCGGCCGGACGGCCATTTAATGGAAGAGAGCGACTGGAATAATCCCAATACCAAGGCGGTGCTGATCTACATTGGACAGCGCGATATTCGCGGCGAGCGCTGGTGCATCATCTTAAACCAGGGAGAGCAGGAGATGATGTTTCGGCTCCCTGAGATCGGTCAGCAGCGCCATTGGCGCGCGCTTTTAGACAGCGCCGAGCCTGACGGCGAGCCGCGGCGCTTTAACGAGCAGTCGGCCACCGCCGGCGTAGTGCGGCCATTTTCAGTTAAAGTTCTGATCTCAGCTGACAATGTGGACGGGATTGCAACTTCCATTGATACTGAGCTTTACGGCACTCTGCGCCACGGCAACCGCAGCGGCGGACTGATGAAGCTGTATGGACATCACAATTAAGGAGCACAAATGACTGAACTCACTGAATTTGCAGCCATCCGCTGCGGGGAAGAGGCCACCGCCGGCCCGTATGTCGATAAGACCGCCTACGCCTGCGCTCTGGCGCAGAATAATCAGCCGCGGCTGCTCTGCCGCCCCATGGGTTTTGGCAAAACCACCCTGCTCTCCACCGTACAGGAGCTGTTTGTCCATGGCCTGAAGCCGCACTTTAAGGGGCTTAAAGCCCAAAATTGTGGAAAGAAAAGCAGATCTATTCCGTGCTGCGGCTTAATTTTGAGTGCTCCTCCCGGGACTGCGGGGATCTGCCTGGCTTTAAGAAGTACTGCGCCGAGTGCCTGGAAAAGTTTGCCGCCTCCCAGGGGTTTGCTCTCAAGACCGGCGGCGGCAATCTGTCTGAGAGTTTTGCAGAGCTCTTTAAGCTGCAGCGGCCTCGTTCCTTAGTGCTGCTGATTGATGATTACGATGCGCTGCTGTGCGCTATGTGCAGGGAGGAGGAAGCGGAGCAGCTGCGCGCGCTGCTGCAGGAGCTGTTTGCCCACATTAAGACGCATGCAGATAAGCTGCGCTGTGTTTTTATCACCGGTGAGCACTCCCTTAAGGACAGCGGCCTTGATGCTGCGGCCCTTAATATTACGGATATCACGCTCGATCCGCGCTTTGCCGCCTGCTGCGGCTGCAGCATTGAGGAACAGCTTAAATACGCCCATCCCGATGTTGATTGTGAGTTGTTGGAAATGCTGCATGGGCTCTACGGCAATTACAGCTTTGACCCGACGCTTATGACCAAGGTGATGCCCGGCAGGGCGCTTGAAGATCTGCCGACCACCTTCGGCATAAGAGGTCTGAATTTTACCTGGCAGGAGGCGCTGCGCTGGGGACTTACCGGTGAGTTTGACGGCCGCACGCACACGGCGCGGGAGCTGTGGGCTTTGGGTTATCTCACCTTAGTTAAGCCCTGTACTAAGGGCGGAGCACTGCATCTGGGGGCGCCCAATATCATGGCCGCCATGGCGCTGGGCAACGAGATTGCCGGGCATTTTTATGATCAGGATCTGGATCCTTATTACACCATGGATATGCGGCAGCAGGTGCTCGATAATCTGCATTGCGGCACGCAGGATGACTGGGAGGACTTTATCCGAAGCTGGGTCTGCGGACTTTGCGAGGGCGAGGACATGGATGATAAGCTTACGGATAAGGAGACGGCTGCGCGGCTGGCCCTGCATCTGCGCAGCTTGGGCTTTAAGCCGCGCAGGCAGCTCCCCGAGAGCTTTGATAAGCTGCCCGGGGGCCTGCTGGAGTGGGTTAAAGCTTGGGAGCCTGCAGACAGTCCTGAAGGAGTATTTGCTCTTTAAGCGGTGCGCTGGATGCTGTATCAGCAAGCTTGAGATCCAGGAGCGCTTTGGTCAGAGTCTGCGGCAGCCACTTGGCACTCACGCTGAAGAACAGACTTTCCAGGGCGCTTAAGCGCTGATCCTGCGGCAGCGCAGCCTGCACCACCCGGAAATCAGAGAGCTCGCCGCCGGCCAATTCCGCCGCTGCTTTTATGGCATCATCCAAAGAGCCCAGATCATCGACAAGGCCCAGGCTCTGCGCCTCAGAGGCTAAGAATACCTGACCTTCGGCGTAGGAAAGATAACTGTCCGGCGATAAATGCCGCGCCTGCGCCACCAGATCGATGAAATTGCGGTAGGTGTGCTGTACCGACAGCTCGTACACCTCAGCGCTGTATTCATTTAAAGGCTCGCCGATGGGCTGGCGGGCGAAGTCATGGGTATAGACGCCGTCCTGATATACGCCGAAATTATTGAGCAGCTGATGTGCCCCCAGCCCCACTGAGAACACGCCGATGGAGCCTACTAAGGAGTCGGGGGTGGCGATGATCCGGTCTGAGGCAGTGGAGGTCCAGTAGGCGCCGGATGCTCCCATGCCCTGAATCGACACTACCACCTTGATGCCCGTGGAGCGCAGCTGCTCTAAATGCCGTCTAATCTCCTCGCTGGCGCTGGCCATGCCGCCCGGGGAGTTGATGTAAAGCACGATGGCCTTGAGATCCGCGTCGGTGGACAGACTGCTCAAAATGGCATTGAGATTGTCGGCGCTGAAGGAATTGGCATCCTGGGAAAACTCGGTGATATTCCCCACGCCGTAAACCACTGCGATCTTATCCTGCGGGCGGTCGCCTGCCGGGCTGCTTCTGCTCTGCAGATAATCGCGATAGTCAATAGTCAGCGGCACAAAGGGATCGTCTGCGGATTGCCCGTACTCATGCGCGAGCACAGTAAAGAGATCGCGGGTGGAGACCAGTTCGTCAGCTAAATTCTGTTCAAACTGCATCATGGCTGTATCGCCGTGATACAGCTTTAAAGCGGAGACATAATCGGCAGCCGGCGGCAGTACCTGAGTGCGCGACAGGGACTTGCGGGCGCTGAGGGCAGTTAAATACTCCTGCCATAAGCCGTCGGCCAGCTGCTGATACTCCGCCTTCACATCCGGGGACATGGCGCTTTGCGTATAAGGCTCGACCGCGGACTTAAAGTGTCCGGCCTTAAAGACGTAGGGGGTGAGACTGAGCGAGTCGAGCAGCTCGCTGTAATACAGGCTGGCAAGCCCGATGCCCTTTAAATCAACGCTGCCTAAGGGGTCCAGGTAAATGTGCTGCGCGTGCACTGCAATTAAATATGCGCCCTGACTGTAGGAGTCGGCGGTGACAGCTGTTTCCTTGCCGGCGTCGGTGAGAGCCTGCAGCTTAGCGCCGATGCGCTGCGCTGCCGCAAAGGACAGGGGCTGCATGTTCTGCAGATTTAACAGCACGTACTCAATGCTGTCATCGTCAAGAGCCTGCTCTAAGGCAGCTTCAATGGAGAGCAGCTCATGGGTCTGCTGTCCGGACAGGCTTTGATTGAGCTCGCGGTACAGATTGTCAAACTGCGAGCGGTTAAAGGGGATTTCGGAAATGGTGCCGGCAAGGGGCAGATAGAGGATCTTAGCCTCCAGCACTGCCGGAGGCACGCTCTCCTGTCCGGAGATAATTGCCGCCGCTTCATCCTTAAAATTGTTTGCCGCCTGATAGGCGATGAAGACCAAAAGGAAGAAGAGCAGCATCACGGCATTGCCGATGAAGTTGCGAATAAAGGTTAAAGCCGCGCCGATAAACAGCAGCCCGCGCCACACTAAGGCGCAGGGATGCTTGGGCTTAGGCGGCTCCAGTCCGCTCTGCGGGTTGAATTGATTGAACTGATCGTTCATCAAGTTACGGCAAGGATACCCCCGCTTCTTAAGCGGGGGAGGAATTGCCGTCCTCCTGTAATCTAATTTCAGTTAAATAGGTTCTGCGCTTCTCAACAAGCTTTAATTTCCTGCAGCTTACTCCTGCTGAAATGCGGGAGCTGTCGAGTCTGCGCACATCAAAATATCCTGAGGCTCTGCGTCCGAAAATAAAGCCGGTTTCTCCTTGATACTTTACCTTATCGAACA
>CALXNX010000065.1 GCA_944389865.1 uncultured Succinivibrionaceae bacterium
GTCCCCTGCGGGACTAAGGCTGGTCAACCTGGGCTTAAAGCCTTTCAGCTTCAAGCCCCCGCCTCTTTAGGCGGGGGGAGTTGACTTTCTATCCTAAAATCTGCAGCAAAGCGGAGCTCACAGTGCAGTTCAAGCTCATTGGATACATCAACAGCCTGCTTAGGACCTCTCAATGATAACCCGATCTTCTTTGCTGACGCACATGAGGGAACTGAGCCTGCCGAACATTGCATGTAATCCCGCCGTTCACCTGCTATACTGCGAAAGTTCCAGAGATGATCGCAGCGCCTGCACAGGCTCCTGTCCTCGTCTTCATTACAATCAAAGTCGGGTATTGACTCTTTTATGACCGATTTTTATCAGCAGGCCGGTCCCTGCGGTCTGGCTATTGTGATCCTGGGCTTAATTGCCGTCTACGCCGCAGTACGCGGTCTGATTTTAACCATCCTGGTACAGAAGCAGGGCTGGGCTGCAGGTACGGTCTTAGCCGGCATTCTGGCCGAAGCCGTCAAAGCAGATCCGCAGGAACGCTCCTTTGTGATCAACTCCTTAATGCAGGCAAGGCTCAAAGGCATTTACGGCGCCATGTACTTCCTCAAGTTGTGCGCCGCAGTCGGCCCGCTGCTGGGGCTGCTTGGAACCGTGCTGGGCATGGTTGACGTGTTCTCCACTATTGCCGAGCGCAGCTACCCGGAACCGAGCATGCTGGCAGGCGGCATCTGGCAGGCTTTGATTACCACGGTGATGGGACTTACCTTAGCTATCCCATCCCTGCTGCTGCATTATGTCTTTTTACTGCAGCTGCGCCGCTGCCGCAATCGCCTGAGTCTGAAAGCGTCCCGTCTGCAGGATTAAGCTGGGGGTCCGGATGAACGATTGGGATAATGACGATCTGCAGGTGGACTTAACCCCGCTTATCGACGTCACCTTCATGCTGGTCATTTTCTTTATTATGACCATGAGCTTTGCCCTGCCCAGCATCGAGCTGGATCTGCCGCGCTCTGAAACCGCGCAGCGTCAGGCCGAACAGACCGCATCCCTGCGCCTTAATGTCAGCGCCGACGGCGCGATGTTCTATCAAGACCGCCCCATCAGTCTGGATGAAGCTGCAGCGCTGTTAAAACAAGGCAGCTTTAAGCTTATCGAACTTAACTTAGATCAAAAGGCTCCGGCGCAGCGGCTCATTGATGCGGCCGATCTTGCCCGCCTCTATACTGAGGGACGGCTGCAGGTGAACACCTTTATCAAAGAGGATCTGCCGGAGCAGAAATGATCGATCCGGATTTAGCATCGCGCAGCTGCGCCTTAGGGGCGGTGTTTCTGACCTTAGTCGGCTTCGGGTTTTGGCAGCCTGCGGGATATACCCCCGTCTTAAGCGAGCACTATCAGCAATTGCGCTTTACCATCCGCAGCCTGCCGGATCCGGCAGCAGTCAGCTCCCAGCAGGATTTAAAGGAAAGCCCGGCGCCCAAGCCGGCTCCTGCACAGCCCCCTGAGAAATCCGCACCAGTTAAAACGCAAAAGACAGCCCCAGTGCCGGCACCTAAACCTGAACGAATGATCTCCCGGCAGACCGCGCCCGCCCAAGCAAAAGCTGAGCCTAAATCGCAGAAAAGAGCCGTGCCTAAGCCTGAACCTGCTGTTAACCCGCAGCAGAAACTTACGGTAAACAGCACTCAGCAGAAAAGTGCTGCGGCAGAAGCAGCTGAAAAAGCAAGGGCTGCAGCAGCTGCGCAGGCGCAGCTGGCTGAAGCCCGCGAATTCATCAGCCGGGAAATAGTCTCGGTCATTAAAAGCCGTACGGTCTATCCGCGCCAGGCGCTGCGCCGCAAGGTCCAGGGTACGGTAATGCTGGAATTTACCGTCCGTAAAGGCATTATCCAATCCTGCGCCGTGGTCAAGAGCTCGGGATCCGTGCTGTTGGACAGCGCTGCGCTGCGACTCGGTAAGAGTCTGCAGGGCTTTGACAGCGAACAGGGAGACTTTGACCTGAAGCTGCAGGTTCCCATCCGCTACGCCCTGAACTAAGACCAGCTTAACCTCCCTTCTTCAAAGGCTGATATTTCCATCCGCAGGATCTTTTTAAGCTTTATTTTAATTTTGTGATCTTAATCACAAAATTAAAGGTAATTTTTATACTTTTAGTGAATAAATATCTGTAATTAAGCGTTTTTTAGTGATTAACTCCACCTGGGGCTTTACCTGCTCCAACACGCTTTGATCAGGTTAAGTTCGGGCTGAACAGGGCTAATAATTACAGGATAAGTTGATTTTGAGCTTGATCTGCTATGTGACAGACTGTGTGAATTTTAATTACATTTTGTAATGACGGATGACTCATTACAAGTCATTAACAATGGCTTTACACAGCTCTGTCCACATCAATAAATCATCGCAGCACTGCAGAATTAGCCTCAAATTTTAAATCGCAGCTTATCCTGTATTTTTGTCATACTTATCCTATTTTGCAGCGCACACATCAGCTTAATCTCTTATCTTTAAACATTTATCCTGCTTGACCTGTGTATATTTATTGCGCTGGTGTCATTCGCTATAATCATTATGACTGATCGCCCGGAGCGGCGGTTAGATCTAATTTTTTTGATCGCAGTTTGTTTTTACCTTGTTTTGCTGCCTGTCAGCCGGAGGTTAAGCCATGACCGATGAGATATCAGTCCAGCTGAACCCAGAGCTTAAGCGGCGCTTCGAGACATACTGCAGCGATCGCGCCCTTAACAGCTCCGAAGTCATAACTGCCTTAATCAAATGCTGCCTCTGTGAGCACGAGTACAGCCCCAAAGGAACTCTGCCTGCAGCCTCATGCATCAGTTTTGATGCGCAGCCCTGCGCCCATTTAACCCTTAATGACCTGGATCTCGACTTGATCTGCAAAGTAGGTCTTAATGCCGCCAGGCTCGAACTCCTCCCCGCAGACTGCGATCCGCAGGATCCGCAGGCGCTGATCCGCGCTTGGGGCCTGACTAAACTGGGGCAGCTGAATAATGCCGCCTGCATATTATTTGCGCGCAGCCCGGCGGAATTTCTGCCGCAGTGCGTCCTGAGCATAGCGAGCTTTTCAGGCTCGGATAAGAATGTGCTGCTGCATCAGAGCAAATTTACCGGCAATCTATTCTATCTCCTAGAGCAGGGGCAGAGCTGCTGCCGCCATTATCTGCCATTAAAAAACAAGAGCAACGGCAAGCGCGAGGATGATAATTTATGCCTGCCGATCAAGGCGCTGCGCGAGGCTTTAATCAACGCCTTATGCTTTAGAGATTACCGTGCTCCCAACGGCTCAGTTACCGTGAATATCTTCGATGATCACACCGTGGTGGCAAATATCGGTATCCTGCCCGAACATTGGAATGCGCCGCAGCTGAAGACGGATCATCCGAGCGCGCCGCGCAATCCCATCATCGCGCGGGTCCTGTATGCCGGCGGCAAAATGGAAGGCTTAGGGCGCGGGATCGGCGCCATGCAGCAGTACTGTCAGACAGCGGGAGTAAGCCTGCCGGAAATCTGCTCTGAGGCCGGATGGCTGAAGGTGATCTTCAGATACCCGTATTTATTTAAGCATGATAAGTTCGTCCCGCCTGAAGAGATCCCTTTTCAGGTAACCGCCTTAATAGCCGCTTTAGGCTTTGACCGGCTGTCGGCGCGCGAGCTGATGACCCGTATCGGACTTAAGGGCCGGGATAACTTCATTCAGAACTATTTAACCCGGGCTTTAAATCTAGGTTTTGTGGAAATGGCCTATCCCTCTTCACCCCGTCATCCTCGTCAGAAATACCATCTCACCCTGTCAGGCCGCGGCCTGTACGAGCTTTATCAGCAAAGCCGCTGAGCGCGAACATCCGGGCCGCGCTTTGCAGATTTAAGAAAGGACCAAGCGTGATTTACAGTGTTCGTAAAGCCGATTTCCATGCCCTTTTGGGCTATAATAGCCCCCGCTTTTTCCTTAAGCAGTTCATGGAGTAACTCATGTCCGCATCATCTGCTCAAAGTCTGACTGAGCGCTTATTCAAGCTTAGCGAGCGCCGCACTAATGTGCGCACTGAAATCATCGCCGGTCTGACCACCTTTGTGGCTATGGCCTATATCATTTTCGTCAATCCGTCCATTTTGGAAGCCGCCCACATGCCCCGCGAGGCCGCTGTCGCCGCTACCATTTGGACTGCGGCCATCTGCTCCATTGCCATGGGGCTCTTTGCCAATCTGCCGCTTGCCATGGCCCCGGGCATGGGTATTAACGCCTTCTTTGCCTTCTACGTCTGCGGCACCATGGGACTGTCATGGCAGACCGCTTTAGGCGCAGTCTTCATCTCCGGAATTGTGTTCTTAGTGCTCACCGTCACCAAGATCCGCCGCCTCATTCTGGACAGCGTGCCCTTAGTCTTAAAGAACGCCATCGGCGTGGGCATCGGTCTCTTTATCGCCTTTGTCGGCCTGCAGGGCGCAGGCATCGTCAAGTCCGATCCTGCAACCATGATTGCCTTAGGCCACTTAGTAGATCCGAAGGCTCTGCTCGCCCTTCTTGGCATCGTGGTGATCGGCGTCCTGCTGGCGGTGCGCTGCGCCGGCGCTATCTTAATCGGCATTCTGATCATCGCCGTCCTGGGCATGATCCTTGGGATCTCCCCGGCCCCTACTTCTATTGATGCTGTAGTCAGCTTCAATCTGCCGTCCTTAAGCGACACCTTCATGCAGATGGATCTGATCGGGGCAGTGCATTACGGACTTATCACCGTGATCTTTACCTTCACCGTGGTCGAGCTCTTTGACAACATCGGCACCTTAATCGGCGTCACCAAGGCTGCAGGCCTCGTCGATGAACAGGGCGAGATCATAAACGTGGATCGCGCCTTAATGACCGACAGCTGCGGCACCCTGCTCTCCGCCGTCATGGGCACCTGCACCGTGACCTCCTACGTTGAGTCCACCGCAGGCGCTAACGCCGGCGGCCGTACCGGACTTACCGCCGTAGTCGTGGGCATCTGCTTTATCTGCACCCTGATCTTTGCGCCGCTGGCCGGCTTAATTCCGTCCTTTGCCACTGCCCCGGCCTTAATCATCGTCGGTGCCATGATGCTCAAGAACGTCAAATACATCAACTTTGACGACTACACCGATCTGATCCCGGCTTTCCTCACCATCATGATGATGCCGCTGTGCTATTCCATCGCCTCCGGCTTCGGCTTCGGTTTTGCCAGCTACTGCCTGCTCAAGACCTGCACCGGCCGCTTCAAGGAAGTCAGCCCCTTAATGTGGATCATTACCGTGGTGTTCTGCATCAGCTTCGCGATGCACTGATCATTAAACGATTAGGATAACCAAGGGGCGCAGTCTTGAAGCTGCGCTCCTGCTGTTTATGGGTGAGAAAGGATTGCTTAGAAGGCTGCGCTGAAGCCTGCGGTAAAGAAGCGTCCGGGCTCCTTCATCAGCTCAGTGGTCTGATAATCCTTATCTAAGATATTCTCCACCCCGGCATAGATCTGATACTGCTGCTCATCGCCAAAGGACATTCCGGCCATCAGGTTTAAGGTGATGTAGCCGCCAAAGAGGGTATTATCAAAGTACGAAGTACCTTCTAAATTATCGTTGCGGCTTTGGGTGGCAAAACGCGCGTAGACATCCGCGTAATACGGATAAGAGAGGAAGTGATCCTGATATTTAAGCCCCGCCCGCCCCTTGAACTTCGGGGTGCCGGTATTTTTTGAGGTTTCACGTCCGGTATCGTACTCGCGCTCCATCAAGGTAAAATCCGCATACGGTGTGACATAGTCAAAGCTGTAGGACAGACTGACTTCAGCACCGTAGGAAACAGCCTCCGCGATATTGCGGTAGGTGAAATAACGCATCGGCATAGGCATGCCGGCAAGCTCATAAGTTTCGATGTAATTGTCAGCCTTGGTGTAGAAGAGCGCAAAGTCGCCGATAAAGCTGCCGCCTTCGTAGCGAAAACCCAGCTCAAAGTTGTCTGAGGTTTCCGGATCCAGGTCCGGATTGCCCTGCTGGATCTCGCCGGTAAAGGTGGTGAGATAGAGCTCCTGTATATTGGGCACGCGAAAGCCCTGCGACCAGTTGAAGCGGAACGCGCCGCTGTCAAAAGCGCGATAGACTAAACCGGCGCTGCCGACCACATGGGTATTGGTAAAGCTGTCCGCATCATCAGGACCAAACATCGGATTAGAGCAGGTACCGGGATCGGTCTGCACGTAATTCCAGCGCACGCCGGTCGATAAGGTCAGTCTATCGGTAAGATAGCTTTCCAGCAGGCCGTAAACTGCATGGGTAGTCTGCTTATAATCGTCATCGCTGTAGGCAATGCGCATCGAGCCGATTTCAGCTGAGGAATCGGATGACAATTCATCCACGCGCCCATCGTAGCCTGCGGTGAGATAGAACATCTCGCTTAAGGCAAATTCCAGCTGCAGATTGCCGCCGTAAGTATCCTGATCGTTATTGACCTCAATAAAGGGACCGCTGGAGGTTACTGAAGAGTTAAAGTCCTTTTCATTCTGCTGCAGATAGAAGGAGGCCGAGACGCGGGCCAGATACTCATTGATATCGTTAAGCTCCATGCCTAAAGAGTTCTTCACCCGCTCCCACTTGGGGATATGGGCCTTAAAGTCGCGGTAGTCAAAATCCTCGGTAGAGGTAGCTGTGCGCGCATTGACATCAAAGTACTCGCTCTTAAAGGTAATACTGGCCTCATCCGTAAAAGCATACTTTAAATCAGCGTTGACGCCCTGCGAGTAATAGGAGGTATTGCCGATGCGATCGTGATTGGCAAGATACAGATCGCCCATATCGGTATTAAATCCGCCTAAGACGTAGGAGAACTTATTGACCGTACCGGAGAGATTTAAATACTCGGAAAAGCCGCTGCCTGAGCCGATATAGGCCATGCCGCCTTCAGCTGAGAAGGGTTCAGGAGATGCCTGTTTGCTGATCACATTGACAATGCCGCCCATGGCATCCGAGCCGTAGAGCACGGAGGACGGGCCTCTTAAGATCTCAATGCGGTCAATAAAGAAAGGATTGACCAGAAGCGGCGCACCGGATTTGGTCTTGGAATCATCAATACGCTCGCCGTCAACCAGCAGCAGCGTGCGCGAGGCGCTCTCGCCGCGAATAGAAATACGCTTGACGCCTGGAGTGCCGTCGCTGACTAAGTTGACCGAGCCCACATCCTTGAGCATATCGGGCACATTGTCGGCGGTAATGGTGCGATCCGGCTGCACCACACTGATGGAGCTGGGCAGCGAAAGCAGATCTTCAGCGCTGCGGCTGCCGGATACCACAATGGTATCGACGGTCAGTACCGGTTCAGCCAGCGCACTGCCGCAGGCGGCGGTGAGCGCTGCCGTGAGCAGCGCCGCCGAAGGTTTTAATGAACATCCATGCATATTAATCGTCAGCGTTGTTATCTTCTCTGAGCAGAGCTTCCACAAAGGGCTCGGCCTTAAATTCTCTTAAGTCCTCCGCCTTTTCACCAAGTCCCACAAAGCGCAGCGGCAGCTTGAACTTGTCAGCCAGCGCAAAGATCACGCCGCCCTTGGCAGTGCCGTCAAGCTTAGTCAGGCATAAGCCGGTAACCTGAGCTGCTTCCGAGAAGAGTTTGGTCTGGGATACTGCGTTCTGGCCGGTAGAGGCATCAAGCACCAGAAGCACCTCATGCGGCACAGCTTCATCCTGCTTTTTGAGCACACGGACAATCTTTTTGAGCTCTTCCATCAGCTGGCTCTTATTCTGCAGCCGGCCGGCGGTATCACAGATCAGCACATCCATACCGCGGGAACGGGCGGAAGTTAAAGCATCAAAGAGCACTGAGGCGCTGTCTGAGCCGGTAGGCTGCGAGATCACCGGGACCTCGGCGCGTTTGCCCCATTCCTTTAACTGCTCCACGGCGGCCGCCCGGAAGGTATCTCCGGCCGCCAGCATGACCTTTAAGCCCTGATCCTTATATTTGCGCGCCAGCTTGCCGATGGTAGTAGTCTTTCCGGCGCCGTTGACGCCGACCATTAAGATCACAAAGGGCTTGCGTGCAGTAACATCTAAAGGCGCTTCGCAGGGACGGAGCAGATCAGTTAAGATCTGCTGCAGACGCTTCTTTAACAGCGCGGCATCATGCAGCTCGCGCAGTTTAGCCTCCTCCCGCAGCTTGGCAATAACCATATTGGTAGTCTCAATGCCCAAATCAGCCATTAAGAGCGAGGTTTCTAATTCCTCATATAAATCATCATCGATGACGCGGCCTTTGAGCAGCGCGGATAAGCCTTCAGTTAAGCTGGCGCGGGTCTTCCACAGCTTGCTGAAGAAAGACTCCTTCTCCTCTTTAACCGCCTCTTCTGCCTTTTCAGCATCCTGCTGAGGCTTCTTTGCAGCTTGTGCAGCAGGATCTTCCTGCGCTGCCGGGGCCTCAGCAGGAACTTCTTCCTGAACCTCATCATCTTCCGACTCTTCAGGATGAGCTTTCTCAATAAGATCTTCTGCAGACAGCTTTGCTTCTGCTTTCTCAACCGCCTTTTCAGCAGCCGGTTCGTCTTTCTCAGAAACTGCCGCTGCAGCTTCTTCAGTTTTCTCTGCAGCAGGCTCGTCAGCCGCTGCTTCAGCTGCTGACTCTGCTGCCTCAGTTTGTACTGGAACTTCCTGCTCTTCTGTCAGCTCAGGTTCAGCAGGCGGTGCAGGTACTGCAGCTGCCTGCTCTTCCTGCTTAGTTTCTGCCTGCACTGCAGGCTCTGCCTGCTTCTTCTTACGGGAAAAAAGGGAAAATAAACCGGCCATGGGATACCTCATCAAAATCAGGGAAATTATACGGGATCTGCCGCGATCTTGCTAAAATGCCGCTTATTGGGAGGATTGAAATTATCATGAGTGCAGCTTTACCTCATACCGTCCGCATTATCGGCGGCAAATATAAAGGCAAGCAGCTGGCAGTAGTCGATGCTGAAGGGCTGCGTCCGACGCCGGATCGCGTCCGCGAAACCGTCTTCAACCTCATCGGCAGGCGCACTGAAGGCGCAATAGTCTTAGATCTATTTGCCGGCAGCGGCGCCTTGGGCTTTGAAGCCGTCTCCCGCGGAGCGCATTCCTTAGTGCTGGTAGAAAACAATCCTGATAATTTTGACAACCTTGAAGAAGAAGCGCAGAGCTTTGCCGGGGCGCAGATTGAGGTTGTCCATCAGGATGCGGTGAGCTATTTAAAAAACTGCATCAGACAGTTTGATCTGGTGTTCTTAGATCCGCCCTACAAAAGCGCTTTGCTGCAGCCCAGCTTGGAGCTCTTAATTTCGCGCGATTTAATTACCCCGGACTGCCTGCTCTATGTGGAAATGAGCAGCACCGCCAATATAAGCGTCCCGGGTTATGAAATTCTGCGCGAGGAAACAGCCGGCCAGGTGCGCTTCGGCCTGTGGCGGCGCAGCAGCTTCCTGCTCTAAGCGCTTATGCTCTCAGGCGCCGCCATTTGACCTTTTTATCTTCAAAGGCAAAAGCGCCGGCAATCACGATGCCGACAGCGGTTAAAGGCAGCAGCAGCGCCATCTCGAGCCCCACATGCGCCGCTAAAAAACCTAAGCACGGCGGCACAATCAAAAGGCCGGCATAACCCACCAGGGATACTGCAGCTGTAGCCGCTTTAGGCGACACGTCTCTGCGCTTGCCGGCGTTGGAAATTGCTGTCGGAAACACCGGAGCCAGACCTATGCCCATGAACGCGTAGGCAATCAGGCAGATATAAGGGCTGTCAGTCACAATCACCAGGCTTAAGGCACAGAAGGCCATCGCGCCGCCGCCGATGATGATCTTCCTATCGCCGATGCGGGCTCTTAAGTGATCGCAGCCAAAGCGCGCCGCGGCCATAAAGAGCGCAAAGGTGCCGTAGGCTAAAGCAGCTGTGCCTTCGCTGGCGTGTTTAGCTTCATGCAGTACCAGGCTGCCCCATTCTGCTACCGAGCCTTCTGCGGTATAGGAAAAAAGCCCCATCAAACCGCAGAACACTACGAAAAAGGGTACAAAGCGGCGCGGGACAGCAGGCGCAGCTTCCTCGGAGCTCTGATTGTTCGGCGCAGCCGGCTTAGGCGGATCAGGAAGCAGAGCGCGGCTAAAATAAGCCAGCAGAGTAAGCAGGATCGCTCCTGCGCAGCAGAAATTGACCAGCAGCGGTACCCCCATAAAGGCAAAAAGGGAGCCTAATGCAGATCCGATAAGGCAGCCGGCGCTGTAGCCTGCATGCATCGTGGACATGCAGGGCTTCTGAGCTTTCATCTCGACGTAGATGGCATGGGTATTCATGCACACATCCAAGTAGGCGCAGTCCCAGCCCCACAGCGCAAAGAGCACGAAGAGCTGCAGCGCATTCTGCGCCATGGCCATGATGATGCAGATGGATAAAAACAGAACCGCGGCAATCTGCAGCAAAGTGCGCACCTGCAGATGACGCAGGACTAAATTTACGGTTAAAAAGCCGGCTAAAGATCCGCCGCCCATGCACATTAAGGCGATGCCGACATCGGCATCGCTGATCCCAGTC
Organism: uncultured Succinivibrionaceae bacterium; assembly: GCA_944389865.1. Classification (GTDB taxonomy): domain Bacteria; phylum Pseudomonadota; class Gammaproteobacteria; order Enterobacterales; family Succinivibrionaceae; genus Avisuccinivibrio. Next base: position 10,535 of record CALXNX010000065.1, read on the forward strand.
TGGGCTTTAACAGCCGGCAGACGGGAGGTCACCTGGGTGTAGATGATGCCGGTGAATAAGAACATGAAGAAACCGGCGAAGATAAAATGCCTGGAAGCTCTCATCTAAAGTTTTAAC
>CALXNX010000066.1 GCA_944389865.1 uncultured Succinivibrionaceae bacterium
AAATCCAAAGACCGAGTGCTCAATGTCCATCACCTGGAGAGCAGACGCACCGGCGGCAATGCGCCGGATAATCTCATTACCCTGTGTGAGACCTGCCATCAGGCACTGCACCGAGGAGAGATTACGCTGAAGGCTCAAAGGGGAGCCTCCTTTAAAGCCCCGACCTTCATGGGCATTTCAAGATGGGAAGTGCTCAGGCGCTTAAGGGCAGCGCACCTGGAGCTTAACATCTCCCATACTTACGGTTATCTTACCAAGCACGAGCGTATTCAGCACGGCATTGCCAAATCGCACTGCGCTGACGCTTACTGCATTGCAGGCAATCTTAAGGCCCAGCGCCTTGAGGGGTACTTTTTCCAAAAGCAGACCCGCCGGCACAACCGCAAAATTCATAAGCTCACTATTCTTAAGGGAGGCATCCGCAAACTCAATCAGGCCCCATACGAAATCAAAGGCTTTCGGCTGTTTGATAAGGTAAAGTATCAAGGAGAAACCGGCTTTATTTTCGGACGCAGAGCCTCAGGATATTTTGACGTGCGCCGCCTTGACGGCTCCCGTATTTCAGCTGGAGTAAGCTGCAGGAAATTAAAGCTTATCGAGAAGCGCAGAACCTATTTAACTGAAATTAGATTCCAGGAGGACGGCAATTCCTCCCCCGCTTAAGAAGCGGGGGTATCCTTGCCGTAACTTGATGACTGCCGCTCAAGAGACTCCCCAGAAAAAACATGTACCGGCTAAAAGCCGGCTGCTGCGCTCCGGTGCCGTTACCGCCGGCGCTACTTTTTTATCGCGCATCCTAGGCATGATCCGCGATATAGCCATCGCCTCGCTGTTAGGCGCGGGTCTGGCCTCGGACGTATTCTTCTTTGCCAACCGCATCCCTAATTTCTTTCGCCGCCTGTTTGCTGAAGGCGCTTTTGCGCAGGCCTTTGTGCCCGTCCTGACGCAGTGCCGCGAGAGAGGCGATCAGCAGGAGCTGCGCCGCTTAATCAGCGCAGCTGCCGGCACCCTGGGATTTATCGTCCTCATCGTCTGCCTGATAGGCATGCTTGCCGCCCCGGTGTTTACTGCGCTCTTCGGCTTCGGCTGGTTTCAGGCCTGGTTAAACGAGGCCCCCGACGGCCATAAATTTACCGACGCCTCGCTGCTGTTAGTCCTGACCTTCCCTTATTTATTCTTTATTACGCTCACTGCACTGTGCTGCTCGCTGCTTAACGTCTTCGGCCGCTTCGGCGTGCCGGCGGTCACCCCCTGCATCTTAAACCTCGTGATGATTGCCGCAGCGCTCTTCATCGCTCCGCACTTTACTGATCCCAATATCATCCTTGCCGCCGCCATGAGCCTCGGCGGCGCAGCGCAGCTTGTCTTCGTGCTGCCGGCGGTATGGAAATTAAAACTCCTGGTGCTGCCGCGCTTTGCCTGGCGGCACCCAGGGGTAAGCCGCATCCGCACCCTGATGATCCCGGGACTTATCGGCGTGTCGGCAAGTCAGATTAATCTTCTGGTCAACACCGTGCTGGCGACCTTTTTGGCCACCGGCTCAATTTCCTATCTTTACTATTCCGACCGGCTGCTGGAATTTCCTATCGGCATCTTTGCAGTGGCCATTTCCACCGTGATCCTGCCGGCGCTGTCCCGCGTCAAGGCCAAAGGCCTCACCGATGACTATCGCCGCACCCTTGACTGGGGCGTGCGCTTAGTGCTCTTTTTAGGCATACCGTCAGCTTTGGGCATTGCCGCTTTAAGCGAGCCCATACTGCGCGTCATCTTCATGCGCGGACAGTTCAGCGCCGATCATGTACTGCTCTCCGCCGCCTCCTTGTGGGCATCCCTGTGCGGTCTGTGCGCCATCATGCTGGTGCGCGTCTTAGTGCAGGGCTTTGCGGCGCTGCAGGATACTAAAACCCCGGTGCGCTGCGCCGTTACCGCCATGGGGGCCAACATCGTCTTCAACCTCATCTTAGTGTGGCCGCTCGATTACGTAGGTCTGGCCCTGTCCACCGCCTTAGCCGCCTTTGTCAACGCAGGGCAGCTGATCTGCCTGCTGCATAAAAGAGGGATCTATAAATTAAGCCGCCGTACCCTGCTCTTCTGCCTGAAGGTCTTGATCGCAGGCCTGGTGATGGCAGCCGCAGTGCGGTATTTCAGCCCGGATTTTACCGTGTGGGCCGGCTTTACCACCTTGGAGGCATGCCTCAATCTTGCCCTCTATATCGCAGGCGGCGCTGCCGTCTTTGCGGTCATGATCCTGCTTTTGGGCATCAGACCGCGCGAGCTTAAAGCCTAAGTGATAAATTTTCTTATTTTTGAGTTTGACGCAGCGCACGCCTTTGACATCAATTTGTGATAAGCAGGGCGCGTCTGCACTACACTATCCTTAGGAAAAACTATAACTAAGGACGGTGTAAGATGCGCAAGTACAATAATATTCTCGTGGTCGTCGAGCCCAAGCGCGAGCGCCAGGTAGCCTTGGAGCGCGCCATTGAGCTGGGTCAGTACAACCCTAATATCACCATCACCGTACTGCGGCTTATTTATGATTTCTCCTACGATATTCATATCTTAAACCGCCGCAAAGCGTTAGAAACCCGCGATGACGTCAGCGCCTCCCACCTGGAGGGGGTCAAAGCGCTGATCGCTGAATATGCCGAAAACAGCACGGTCAAATTAGTGCCCAAGGTGGCATGGGCGCGCGATCTGGGGCAGAGCATCGTCGATGAGATGAACAGCGGCGCATACGATCTGTTAATTAAAGGGGCCAATCATCACGGCGTGCTGGACAGCATCATCTTCACGCCGGTGGACTGGTATGTGCTGCGCAACGCCCAGATCCCGGTGATCATCGCCAAGGAGCACGCCTGGCAGGAACACGGCAACATCATGGTGGCGCTTGACTTCACCTCCGAGCAGAAGCGCTTATTCAACGTGCGCGTACTGCGTGAAGCCCAAATGCTCGCCCGCGTGCTGCACGGCACCATTCATCTGGTCAACAGCGCCCCGGTGATCCTGCCTACCATCATGCTGGAAGCTCCCAATTACGCTCCGGAAATTTATGCTGAAAACGTGGTCAAAGAGCATCGCAGGCGTCTGCTTGAATTTGCCGCGCAGCATCAGATCCCGGCAGAGCAGTGCCATATTGAGGAAGGCATGCCCGATGACGTTATTCCGCGCATGTGCGCTAAATTAAAGCCGCAGGCCGTGTTTATCGGCTCAGCCGGCCGTCAGGGCGTCTCCGCCGCCTTAATCGGCAATACCTGTGAGGAGATTGTGGACTATATCGACGCCGATCTGTTTGTGCTCAACCATCAGGTCAAGGAAAAGCCGGCAGAGCAGGAATAAATTAGAGCAATTCAGACAGGCGGCGCAGGCCGCCTTTCTTTTTGCCGTTCCGGCAATCGAAAGCAAATAAAACTGCGCAGACTGCTGAGAAAGTCCGAGCTAATCGGTAATGGGCACGTCCGGATAGTATTTTTCTACCGCGCGGCGGGCCACATATTTGAGCTTAAGCTCAGTGTTCTTGGCCTTGCGCACAAAGTTGATATTTCCGAAAACAACATTGCCGCTCTTGATGGAATAGGTAAGCGTACCGAAAGGCGCCGTGACCGAGCCGTCATCGGGGTTGTAGCGTGCGAGCAGAAAGCGCGGCTGCGAGGTGGTCCACACAGCCCCGAAATCGTCATTGATGACGTAGCTGCTGCGGGTTAAGCGAATGGCATAATCCTGCCCGCCGGCTGAGACGATTTCATATTCATAGAGCACGATATCCTGCGGATTGCTTTCATCAATGCCCACCCAGGTGCCCATAAAATCTTCATAATAAGGCGTGCAGGCGGCAAGCCACAGCGCGGCAGCTGCCAGCAGCACTCCCGCCGCTGCTTTGCGGCCGATGTACAGCAGTTGTGCGCCTAAGTTCACCATGTGATCTGCGTCCCCGAACAAGGTAAAAATCTTCTAAAATACTGTACCATGAATTAAGCCAGAATATCAAAATAAGGACCCCCATATGAGTGTCAATATCCCCGAAAGCCCCCGCAGGCGCATTGTCATTGTCGGCGGCGGCTTTGCCGGCCTGCAGCTGCTCAATCATTTAAAAAACTCCCCCTACCAAGTGGTCTTGATCGATCAGAACAATTACCATCAGTTTCCCCCGCTTATCTATCAAATTGCCACAGCAGGCCTGAACCCCAGTTCCATCTCCTTTCCCTTCCGCAAGCTCCTGGGCAGGCGCCATGATGCCTATTTTCGTCTTGCGACCGTGCGCGCGGTCTATCCTAAGGAGAAGTATCTGCAGACCTCCATCGGCAAATTAAGCTACGACTATTTGGTCCTGGCCTCAGGCTCGACTACTAATTTCTATCATCAGCAGGATATTGCCGCCAATGCCATGCCGATGAAGACCGTAGCTGAGGCCATGGGCCTGCGCAACGCCCTGCTCTCCAATTTTGAGCGCGCCTTAACCTGCGCCGATGACAAGGAGCGCCAGGAGCTGATGAATGTGGTGATTGTAGGCGGCGGTCCGTCGGGTGTAGAAGTGGCCGGCGCAATAGCTGAAATGCGCCGCTATGTACTGCCGTCCGACTATCCCGATTTAGACGCCGGGCGCATGCACATCTATTTAATTGAAGGCAGCGGGAAGCTTTTAAATGCCATGTCACCGCAGGCCTCCGCCAAAGCCTTAAGCTTCCTGCACAAGCTCAATGTCGAGGTCAAGCTCAATACCCTGGTCAAGGATTATCGCGACAATACGGTGTACCTCAGCTCCGGACAGACTATTCCGTCCCTGACCTTCATCTGGGTGGGCGGCGTCTGCGTGCCGGCGCTGCCGGGAATTCCGGATGAAAGCCGCGGTCCGAGCGGCCGTTATTTAACCGACAGTTTTATGCGCGTCAAAGGCCTTGAGGATGTTTTCGCCATAGGCGACTGTGCTCTGATCTCCGGGGACATGCATTACCCTAAAGGCCATCCGATGATGGCGCAGCCGGCCATTCAGGCCGGCCGGCTGCTGGCCCGGAACTTTAAGGCCATGGCATCAGGCGGCACGCTGCAGGGCTTTGCCTATCAGGACTTAGGCTCCATGGCCACTATCGGGCGCAATCTGGCCGTAGCTGATATCGGGCGCTGGCATTTTTCCGGCTTCTTTGCCTGGTTTTTATGGATGGCGGTGCATCTGCGCTCCATCTTAGGCGTGCACAATAAGCTGGCTGTCCTGTTTGACTGGATGTGGAGCTACGTGACCTACGACCGATCCAACCGCATGATCGTGCGCGCCAAGCTCCCTGCAGTGCTGCAGGAGCGCCGTCAGCGCGAGGAAGAAACCCATTGGGGCGATCTTAAGGGACCGGATCAGCGCTGAGCGCCCGGTCCGCAGACTGGTATAATTGCCCAAATTTTATAAGGAAGATTTTTATGGCAGCTGATGATTTACGTACTTTAAAACCGCAGCAGGTCTTTGCTTACTTTGCCGATCTCTGCGCCATTCCCCGCATTTCCGGCCATGAGCAGGCCGTCGGCGCCTATCTCATGGACTTTGCCCAAAAAGAAGGGCTCGAGGCCCGTCAGGATGCCGCCGGGTCGGTCATCATCGACAAGCCGGCTTCACCCGGCCGCGAGCACAGCCCGCGCGTCATTCTGCAGGGCCATCAGGACATGGTGCCGGCCAAGCGCCCGGAAAGCACGCACGACTTTTTAACCGATCCCATTGTCCCGGTCATTAAGGACGGCCGCATTTACGCTGACGGCACTTCCTTAGGCGCCGATAACGGCATCGGCATCGCCATGGCTTTAGCAGTGCTGGCCGATAAAACCTTAGAGCACGGTCCGCTGCGCGCCATCTTCACCGTGCAGGAAGAAACCACCATGGCAGGGGCGGAAAACATTGACCCCAAGGAGCTCGATGCTGACTACTTAATCAATATCGACTCTGAGGAAGACGGCTATGCCTACATCATGTCCGCAGGCTCCATGGACATGGAAGTTTCCTTTAAGGCAGAGCAGGTGGAAAGCCCGGCTGCCGACAGTGCCGCCGTTGAGCTCAGGCTCGTAGGCCTTGCCGGCGGGCACAGCGGCACCGATATTCATTTAGGCAGAGCCAACGCCATCGTTGTGCTGGCGACGATGCTCCTGTCCCAAAGCACCGAGTTTGATTTTTATCTGCAGCATGCGCAGGGCGGCACCGTGCGCAATGCCATCCCTAATAACGCCGCCTTTACCGTGGCTGCGGCCAAAGACGATCTCCATGACTTCAAGCAGGCCCTCTTAATTGAATTTGAAAAGTTCCGTCGGCTGTATCAGGACACTGATCCGAAGATGCGCCTTGAGATCCGTGAGGCCGCTCCCGCCGCCCGCTTCTCCTTTACTGATACCCTGGAGCTTTTGACCTTAATTGAGCAGCTGCCGCACGGGCCGGTGCGCCGCTTCCCTCTCGATCCCAAGATCGTTGAGACCTCCTGCAATTTAGGCTTAATCAAGGCCGAGAACGGAGAGGCCGTAATTTCCTTAATGGCCCGCTCGCTGCATGAGTTCAGTCTGGATTTAATGGCCGATAAAGCGGCCTCGCTGTGCTTCTTATCGGATAAGACCGACTTCAGCTCCCCGCGCCGCGAGGGCTGCTGGGAATCGAGCGCCGATAATGCCCTGATAAATAATTTAAGAAACAGCTATGAAGCGGTGACCGGGCGTAAAATGCAGATCACGGCCCTGCACGCAGGTTTAGAGACTGCCGCCTTTGCAGCCAAGAATCCTAAGCTGCAGCTGGTCTCATTTGGACCTACGGTAGATCATCCGCACTCTTACGCGGAGAACTGCGATATTGCGGCGGTGGAAGCTGCCTGGGAAACCCTGCGCCGGACTTTAGCGGCCTTGTAATGTTAAAGGAGAATGCTCATGCGTCAAAACACCACTTCACCGCGGCCTAATCTGCCCTTTCAGTGTTTTCATACCTGCTCCGCCCCGGCAGCCAACGCCGAGATCGCCGTGCTGTTCGTGCGCGGGGCCGATCAGAAGCGGCTGCGCTGCACCCTGGCGGCTTTCCCGCAGCACGATGCGGTAATGGTGAGCATGAGCTATACCGGCTCCCGGGCGGGCATTCACCGCTATGAAGCCCGTCTGCCGGTCGATGAGGGGTCCAATCTGCAGTTCTACTGCTTTAAGATTGCCCTCTTAAATGCCGACGGCGATCAGGTCAGCGACGTGGTGTGGTACAGCTCTTTAGGCATGTCCCGCGAAACTCCGCTGCTGCAGCACTGCTTTGCCATTGAGGCGGACAGTCAGCACCCCGATTTCGTGCCTGATCTGATTTTGTATCAGATCTTCCCGGACCGCTTTGCCTCCTCCAAAGGCTGCTTTACCATTGATGCCCAGCGCTATCCGGCCGATACCCCGATCCACTCCAATGAATTTGAATACAAGGACTTAGACAATATCCACTGCGGCGGAGATCTCGACGGCGTGACGCAGATGCTGCCCTATATCCGCGGCTTAGGCTGTGACGGCGTCTATTTAACCCCGATTTTCAAAGCCCCGTCGGTGGCCAAATATGATCCGGAAGATTATGACGTGGTCGATCCGCATTTCGGCGGCAACGGCGCGCTGAAGCGCCTGCGCCATGATTCCTTCGGGTACGAAATGCGCCTGCTCTTAAACGGACCTTTCAGCAGCACCGGCGATCTGCACCCGTGGTTTGACCGCCAGGAGCGTACCGGCAAGGGCGCCCATCATCATGAGGATTCGCCCTGGCGCGATTTCTATACCTTCCGCGAGGACGGCGAACCCTGCTATTTAAAGCATATTCCCTCCCGCCCTAAGCTCAATTACGCCGCCCGCGAGGTGCGCACTGCCATGTACAAAGCGCGCAACAGCGTGGTGCGCAAGTGGCTGCAGGTTCCCTACGGCATTGACGGCTGGTGCTTTGACGCAGCCGGGCTCCTGGGCGATGACGGCACGGCCAAAAACAACGTCAAGCGCTTAAAGCAGATGTGCAAGGCCGCGCGCAGCGCCCATCCTGACTGCCTGCTCCTGGGCGACTTCAGCTACGATGCGCGCTACGTGCTCAATACCGATCGCAATTTGGACGGCGCAGTCAATTACACCGGCTTCTTAAGCCCGATGCGCGCCTTCTTTGCCGGAGTCAATTTGTCCGGCGATCCGCTGCCCTACACCGGTGAAGATCTGCGCCGCACCACTGAAAACTACTCCGTCGGCATGCCGCAGCAGGTCAAGCTCTGTCTGATAAATGAGCTGGATAACCATCAGCTGCCGCGCTTCTTTACCGCCATCGGCGGCGAGAAGAATTTATACCTTGCGGCCCTGGCTGTACTCTACACCTGGCGCGGCATTCCCTGCGTCTATCAGGGCGATGAGCTGGGCGAGGCCATCACGCAGTATGAATTAGGCCCGCGCGCTCCGCTGCCCTTTGCAGCCATGCGCGATCACCATGTCACGCCCTACAGCGCCCGCATCCAGAGCACCCTCACGGAACTTGCCGCCCTGCGCCGCGCCAATCCGGCCATCACCCGCGGATCCTTGGTGTTCATCTGCGCCGGCGGCGCGTACTTCGGCTTTATCCGCCTGTACGAAAACCGCTTTGCCATTGTCCTGGTCAATGCCTCGCGCCAAAATGTCAAAGTTGAGCAGGGCTCGATTCTGTTCCCGCTGCTGGCTGCCCTGTATCTGCCCAGCGACGCCATCGCTGCTGATGAAGGCGAGGACAGCGGCGAAAGCCTTTTGATCCCGCTCTCCGGGCGCAATGTGCGCCGCACTGATCACGGTGAAGGTTTAGAAGGGCTGTATGAGTTTTTATCGCGCGAAAACCTTACGGTCAATGTCTACGGCCAGCAGAAGCAGACCGACGCCTACGCGCAGGGCTTTACTGCCGAGCTGACCGCCGGCCATACCCTGACCATTCCGCCGCGCAGCACTGTGATCGTCTGCAATCAGGCAAAATAGTATGCAGCAGAAGTTAATGTTCATCGGCGCAGTGCTGGCCCTGACTGGACCGGCGCAGGCCTTTGACTTTTTCGGACTCTTCGGTGAAGACGATCCCATCAGCACCGTGCAGGAAGGCGTGCTGCCGCAGTACTCGCAGACAGTGAAAACGGGGCCTGCCTTGGAGCATTATTATGACTGCGCTGCAGACAGCGCGCGCTGGCAGAGCTTTACCTCTGAGCGCGAGGAGAGCATGGTAAGCTTTACCTGCAGTCTTAAGGATTTTAAGGCAGGTCTTAGCGATCTCGGAGTGATGCAGCCCCTAATGACCTTTGGCTCAGGCCTGCAGTCGCTGTTTAACTCGGGCGATATTCCTGACGACTTCAGCGAGCTTAATGATCTGACCGATAAGGCGCTGGCGCCTGAAAGCGTGGAGCTGCAGATAAGCTTTGCGTTAAGCCTTGTCAATAAAGGCGAGTTTGAGCCGCGCAGCTTTGCGCTGCAGTTCATTTACCCGGACGGACGCATGGTGACAAATGAGATCTCCATTCAGCATTTAAAGCAGATCTACGCCGACAAGCCGCTGCTTGTCAGCAGTGATCGGGAAATTACAGATCTGCTGCTGGCCCTGCCGCAGGCCTATCAAAGCGCCAAGCCGCCCGCACGCGGCAGCAGCCTGTAGGCTGCAGCGGCTGAGAGCCAAGGCTGTACGGTGATAATGTCAGACAGCTCAGCGGCTTGGCATTATGCTTCCAGTCAGCTTGGACTGACGCTGTTTGAGCACTTCAGCTGCACGATCTTAAACTCCCAGCGCAGCGGGTTCTTTGCCGCTCATAACATACAGCACAGGCTTTACTCATGCAGTACAGAAACGGGGTTACCGCATACGCCCATCTTCTTATTAAGATCATTCGCTCTTAGTGCTGTTTAATTGCTGTTTAATTGCTGTTTTAATGTATAATCATTACATAACACAGGGAGTTACAATGTCAGATACATGCAATTTGCAGATACGCCTCGATACCGAACTGCGCAAAGCGGCTCAGACGGTACTTTCCGGAATGGGAATGGATATTTCCACCGCTGTAAGAATTTTTCTTCAGCAGGTAGTCACGGATCGCGCATTGCCCTTCAGACCGAGCCTGGATCCTTTTTACAGCAGTGCAAACGCTGCACATCTAAAAAGAGCGCTGGATGATGTCCGCGCAGGCCGGAGTGTTGAAAAACATGCGCTGATTGAGGAAATTCTGCGTCATTCCGCTGAAAGCAGCGGAAAGCCTGAGGCATGAGCTTTCAGGCGCCTGGAGCCGAAGAATTGATCGCGAACACCGACTTGTTTACGTCTTCAGCGCAGGCGCTGTCACTATTTTGAGCTGCAGAACTCACTATGCACAGCACAGCTGTGCCGTAAACTGCGTAAAAATGCGGTTTCATGCGGGGTTTTTGCTTGCTGCCTGCGGCGAATATTAAGTAGAAATTCAGGCAGTCGGCCGCCGGATGCTTCAGCTTGAGCGGCAGGTTTCACCTTCCTGCGGCTCGGTCAGAGAAATCTGCTCTCTGTACTTTTTAACAGTATGATGCCAGAAGTGGGGGTGACTAAAAAGGTCACCCCCGATTTTATGTTCCAGAAACGGTAAAATTTGCAAAACAGAATGTTTTCGCAA
>CALXNX010000067.1 GCA_944389865.1 uncultured Succinivibrionaceae bacterium
GACTGTATGCGCTCGTCCAGCAGGTGATTCCACATCCAGCGGCAGCAGCCGAAGGTCTTCCAAATCAAAACCTGCTGTGCAGCGTCAGGATATATCCTGAACTGCAGGCACTTAATGACCTTGACCTTTGCCATGATGTTCAATCCATCCCCTGCTTTTCGATATATTCCTTAAGCGCCTCTAAGGAGGCTCCTCCTGCTGTTATCAGACAATAGCTTTTTGACCAAAAATACTCTTTCCACAGATATTGTCTGATTTCAGGAAACTTTTTCTTAACCAAACGCGATGAAGCGCTTTTATAACAGTTTATGAATCGTGATAAAGGAGTATCCGGCTGTGCTTTGAATAAGATGTGCACATAATCCTTATCATGATTCCACTCTTTAAGCTCAATCTTATAGTCCGGACAAATCCGCAGAAAAATCTCTTTAAGAAAAACAGAGCTTTCATCAGTAATGACTTTACGTCGGTATTTTATGACCAGAATCAAATGATAATTCAGACTGAATACCGAATGATTGTTATTATCAAACTTTTCCCGGATTTTTCTGTCAATTCTCATACCTCATAATGTACACTGAATAGAAGAAAAACACAACAGGACGCCATTCATCCCCACCCTGAAGAGGGTGGGGACTTCTAGCTTGATATTGTTAAATTCTTGAAAATAAATTTTTCATCGGTATAATGGCGCGTGGAATTGATCAGGCAGGGGCGCGCTGTAAGCTGCAGCGCCGAGCGGACGGAAGCCGCAGCTCTGCACTGAGATGCCGATAAATACATGTATAAAAAAGCGGGGGCTAAGTTTTCTCCGCAAGTTGAGCTAATTTTAGGAGACTTGAAATGGCCGTTCAACAGAATCATCAGTCCCGTTCCCGTCGCGACAAGCGCCGTACTCATGACGCTTTAACTGCCCGTCAGCTGTCCGTTGACGCTACTACCGGCGAGACCCACATTCGTCATCACGTGACCCCGAGCGGATACTACCGCGGCGTCAAGGTGGTGAACGTTAAGGGCGTGGAATAAGTTTTTATCCGCGCTGAGCATAAGCTCGGCTGAGATCTCAAAATAGAAGAAGGCATCCTCCGGAGGGTGCCTTTTTCATATCAGCTCTCAGCCAGGATCAGTCTTTGCGCTGTGCAGCAGGACTTAGGCGCAGATCTCTTTTCACCGGTCCTGATTTCGCTACAATAAACAGAAACTCCGAAGCTCAAGCTGAAAGTAAAACACTAGTTATGCAGAAAAAAGAAGACATTATCGTAGCCGTGGACGGCTGCGGCGGCGATCACGGCAGCCGGCATATTGTCAGCGCGGTGACCTTTGCACAGACCCTGTACCCGCACATGCATCAGATCATCTTTGGGCCGGCGTCTTTGGCCGATGAGCTGCGCTCTGAACGCGTTGATCCCAAGCGCTGCGAGTTTCGCCTCGCCCCCCAGATCATTCCGCAGGATGCTCCGGTCACTGACGTTTTGGAGCGCTGGCAGAAAAGCTCGATGCGCCTGGCGCTGCAGTGCGTCAAGGACGGCGAAGCGCAGGCCATGGTGTCAGCAGGGGGCACCGGTCCCCTGGTAGTGCTGGCCCGCCATCTCTTAGGCACCCTGGGCAATCTGCGTCCAGCCCTCGCTGCCCGCATCCCGGCAGGACCGGGCCGCTATTCTTTGATGCTCGATTTAGGGGCCAACGCGCAGTGCAGCGCGCAGGATCTGCGCGACTTTGCCCAGCTGGGAGCTGCCGCAGCGCAGCTGATCCTGGGGATTGATGCGCCGCGGCTTGCTCTGCTGAATGTCGGCACGGAAACTTATAAGGGCAGTCACTTAATTCAGGAAGCCAAAGCTCTGCTGGAGCAGGAGCGTAAGCTCAACTTCAGCGGCTTTATCGAGGCTGACCGCATGTTCCGCGGCGATGCCGACGTCATCATCACCGACGGCTTTTCGGGCAATATTGCACTTAAGGCCGCCGAGGGCGTCTATACCATCTTCTCGAAAGTCCCGGGGATTAAACGCTTCTTTGCGCGCATGGCCCAGCCGGACTGGCTTTTGCCCTGGCAGTACAACGGCTCGGTGCTCTTAGGTGTAGACGGCATCGTGATTAAGAGCCATGCCAATGCCGGCAATGATGCCTTTGCGGTGGCCATGGTCGAGGCGGCTAAGGCCGTGGAGAGCGGTTTAACCTCCGGCATAAAGGACTGTCTGAAGCTCTAGCGCTGCAGGCTGCGAGAAGGCCGGATCTTAAAAAAATCCGGCCTTTTTGCTATTATTGTGCAAATTATTTGTAAGTTTTCCTGCAGCCTGCTGCAGCTTTCATGATCTTAAGTGGGGGCGCTTTGTTTACTCGAATCCTCGGCACCGGCAGCTATCTGCCTGCACAAATCAGAACTAACGCAGATCTTGAACGCATGGTAGATACTTCAGATGAATGGATCACCGAGCGCACCGGCATTAAGGAGCGCCGCATTGCCGCCGCGGATGAAACTGCCGCCACCATGGGCGCTGCCGCAGCCCGCGAGGCTTTAGCCGCAGCCGGCACCGAGCCGGAGGAAATTGATGCGGTGATCTGTGCTACCACCTCCGCCTCCTGCGCCTTCCCCTCCACCGCCTGTGAAATTGCCCGGCTGCTTAACATCAAGCGCGCCATGGCCTTTGATCTGGCCGCTGCCTGCGCCGGCTTCAGCTACGGCTACAGCCTGGCTCACAGCATGATCCTGACAGGGCAGGCCCGCAAAGTGTTAATCGTAGGCTCTGATCTGCTCTCGCGCGCCTGTGACCCCAATGACCGAACTACCATTATTTTATTCGGCGACGGCGCCGGCGCCTGCGTGCTGGGAGCCTCTGAGGAGCAGGGCACTTTGGCAGTATATGCCAGTGCCGATCCCTTCTCGGGTGATCTGCTGTATCTGCCGTATCCGCAGCGCGGGGAGCTTAATACTCCGTACCTTTATATGAAGGGCAATGAGGTCTTCAAGCGCGCGGTGGTGGTGCTGGCAGAACTTGTCAATAAGACCCTGGAGCTGGGCGGCATGACGGCCGAGGATTTAGATTTCCTGGTGCCGCATCAGGCCAATCTGCGCATTATTGCCGCGACCGCGCGCAAGCTGCGCCTTGACATGGATCATGTGATTGTCACCTTGGACAGGCACGGAAATACCTCGGCTGCCTCAGTGCCTCTGGCCTTAGATGCCGGCATCCGCTCCGGGCGCTTAAAGCGCGGCGATGTGCTGCTTCTGGAGTCCTTCGGCGGCGGCTTTACCTGGGGCTCTGCTTTAGTGCGCTATTAATCCGATTTTCCTTGAAGGAGATTTTTATGAAGAAGTATGCAGTGGTGTTCCCTGGGCAGGGTTCACAGTCCGTAGGCATGTTTGCCTCCTTTATGGACAATGAAATTGTGGCTCAAACCTACGCTCAGGCCAATGAAGCCTTAGGCTATGATCTTAAGGCCGTGACCTTAAACGGCCCGGAGAGCGAGCTCAATAAGACTGAAGTGACGCAGCCTGCCATCCTCTGCGCCTCGGTTGCCGCCTACCGCGTGCTGACTGCAAAGGCAGGCGCTCTGCCTGCAGCGCTGGCAGGTCACTCCTTAGGCGAATATTCGGCTTTAGTGGCAGCCGGCGCTTTAGATTTTGCCGATGCGCTGCGCTTAGTGCGTCTGCGCGGTCAGGCTATGCAGGAGGCCGTCCCGGCCGGTACCGGCGCCATGGCCGCCGTCTTAGGCCTTGAAGACGAGCAGATCAAGGACATCTGCAGACAGGCCTCCAGCGGTCTTGACGCCGTCTGGGCGGCCAACTTCAATTCCCCGGGTCAGGTAGTAGTGTCCGGCACCAAGGACGCGGTGACCCGCGCCACGGTGCTTTTTGAGCACGCCGGGGCCAAGCGCGTAGTGCCCCTGGCAGTGTCCGCTCCGTCGCACTGCCCGTTAATGCAGCCGGCAGCCGACAAGCTCAAGGCCGCGCTGGAGGAGCTTGAGGTTAAGGAAGCCTCCATCCCGGTGTACTGCAACGCCTTTGCCCGTCCCATCACCCATCGTGAGGATGTGCTCAACGCTTTAATTCTGCAGCTGACAGGTCCGGTGCGCTGGGTGGAAACTGTACAGGCTTTAAAGGCTGACGGCATTGAAGTTTTAGTGGAGGCCGGCCCCGGCAAGGTTTTATGCGGTCTCAATCGGCGCATCGAGCGCTCCTTAGGCTCTGCCAACGTGCAGGATCAGGACAGCCTGACCAAGGCCTTGGAGACTTTAGTTTAAGCTCAATTCCCGCTGGAACCAAACCTAAAGGCCATCAGGAGAATTAACATATGGCAGTTTATGATTTTTCAAATGACATTGTCTTAGTCACCGGCGCCTCGCGCGGCATTGGTCATGAAATTGCACTGCAGTTTGCCAAGGCCGGGGCCGTGGTGTGCGGTACCGCGACCTCTGAGTCCGGCGCGCAGCAAATCGAGGCCGATGTAAATGCCGTCGGCAAGGGCTGTGGTATTGTGCTCAACTCCCTGGAGCTTGACTCGGTCGCTGCGACTGTCGATAAGGTCGTGGAGCTTGCCGGGGCCGCGCCGACCATTCTGGTCAACAACGCCGGCATTACCCGCGACGGCCTCTTCATGCGCATGAAGGATCAGGACTGGGATGCGGTGATCGCCTGCAATTTAACCGCGGTGGCCCGTTTAACTAAGGCCTGCATCGGCCCGATGATGAAAAAGCGCGCCGGGCGCGTGATCTCCATTACCTCGGTAGTAGGGGAAATGGGCAACGCCGGACAGTGCAATTACGCTGCGGCTAAATCGGGCATCATCGGCTTTACCCGCTCTCTGGCCCGCGAGGTCGGATCGCGCGGCATTACCGTCAACTGCGTGGCCCCGGGCTTTATCGCCACCGACATGACCAAGGCGCTGCCTGAGGCTGTGCTCAAGGGCTGGGAGGAGCAGATCCCCTTAAAGAAGATCGGGCAGGCTGAAGATATTGCCAAGGCGGTGCTGTTTTTAGCCTCCGCTGACGCCGGCTACATCACGGGCGCTACCCTGGATGTCAACGGCGGCATGCGCTGCGCCTGATTAAAATGTGATTTAACTCAGTAATCTTTAATTTATCGGCGGCCGGGCTACCAAAAAATCGCGAAAACCTATATAATCGCATCAACTTTAAACGGTTTCCGACATTGGGTCGGCCGACCACTAACAAAGGGCAGTTCTGTGGTGGCACAGACTGACGAGGAAGCAAATGAGCAATACCAGCATTGAAGAACGCGTTAAGAAGATTATTGTTGACATGTTAGGCGTTAAGCCTGAGGATGTCGTGCCTGAGGCATCTTTCGTTGATGACTTAGGGGCCGACTCTCTGGATACCGTCGAATTAGTGATGGCTCTTGAGGAAGAGTTTGAGACTGAAATCCCTGATGAGGATGCTGAGAAGATCAATACTGTTCAGGCAGCCATTGATTACATCAAGACTCATCAAGAGCAGTAATTGACTTATGGGTCAGTAAGCGGCGGCATGGTCCGCCGTTTATGATCTCAGCAGGTCAATCACGGCATTTTGTCAGACAGGAGATTAATTTCTCCTTTCTTTTATTTATCAACGCCGCAGGCTGTACATCTTAATCATAAGGCGATGTCAGCTTTTCTTAGGCTAAATTCTTTTGGAGGCTTTCCGTGGTGCAAAAGCGCAGGGTGGTGGTTACTGGTCTTGGCATGCTGTCCCCGGTTGGAGGCAATGCAGCTGAGTCGTGGCAGAATCTCGTCGCCGGCAAGAGCGGCATCTCAGCCATTGAGCATTTCGACACCAGCGCCTTTTCGGTAAAAATTGCTGGCTTAGTTAAGAATTTCAATCCCGAGCAGTGGGGCATTACCCGCAAAGACGAGCGCAAGATGGATCTGTTCATTCAGTACGGCATTGCTGCCGGCCTGATGGCGCTTGAAGACTCCGGGCTTGAGATCAATGAAAGCAACTGCACCCGCGTAGGCGAGATGATAGGCTCCGGCATCGGCGGCTTAGGCCTCATTGAGCAGAATATTGAAGCCCTGGTGAAGAAAGGCCCGCGCGGCATCAGCCCGTTCTTCGTGCCCTCCACCATTATTAATATGGTCTCCGGGCACATCTCCATCTTAAAAGGTCTGCGCGGCCCGAACCTGGCCACCGTGACTGCCTGCGCCACCGGCACTCATGCCATCGGCATCTCCGCGCGCTTAATTGCCGCCGGCGACGCTGACGTGATGCTGTGCGGCGGCTCTGAGAAGGCCTCCACCCCGATGGGCATCGGCGGCTTCTCTGCCTTAAAGGCCTTATCTACCCGCAACGACGAGCCTGAGAAGGCCTCCCGTCCCTGGGATGTGGATCGCAACGGCTTCGTCTTAGGCGACGGCGCCGGCATCTTAGTGCTCGAAGAGCTGGAGCACGCCAAGGCTCGCGGCGCTAAGATTTACGCTGAGCTGGTGGGCTTCGGCATGAGCGGCGATGCCTATCACATGACCGCTACCGCTGAGGACGGCTCTGGGGCCAAGCTCTCCATGGAAAATGCCATCCGCGATGCCGGCATTAATCCGGCCCAGGTTAACTACATCAATGCTCACGGCACTTCCACCCACATCGGCGACATCTCCGAGCTGCGCGCCGTGAAGGCCATCTTCGGCGAGGCTCCGGAGCATACCTGCATGAGCTCCACCAAGTCGATGACCGGTCACTTATTAGGCGCTGCCGGTGCGGTTGAGGCAGTGATCACGGTGCTGGCCATTCGCGATCAGATCTGCCCGCCGACCATCAACCTTGATAATCCGGATCCTGAGGTGGGCGGCTTTAACTTAGTGCCCCATGAGGCGCAGAAGCACGATATCGAATACGCGCTGTCCAACAGCTTCGGCTTTGGCGGTACCAATGGCTCGCTGCTTTTCAAGCGCTTTGCTGAATAATTTTAAGTACTGCAGACGCGCTGCATAATAGACGCATCGGCAGTATCTGAACATCATCACTTGCCTGGCACGAATCAATGCCGGTACAGGTTGATCCCACGGACGCCGCACACTGCGGCGTCCACCCTTCATCCCCGGCTGTAGCTGGGGTTTGCTTTATTTGGAACACCATCATCTGCAGCTGAGCTCCACCACCATGGAGAGCGTATGCAGTTCCAGTCCTGCGTTGCTTTATTTGGTGTCTTCAGGTCAGGGATTCAGTGCATACTCGGATGGATCTTCAGGCAAGGACGGCCTGCAGCAGGGTGAAATTGCACTGTCAGAGTGAAGACTGCTCAAAAAGTTCCCTGCTGTTCTTAAAATTTATGTGATCATGATCACAAAATTATGAAGTCATTTCAGCTGCTGTATGCGCTGACGTTTTCGGCATTTGCATACAGTTTAGGTGAATTGACGGTAAAGCAGGAAGGCTGTTGTCATATATGCTTTGTTGAATTCCTAAATAACTATCTGTATTTACGATATAAATTATCTGTTAAGACGCTGAGCTGATCTGTCGGATTTAGTTTTAAACAGCGTTTTTAATGGAGAAAAAGCAAAGCTAAAAGGCTGTGAGCGTACCTGCAAAACTGTAAAGCAGCAGGAGCATAAGCGTTTGACTTCTATATTTTGTGGTATATTTAGTACCGTGATTACTAAACAAGAGGCGACAATTTCAAAGCTGAACTTACTAACCAAACTTTGAAATTGCTAAATGCTTTATAAATAATTATATGGGATCAATTCAGATGAAAAAGTCAATTTTAGCTTTAGCCGTTGCTGCTGTTGCTGCTGCTTCTGTTGCTCAGGCTGCTACTGTTTACGATAAGGATGGCACCTCTTTAGCTGTCTATGGTCGTGTTCAGTCCGTGCTGTATAGCGCTGACACCGGCAACACCGATACTCAGGGTACTTACAAGGACAACTCCATTGATACTTCCGCTCGTCTGGGCTTAGATATGCGCACTGAGCTGGCTCCTTGGGTTGCCGGCTTTGCTAAGGCTGAGTGGGAAGCTGCCAATGGCGAAACTGGTGAAGATAAGGATGATTTCAATGGTCGTTATCTGTGGGTCGGCTTAGACTTCGGTCAGTTTGGCTCTGTCAAGTTCGGTAAGTTTGAAGATGCAGTTAAGTATGCCATTGCTCCTACCGATATTTTCGAGGACTTCGGCTGCGTGGCTCAGTTAGGCAATGACGATCGTCGTTCTGGTCAGGCTATGTACGAGTGGTCCGGCTGGGGCTTTGATGTTAAGGTCAGTGGTGAAACTGCTTCCAACAACGTGCATGTTGACGGTGCCTACTACGCTGATGAGAAGTTAGATGTTAATGCTGGCGGTGCTATCGCTTTAGGCTACACTTCTCCTGACGTGCTGTTTGGACCGATCTCTGTCAAGGCAGGTTTTGGCTATTATCAGTTCCAGCAGTCAGATGAACCGGCTTATACTATTAGTGGTAATAAAGGCCTGTATGATAATTACACTCAGTATGCAGGTTCCATCAGCTGGGGCGGTGATTTAGGCTTCTACACTGCTGTAATGTATCAGGCTCGTGATTTTGAGGTCTATGATAACACTCATACTGCTGCTCTTGCTGGCGCTCCTTACGATGACTACACTGTACAGGGCGTCGAGTTTGTTCTGCGCTACACCTTCCAGAACGGTATGGCAGTGTTAGGCGGCTATCAGTGGCAGAATGTTGATATGGACGGTCCCGATGGGGGCGATATCGATGCCTCTACCGTTAACTTAGAGTTTGACTGGAACATTACCCCGAACTTCAAGGTCTGGACTGAAGCCCGCTGGGATGTTGACACCGATGAGGGCTATGATGCCGATACCAACGGCGTCACCAACTACGAGGAAGACGTCTACTCTATCGGTGCTCGTTACACCTTCTAATTCAGCGCTTAGTTAATAAGCACTAATTAGTAATGCAGACCCCCAGCTTAGGCTGGGGGTTTGTGTTTCTGATTATTGGATAAAACCAGCAAGTGCTCAGCTGAGTTATGCCGAAATTTCGTCAGAAATTTGCCAAACGGTAAATTTTCAGTATAATGAGCACGCACGGAGAGATGGCAGAGCGGCCGAATGCACCGCACTCGAAATGCGGCAGTCTCATTGCGAGGCTCGGGGGTTCAAATCCCCCTCTCTCCGCCACCTGATTCCCTTTCAAATTTCCCAAATCGCCATTTTCGCTGAGTTCAGTGCAGATCCTGCCGGGCTGATGCTTTGACGTGAGCTGTCATCTGCTGTCTTCATGCCGCACTGCGGCCTCTCTCACAAAACAGCATTCTGCTGTTCGGCTCCACCCATAAAATGCGGCACAGATCCTATTTGCCGCCGGCCGTCCCCTTTAAAATAAAAGCAATCCATTATTAATTCTGCTGTACTGCGCTCAGCGCCGCTGACGGCATTAACAGCATTAAAATACAGGGAAATCTTTGTTTTCATGAATATTGAGTATCACCTAGATCAAGGCTTGATCGAGACCACCGTCAACGGCTTTCGAGCCTTTGTTAAATTCCGCATAGCCGACGGCGCACTGGACATTCGCAGCACCGTAGTCCCTAAGGAGATCGGCGGACGCGGCATCGCTGCGGCCTTAGTCAAGGAGGCCTACGATTATGCACTCAAGCAGCAGCTCAAATGCACTGCAGCCTGCTCTTATGCTGCAGTGTGGCTGGAGCGGCATCCGGAATATCACGGCACCCGCAGCGCTGACTATAAAGAAGGAGCCTGCGCCATTTAAGCGTTGCCCAAAGCATAAGGAGTGTCGATGTTAAAAACCTTAAGCGCAGTCGGAGCCGGGATCTTTGCGCTGGCGCTGTGCGGCAATATTGCGCTGACCCACTGCCGCGCCTGGATCAATATCTCAGATTCCCTCCCATACGGCATTTATCAAACCACAGCTCAGCACGATCCTTACGCTAAAGGGGATCTGGTGCTCTCCTGCGTGCCTGAGCTGTATGCGCATTTTGCCTTTGACAGAGGCTACATTGCCTCAGGTAAATGCAGCGCCAAAACGGCTCCTGTAGGCAAGTACATTGCTGCTGTGCCGGGAGATCAGGTGGTGATCAATCACGAGGGCGTGTTTGTAAATGGGACGCTGCAGGTCAACAGCAGGCCGGTACTGCGCGACGGCGCGGGGCAGATGTTAACGGTGCGGGAAATGAACGCGGTGCTGCAGCCGGGCGAATACATCCTGCTCAATCCCAAAGCCAATTCCTTTGACAGCAGATATTTCGGCATCGTCAGAGAAGAGCTGCTCCTGTCTAAACTGCAGGCGCTGTTGACTGCGGCCTCTTAAAGCAGGCGCATTATCTGAAGATCTAAATAGAGAAGGTTAAGCTTGCCGGCGGCTTCAGGCCTAAGGCCGATAGCACCGTCGGCAACGAAGCTTTAGAGTAAAGCTCCTCTTTTTTGCCGCAGTAGCGGCAGGTGAGCGGATTTTTACCCGGGTTTAGCACCTAAGTAGCCAATTTTCCTCAATAAACCTTATTCTTAAGCCATTCTTCCCCATCCTAAAAT
>CALXNX010000068.1 GCA_944389865.1 uncultured Succinivibrionaceae bacterium
CGCGTTGATACTGGCTCCAACAGGAGTCTTGAGCGCGAAGAAGCCCCACCTTCTTCAAGGTGGGGAGTAGGTCACGCCAGCGCCCTTGAGACTTATCAGATTGAAAAGGAGACAGCTTGAAGCTCTTCCGCCCCCGCAGATCCAGCCGCCGCCGGCATGGGCCCCGCCCCCTGCTTACGGCCTTGTGCCTGTGGCTTATCTTCGGGATCATCGGTCTTGTCTTTACCTATCTGTGCCTGCCGCTCAAGCTTGATCTGTACGCACAGCGCTCGCCGCTGCTCTTAGATCACAACCGCCGCATCCTCGCCTATGCTAAATCCGCTGACGGACGGCGCCGCTTTCTTACTGCCATTCAGAACGTTGATCCGCTTTACCTCAAACTGCTCCTGTCCTCTGAAGATCAGCGCTTTTACGATCACCCCGGCGTCGATGTTTTCGCCATTGTCCGCGCAGTGCTTTCCAATCTTTTAAACTTAAAAACCATGTCCGGCGCCTCAACCCTGGATATGCAGTGCATCCGGATGCTGGAGAAAAATCCGCGCACCTTAAAGTACAAGGCAGTCGAGGCCTTAAAAGCGCTGAAGCTGCGGCAAACCCTGGGGGCAGATGGGGTGCTGCAGCTCTATTTGACCTTAGCGCCCATGGGAGCTGATTTAGAAGGGATTAACGCCGGCGCCTTGGCTTGGTTTGGCCATGATGCCAGGCATTTAACTCCGGCTGAGGCCGCCCTGCTCACCGCACTGCCGCGCGCCCCTGAACTGCTGCGCCCGGACCGCCATCCTAAGCGTGCCGCCTTTTATGTCAGGGAAGTGCTCAAGCGCGCCTTAGAGGACGGTCTTCTGCCCGCTAAGAGCGCCGCCGCTGTAATGCAGGAGGCTTTGCCGACCAGCCTCAAGCCCATCGAACAGGAAGCCTTTTATCTGGGGCAGCGGCTTTTGCCGAAGCTTAAGCGCACAGACCAGATAAGAGAGCTGACCGTCACGGTGGATTTACAGATCCAGCGCCTGCTCAATGCGCTGGCACAGGACTTTGACCGCCGCGAGCGCGCCAGACCCGATCAGGATTTAGCCATTCTGGTCATCGACAGCGCGAGCTCTGAGGTTAAAGGATACTTAGGCGGACGCGGCATGGCGGTAAATCAATTGGATTTAGTCAGCGCCACTCGCTCACCGGGGTCTGCCTTAAAGCCCTTTGCCTATGCGCTGGCCTTTGAGCGCCGACTGCTGCATCCGCAGACCTTTATTGCAGATGACAGCACCGGCTTTCATCACTATCAGCCGCTGAACTTTAATAAAGGGTATGCCGGCTTTATCAGCGCGCATGATGCCCTGATCTACTCGCTCAATGTCCCGGCCGTAAAGATCCTGCAGCGCCTTTCCCCCGCCCTGTTCTTTAACTTCTTAAATACCGCCAAAGAGCGCATTATCCTGCCAAAGGGCAGTGCGCCGGCCCTGCCCTTAGTGCTGGGCGGCTGCGGCATCAGCCTTTACGATCTGACCGCGCTTTACAGCGCCCTTGCGGCCCAGGGCCGACTGCGCGAGCCGCAGCTGGTGCTCCCCGCACAGCGCAGCGGGCATAAGGAATCTGCTGCCACACTGCAGCTGCTCTCTGCACGCGCTGCGCAGCTGACCACTCAAATCCTGCAGGACAATCCGCCGCCGCAGGGCTTCAGCGCCGACAGCTTAGGACTTAATGCCGCTGCAGGCAGCGGCAGTGCCTGCAGCACCGGCTCCAGCAGAAAAATCTGGTATAAAACCGGTACTTCCTATCGCTATGCTGATGCCTGGGCGCTGGGCAGCGACAGCCGCTATACCATCGGCGTCTGGACCGGCAGGCGCAGCGGCAAGTCCTCTTACCCTGACACCGGGCGCAGCGCCGCCGCGCCGCTGCTGTTTGCCGTACTGAACGCTCTGCCGCAGCTGCCGGTGCACACTGAGCAGTCACCCATTGCAGATCAAAACTCTGAATATGCAGATCTGCTACCGCTGACAGCTGATCTGCCTGCGCTGTCTGCAGGTGACTATGCGCCTCCCCCGGCCCTGCGCTTTTTTGACAAGCAGGAGCTGCCAGCGCAGCTGCAGAACTCGTGGGGCGGCAGTGCGTCCGCTCAAAATAACTCCACCATCCTGACGCCGCCCCTGCAGTTTGTATTCCCCAGTAATGGAGCAAGGCTGCTGTCAGCCCCCGGCATGATCCACAATGTGGAAGTACAGGGCGGAACCCCGCCCTATCTTTTAAGCGTCAATGGCTTAGTACAGCCGGATCTGAGCTTTAAAGCGCAGGAGGTCCCCGGCTTTTATGAACTTACCCTTATAGATGCGGCGGGACGGAGCACCGTCGTCACAGTGCGGCTGCTCAGCAGTGCGGCCGATGAGTAAAACTCCTGCAGATCCTGCTTAAGATTTAAGATAACTTTCGCCAGCTGCATAAACTTATTAATGCACCGGATTCGCATTTATTTTTATTTAACAGGATGTTTAGTTTTATTCCAATATCTGTAATTTTATTTATTTCATCAGAGCTCTCGAAAGTTCATTTAAATATTCCGTGCTGAAAGCATTATTTTTCAAAAAAGCTTTTAGATTTGGGTATATTTTACATTTATCAAAATTTATACCGCTTAATAGTATTTTATTTAGATCTGCAAAATATATCTTTGCTGTAACTTTATAGGAGCATGCTCTCTGCTCGCCAATTTTCTCTAAAAGATTTTGGCTTTCTCCGTCATTAGTAGTGATTACTGCAGTTTCAGAGAACTTATTGATCTGACCGTTAATATCTTTTATTAAATATGAATCATCAATAGCTCTACCTAAATCGAGATAGATCTCAACGAACAGGCTGCAAATTTGTTCATTACTGCCGGATGCATAATAGTCAAGCATGCAGTTCAAATAATTTACTTCTGTATCTTCTTTATACTGAGCAATAAAAGGCAGGATCTTGTCTTGATTAGTTGAAACCAGCATCATGCAGCGTGAGACTCGCTTATTACAATCTGAAAAATACTGCAGATAAGCTGTATTGTTATGCAGGTAAAGAGCTCTGTCGAAAGGATCCTGGATGCTTTTATAGATTTTCAGCATAGTGTCCATTTCACCTTTTAACTCAGGTCCCGGGCCTAAAGGCTGATATCTGATGCCTTCCTGTACGGAATTTATTTCGTTTTTCATGCCGTCTATATCGCGGGGATTTTTCAATAAGCCGTTTGATAATAGGGCATGGATCTCATGCATAGTATGCAGGCTTACGTCTAAATCATTACTCATAATATAGTCATAGGCCTTCTTCAGATTCAAAACCATAACCTCATCTGCAACCGGAACTCCAATTGATTTGCCGGTTGTGAGCAGGTTTGAGGTTTGCTGCCTGGTAATACGGCTTCCTTCAATTTTTGCAGAAGCATAGACGAATTCAAATTCCAGCTGCCGCATCACAAATTGATTATTTAAGAGCTCATCCAAAGTACATAAGGAGTTTATTTGTGATAAAACCTGCTTTTCACTTAAACTAAATCCTGCAGTACTGCTTATCACCTCATGATTATAAAAAATCCAATCATCCGTCATGGTATGTACCTTAGCTTAAATAATAATTTATTATTTTCAGTTTAGCAGAATATCTGCCATTGACGGCGCTTTTAGATAGGGTTTTGCAGCAAACTAAACTTAGATTGAAGGCCGGCAGAATAACAGACCTGATCTGTGCACTGAAAGACAGCCTCAGTGCGCCGCCTCGACGGCAAAGCCTTGGGGGCGTCCTAATAGTCATCCCCAAGGCAACAGCACTCAGTTAAAGCGTATGTTATACGGCTTTAAAGTAAGTAGTGGAGGCGTCGTGGAACACTGCCTCCAGGTTATTTTTGTGCAGTGCAGCGACCACTTCATCCACCGAGCGATCGTCGTTTACGGTCCACTGCTCCAGATACTTGCCCTTGTGGGCATAACCGCCCGGCTCAGTCGAAGAGCCTGCGCTCACCGCAGTGATGCCTAAAGGAATGATCATGTCGCGGAAATCCGCACTCTCGCGCGTGGAGATGGTCAGATCCAGCTCATGATCAAAGATGCGGAAAGCGCAGATGAGCTGCACCATCTTGCTGTCAGTTACCGGCGTATGCGGCTGGAAGCCGCCTGCCGCCGGACGCAGCCGCGGGAAGGACACCGACAGCCGGGTTTTCCAGTAATTTCTGCGCATATAAAGCACATGCATGGCCACCGCCATCACATCGACCTTCCAGTCATAAAGGCCTAAGAGCGCGCCGATCCCCACCTTGTCGATGCCGGCCTGCCCTAAGCGATCCGGAGTCTCCATGCGCCAGCGCATGTCCATCTTCTTCCCGGCTAAATGGTTTTCCTTGTAGCAGCCGGGGTGATAGGTCTCCTGATAAACCGACACCGCATCAAGCCCCAGGGTCTTGAGCTCTGCGTAGTCTTCCGTCGAGAGCGGCTGCACCTCCATCTGCAGGAAGGCGGCGTACTTTTTGACAATCGGCAGCACTTCACGGAAATACGGCATGCCGGCCCGCCGCTCGTTCTCGCCTGACACCAGGAGGATGTTCTCATAGCCCATTTTATTGATAGCCTGGCACTCCTCTTCAATCTCCGGCAGGGTCAGCACAGTGCGCGGGAATTTATTGGCCGTGGAGAAGCCGCAGTACCTGCAGCGATTGGAGCACAGATTGGTAAGATACAAAGGCAGGTACATATTCACCGTGCGCCCAAAGCGCCTGCGCGTTAAGGTCATGGACTTATAGGCCATGTCCCTTAAATAATGCACGCGGGCCTTTTCAGAGATCAAGGCGGCAAAATCGTTTAAATCCAGATTGTCGTCTTTGGACAGCGCGCGCTCCACATCCGCATCGGTGCGGCTTTCCACTAAGGGCGCGAATTTATCTACATCAATTTGCGAGATTTCATCAAAAAAAGACATTTACTTCATAGCCTCGCTTAAAAAGAGCTCCATCGGGGAGGTCGCACGCGCGCTCTCCACGCTGTCGGCCAGGCCCGCCTCGTAAGCCTCGCGGCCGGCGGCACAGGCCTTGTTGAAAGCAGCGGCCATGGCGACCGGATCGCGCGCTGCGGCGATGGCGGTATTGACCATCACGGCGGCAGCTCCCAGCTCAAAGGCCTTAGCGGCATCCGACGGCGCGCCGATGCCGGCATCGACCACCACCGGCACCTTACTTTCCTTGATGATGATCTTCAGGAAAGGCAGGGTCTCCAGGCCGCGCGCCGAGCCGATAGGAGCGCCTAAAGGCATTACCGCGCAGACGCCGGCTTCCTCTAAGGCTTTGCACAGGCAGGGATCGGCCGAGCAGTAGGCAAAGACTTTAAAGCCGTCGGCTGCCAGCTCTTTGCAGGCCTTGTAGGTTTCAACCGGATCAGGCAGCAGATATTTCTGATCGGGGTGCACTTCGACCTTGACCCAGTCAGTGCCTAAAGCCTCGCGCGAGAGCCTGGCGGCAAACACCGCCTCGCGGGCATCGCGGGCGCCGGAGGTATTAGGCATTAAAGTGATGCCTAAATCCTTTAATGGAGCGACGATGTCGTCCCTGCCGTGCTTAATATCCACGCGCTTGACGGCTAAAGTAGCGATCTGCGCGCCGGAGGCTTGGGCGGCATCCGAAAGCGCCTGAGCAGAGGCAAACTTGCCGGTACCGATGATGAGGCGGGAATCAAATTCCTTACCTGCTAATACTAATTTTTCAGTCATGATGATTAACCTCCTGCGACTAATGAAAAGACATCCAGCTTCATGCCCTCTGCAAGCATAAAGTCAGACCACTGGCTTTTAGGTACGATTTCCTCATTAACGGCGCAGGCGGTACCAGCGGCCTGTATGCCGTGCTGACTTAAAAAATCCTGCAGCGAGAGCGGGGCAGTCAGCTCCACCGGCTCCTGATTAAACATTATCTGCATATAAAATCTGCTCCTCTTCTTCCTGCTGCCTTACTGCACTCTTTGCTGACAGAGCGGACAGTGCGGATCAGGGCGCAGCTTCATCAGCCGCCCCTGCTGCTTTAAATGATCAAAAATCCATAAAGAGCCCTTCCGCTCAGCGGGATATCTGTCAGTTAACAGCAAAAGTGCGCTTAAAGCGGCGGCAGCCGCAGCCTGTACGGCCGTCGGGCCTAAGATTCCCTGCGCTCCGGGCTCGCTTACTTTAAGTTCAGCCTGCCCGCTTGACTCTTCATCTATATACGGACCCCAGAAGCAGCGGCTGCAGCCGTGCTGTTGAGTAAACTCTGGCTGGGCATATAAAAAAGCCGCCTCCTGACTGACAAAGCCCGTCACGCAGAGCTGCAGCACATTGACTTTAAGCTCTAAAGCCAAAGCGCCCAGCTCCACCCGGCTTTTAACGCTGTCAGTCAACAGGAGCAGCAGATCAAGGCCGCAGACAAAAGCGCGGGCTGTTTCACTTTCATGGCTTAACTGCTCTGGTGCCGCATCAGCGGCTCCGGCGGGCAGTTTAAAAGTCAGCACCTCGGGAACGCAGATAAGCTCCGTACCCGCCTGCAGGGCTTCTATGCTCTCCTTAAGACTCAGCGCTTTGCTCTGTCCCAAGGCGCTGCCGCGATACATGATCTGCCGATGCAGATTGCTCATGGACACCGTATCGCCGTCAGCAAGGCGCAGCTGGCCCACACCGGCTCCTGCCAATAAATAAGCCGCCACGCCGCCTAAGCCGCCAAGGCCCGCCACGCCGACGCGCTTATTTTTAAGCAGCGCCGTGATCTTAGGTCCCCAGTCCGGCAGCAGTTCCTGACGGGCAGTCAGCTCCATTAAACGCGCTCCTCGTCCCCGGGACCCACCGCCTGCAGCCAGTGCACGGCAGTCGTCAGCGGATCGTCCGCATCAGTAATGCCGGTGATAAGCGCCGCCGATCCGATGCCGGAGGCCATCACGCCGCCCACATTATGCAGCTTGATGCCGCCGATGGCGGTGGCGGGCATGAGGCCGGCAATGAGCTTTGCCTGATAATTGAGCTTATAGACGCCCTGGGGCTTTGACGGCATCTTTTTGGAATTGGTGGGGAAGATGTGTCCTAAGGCGACGTAGGAGGGCTGCAGCTGCAGCGCCTTTAATAATTCATACGGCCCATGGGTAGAGACGCCCAGGTGCAGCCCGGCTGCGGCAATCTTCTTAAGATCGGCCGTGCGCAGATCTTCCATGCCCAAATGCACGCCGTAAGCGCCGGCCTCAATGGCCAAATCGACAAAATCATCAATAAAGACGCGGGCATGATAGAGCCTGCCTAAGAACACCGCGCGCTTAATTTTGCCTGAAAGATTAGGATCGTTTTGGTCCTTAATGCGCAGCTGCGCCGTGCGCACGCCTAAAGCGAGCAGCCGCTGCAGCATATCGACGTCGGCCAAAACCGGGTACAGACCTAAATTCAAGGGACAGGCCGGGAAGGCTGCGCCCTCCGGCATCTGTGCAGGAAATCCCGGCTCCTCCACCTTGGGGAAGAAGGCCAGATCCGTGCACAGTCCGTGATGCCCGATAGGCGGCCGCCCGCCGGGCTCCTGCAGTGCAGGCTGGGCAATGCCCTGGGTGATATAGGCCTTAGCCAGCACAGCCGCATCCTGCAGGGCATAGCCTTGGGCGATGAAGCTTGAGAGCGCTGAAGATAAAGCGCAGCCCCCGCCGTGCGCCCCATCGCCCGGGGTCTTGGCATGGCGCATCACGAAGGTTAAATCCCTGCTTACAAAGGTATCAGCCGCTTCACCGGCATCTGCGACATGTCCGCCCTTAATTAAGACGGCCTGTGCGCCCTGCTTGAGGAAAACTTTACCTAAAGCCTCAGAGCCCTCCCGGCGCCAGCGCTCCTCGTCCCACCCGGCCAAGGTCAGCGCCTCCGGCAGATTGGGCGTAAAGATGGTCACGCAGGGCAGGATGCGCTTTAAGCTTAACTTAAGATCTGCGCTCTCCAAGGGTCCTGCCGTAGCGGTCAGGACCGGATCCCACACTACCGGGACGCCCTTGAGCTTAGTCTCTAAGTAAGTCAGCAGCAGATCTAAAGCGTCCTGACGGGGCACTAAGCCCACCTTGACGGCGGCAATGGGCTGCTGCCAGCCGGTAACGGCAAGCTCCAGGCTTTCTTTAATGGACTGCAGATCCACCGAGCTTAAAGTGCCGACCGTACTTAAGCTCTCAGGGGCCAGCGCAAAGGCCAAAGGCAGCGGGAAGGCCCCGGTGTCAAAAACCGTAATGCTGTCAGCGGTAATGCCGGCTCCGCCGCCCGAGTCCACGGTGGCCGCCAAAAGGACCAAAGGGCGACGGGCTTCCTGAGGGACCCTGCCGTCCTGCCCGGGCACAGCTTTTTCTGTAATAGTCTGGCTCATGATTTTTTTTAATCCTTGTTCTCAAAGGCCGCTTTTAATTTACGGTTTAAGCGAATGGGGCAGAAGCGCGGGCCGCACATGGAGCAGAAGGACGGCTCATGGGCGCAGTCATCGGGCATCTGGGATTTCCACACCGCCTCAGCGTGCTCAGGATCGAGCGAGAGCGCAAACTGATCGTACCAACGGAACTCGGCGCGGGCCCGGCTCATGGCGTCATCACGCCGCTGCGCCCCCGGCAGCTTTTTGGCCACGTCGGCGGCGTGTGCGGCCAGCTTAAAGGTAATTAAGCCCACCTTCACATCCTCAGCCGTGGGCAGAGCCAAGTGCTCGGACGGGGTAACGTAGCAGAGCATGGACGTGCCGCGATAGGCGATCAAACTGCCGCCGATGGCGGAGGTAATGTGATCATAGCCCGGAGCGATGTCGCTCACCAGCGGTCCTAAGGTATAGAAAGGCGCGCCGCCGCAGTACTGATCTTCTAAGTCCTGATTTTCATAGACCCTGTCTAAAGGCACATGGCCCGGACCTTCAATAAAGCACTGCACCCCGGCCTCGCGGCAGCGGGCAGCCAGCCTGCCGATGTTCTTAAGCTCCCCGTACTGCGCCTTGTCGCAGGCATCAGCTAAGGCCCCCGGGCGCAGCCCGTCGCCTAAGGACAGCGCCACATCGTACTGCCGGCAGATGTCCATTAATTCATCAAAGTGCGCCCAGGCCAGGTTCTCGGCGTTCTGGCGCAGCATCGCAGAGGCCATGATGGAGCCGCCGCGCGACACAATGCCCATCAGCCGGGCCGCCGCGTAAGGCAGCAGATCCTGGGTCAGGCCGGCATGAATGGTGAAGTAATCTACGCCCTGCTCCGCCTGATCGATGATCACCTGGCGGAAGAACTCCCAGGTAAGCAGGCTGGGATCGCCGTGCGCGCGATCTAAAGCCTCATAAACCGGCACCGTGCCGATGGGCACCGGGGAGGCGCGCAGGATGGCGGTGCGGATCTGCGCCAGATTCTCCACGCCTGCCGATAAATCCATCACGGTATCCGCCCCGAACTTTAAGGCCAGATGCAGCTTGGCAATTTCAGCCTGTAAATCTGAAGACAGCGCCGAGGCGCCAATGTTGGCATTGACCTTGACGGAGAAGCGCCTGCCGATCACCATGGGCTCGCACTCCGGATGCAGGCGATTGCAGGGCAGGACCGCACGGCCGGCGGCGATCTCCTGACGCACCACATCCGGGGTAAAGGGCATGTCAGGGCCGCAGCCGAAGCTCTCGCGCACCGCGGCATATTCCATTTCCTTAGTGACGATGCCGGCCTTGGCGTAATCGAGCTGGGTCTTATGCTTATCGCCGACGCGCTGATTTATCCACGGAGCGCGCAGCTGCGGCTGTACCGCAAGCCCTGGATGCGCTCCCTCGACGGTGGAAAGCAGAAGCTCCTCGCCGTTAGTTAATGTAAGCTTGGTAAAAGGGACGGCAATATCTTCAGAGGGCCCTGCAATAGTGACTAAAGTGCGGACAGGCTGAGGACGAGCGGGTGCTGCTGCCATAAGTAGTACTCCGTAAAAAATCTTAAACTCTGCCTTGACCGGCAGTAACCCACGGAGTGCAGTAAAGCTGTAAGCGGACCTTGTTCCCTTCGCAGGAATTACCCTGATCAGGTGAAGCGGATTCTGCAGTGCAGTCTCAGCCTTAAGCGGCACTCCGACAAGCAGAGCTATTATTGATTAAAGGCCGGGGCTTTGCAAGCACTTTGCAGGCACTTTAGTCAAACCTAAAACCGCCCTGTTTAGGTGCAAAGAACCTTGGCTGAAGGGATGGGCTGAATTTATGCATCAGTGAATGAAATATACGCATGAGCCGCTTTCACAGTCAAAAGCGGGGATTTCGGCAAATTTGCAGCAAAAATAAAGCGCTTTTGCACGCTGCTGTGACTGCCGGCTGCCGTTTACCTGCACTTTTAAGGGCTTTAGATACAGGTTGGGCAAAAGTGCCGTACAGTTTCAAAGAAAACGGCGGTATCAGTGAAAATGCG
>CALXNX010000069.1 GCA_944389865.1 uncultured Succinivibrionaceae bacterium
GTCAAGAACTGATGACTTTTCTCGGCCGGTGAGCCCACCGGCTGGCTATTGAGTGGCAATTTTATGGGAAGTTAAGGGATATGGTAAACGGAAGGCAGGCACAGGATGGTGCAGATCGACGTGTAAACAGAGTTAATATTCAGACAAAATAAACGTTACTGACAGTTTTAGTACAATGCTTAGTTGGAGTATGCTCGAAATGACGTGCTAATGCGCCCAGCGGCAGCCGCTTTACTCCTGAAAGATGCTGTATTCGCTGTACTTAACCAGGGCCGTAACGATAGTAGAGCTTCACAAAAACTCTGCCTGTAGCACGCGGCAGCAATACTTCATCTCGAAAGCGCTGCAGGGCTATTACTTCAGGTGCCAGCTGTCCCCATAAATTGCTGAGGCAGTAAACCTTATCGCCTGGGCTAGGCATTTCTGTGCCTTTGATGGCGTGCAGGTTAAAGTAATAATCCTGCTCACCGTCAGTTAGAAAGCAAATCTTTTATTTCATGCAGAAAGCGCAAGAACCCTTGCCCTCAGCGCAGCCGTAC
Organism: uncultured Succinivibrionaceae bacterium; assembly: GCA_944389865.1. Classification (GTDB taxonomy): domain Bacteria; phylum Pseudomonadota; class Gammaproteobacteria; order Enterobacterales; family Succinivibrionaceae; genus Avisuccinivibrio. The sequence goes on from CALXNX010000069.1 coordinate 540, forward strand.
AAGGTATCAACTTCCATGAAAGGTATATCTACCCGCAGCGGGTTAGGGCGCCGATTGCGCTCCGCGCGCGCCTTGCGGGCCGCGTAGTCTTTTTTAATGGCCTCAATGCGTTCAGGGCGGCTCAACTCTGCCAAAGACTCTCCCTGCGACCAAGTAAAGGGCGAGCCGCCGTCCATCGCGCTTTTCTCAAGCTCCATCGCGTGCTTGAAGGCTTCCGGGTGATGCTCCAAGAGACCTACCCATTCGATCTTCTGCTGAAAAAAGCAGAAAGTACAGCCAGAGCGCGAACGCCAATCGTAGTATTTAGGCAGCCCCAGCCCCGATCTTTCCAAGATCTCGTACACGCCTGCCTTGTCGATGCCGTCCACGCGGAATGGCATCTCCACGTGCAGGGTAGGGGTGTTAGTCATAAGCCCGGTGCGGCTTTCCTCGTCAACACGGATCGCCACGTAGCTGTAGATGGTGTCACCGGCTTTAAGCGACGGCTCGATCCAGCGGCGGAAGGGGTTTAACTTCATCTCGATAGTGCACCAGCGGCACTGCTGTGACGGCAGAAAATGGTTGAAACGCTTAAGCCAATACGAGAACTCGTGCCCGGAATTGAGCCTGGTAATGGGCTTGCCAAGATAGGCTTCAAGTTTGCCTAAGAACTCATAGACCTCCGGCAGTTCTTCGCCGGTATCGGAGAAAAAATATTCAATCGGAATTTCGGGGTACTTCTCCCGCATGTAAATCGCCAGGGCGGAGCTGTCTTTGCCGCCTGACAAGCCTAAAACGTGCCTGATTGCCAAATTTAGCCTCTTTTTGCCTTAAGAACCCCATATCTATCGGGTTTTTGTCTTGGTATTCTAACTTATTTTGCTAAAATAGCCGGTATCGCTTCATAAGTATTACAGCAGAAAGAGAAATAATCCATGAACAGTTTTGGTGTGGATTGTACGGTCAACCCTTTGGGGCAGATCTTTTCCGATCCTGGACATTACGTTATTCCTGATTATCAGCGCGGCTTTGCGTGGAAGACCAACAGCATTAAACGCCTGCTTGCTGACATTTACCAGTGCATCGGCAGCTACGCCAAAAACCCGGCAAGTAATGCCACTATGTTTTTAGGCTCCATTATTACTGTCCGCGGTTCGGAATTTTCAATTATTGACGGTCAACAGCGTCTATCTACGCTCTCTTTAATTCTAAGCGTGCTTATAAGGCGCTTCCTCTTTGTGGACAGCATTCTGCTGAATAATTATGCTGCGGATCTAAAGACTAATGACACCTTAGCAAGCTCTGTGCACCTCAGATTACGCCAGGAAATCGTGCACCTCAGTCAGCTAATCGGTGAACAGTATTTCTTCAACGGCCAATACTTCAAAAAACCCCGCATTCATCGTCAGGACGATGCCTTAACTTCCACCGATCCGCACAATCCTGATAAAACGATCTTCTCTGCCCTGACCTTATATCTATATCAAAGCATCAATCTGAGCAGCGAAATTGATTCAAAGCTCTTAGACGAGGGAACAAAGCTCGCGGCTGAAGTCTCGATTGAAAATGAGCCCTTACAAACGGTCTCTTTATGGAAAAAGTACAAGCGTTTCGGCCTTGACATAAAAACTCTGCAGAAGAACGCCAAGGCTCAGTACGCGGCGGTCGGCAATGCGGTTAATCAAATCGAAAGCATCTTTGATTACATGTGCCACGCTCGGTACTACCTGTCAGATCGCAATAATCCCGCCATTAAAGCAACTGACCGCAAGGCATTCGCCAAAATGGAAGCTTTGTTTGATGACTCGGAGCTCGGGAAAATTGATATTGCAAAACTCGCTTCCTTGATAAATCTGCCGCTGCCGCAAGACTACAGCGAGGCACAAGCGGCAGAGAACTGCTGTTTTATGTACAGCGCCTTAGAGCTGATGCTGTTTTCCAAGATTTTTCAGGAAAGAGTCTTGGCTGCGTTTATTTCCACGCAGAATGAGGAATACGCCTTTCAGATGTTTGACTCGCTCAATACTACCGGCGTGATCCTTACGGCCTATGAAACCTACCGCGCGCAGATCATCAACACGGAAGGGCGATATACCGCTTACGAAAATTCACGGTTAAAGCCCCTGATTGAGGAAATCGACAATTACCTCAATGAGGACAAAGCCAGCTCTAAAGGCGGGAGCAGTCAGAGCGAAACCCTCAAAAAGGAACGCACTAACGGTATGCTGATCTCTTTTGCCTTAGCGGCTACCGGAGAGAAGCTGCCGTCTGCTCTAGCGACGCAGCGCAAATATTTAAATCAATTTAACAAGCAGCTTGAAGATCCGTGTACCCGCGGCGATTTGGTTTACCATCTTTACCTGACCTGCCGCTTCTGGAGGGATGTGTGGTCGGCCGATCTGCAGTACGGCGGCACCCTCAATTTCACGGTAAGCAATATGCAGGGACAGCAGAGCCCGGCTATCTCCTGCCCGGCTGACGTAACCTACGCCATCTTTACGCTGTGCAAGGCAAAGCACGTGATCGTTGCGCCGTTTTTGATTAAGTTTTACTCCTTTATCGCCTATAACTTAAATGACAGCGAGAAGATGCAGCGGGCGGCGCAGCTGTTCTTTGACGCGGTAAGGGCGGCCGCGGCATTCTCCACGCTCTACCGCGGCGCTTTCGGCGGCACTAACGGCATTGACGCTGTTTACCGCGATCTATTTGCCGATAAGTCCTTATGCTGGTTCCTTACGCCGTCTTTTGCCTATGATTTGGACGAGGCGGCAAAGCTGCTGCAGAGTGCGAAGCAGACGCTGGTAAAAGCCCTGCATGACACGGAAGAGCTCGACGATAAGGACACCTGGGAAGATCACGCGGCAAGCGTGCATACCTATGAAGAAGCAGCATGGTTTGCCGTGCTGATGCTGGTGATGTACTGGGTGCGCAAATACTGCAACGGAGTGTTCAGCGATAAGGATTTAGTGCTGGTTTGTCAGAATAACTCGGTGGAGCATATCGCCCCGCAGGAGCGGCAGCCTGACGCTAAGCCCGCTGACAAATGGCCTGATGCAATTTACGATAACGATCTGCAGCATACGCTCGGCAATCTTACTTTGGTGAATGCCAGCCTGAACGCGGTGCTGTCTAATCATAAGTTTTGGATAAAATTCCCGCTGTATCGCTGTTTTCTCTACAAGGACGATAAACAGCGCTCTGCCGATTATGACAAGGCTCTCAAAGATCTTGCAGATCAGGATTTTGATCTGCAGACGCTGGATAAATACAAATCCGTGCCGAAGCAGTCTTTCCTGCAGGACCTTGCTGAAAAGGAAACGTGGGGCAGCGCCGACATCAAGGCGCGCACTGCGGAAATCTTGGAAGCGGTATGGTCTATCGCCGAAGAATGGCTGTTTAACAGCAAAGACGGCGGAACTCGGTAAAACTCTTACCCCATAATTAGCGGTATTTCCTGCTTTTCCCCGGTAAAAGTGAGTAAAGAAACTCCTTTTACAGTATAATTGGATGCAGTCTTAAACACTGCATCCAAGTGACTTAGAAAAGCATAATGACCGCAACAAAAGTAAAATTTTCGTTCGCGGGCCATCAGACCTTTCCTTTAAGGCAGCTGTGGCCCTACAAAGCCTATCTTTACGCCACAAAACTGCCTGATTTAAAGCAAGATCCTGATTACGGCCTGCCTAAAATCATGCGTCTTCTCGGCGTAGGCGCGAACATGGTGGATGCCGTCAAATTCTGGGCCCGCGCCTGCGGCATTCTCGCCGCCGATGACACGCCGACTGAGCTTGCGCGGCTGCTGTTCGCGCAGCCTGACGGCCTTGATCCTTTCTGCGAAGATCCGACTACCTTATGGCTTTTGCACTGGAACATCGCGCGCTTGCCGGAGAAACTGACCACGCTGTGGTTTCTCTTTAACGTTTTCACGAAAAATCAATTCACTAAGGATGACGTGTTTAAGGAGCTCTCGGCCTTTCTCGAAAAGCTGCGGCTTGAGGGAGCCGTCAAGCGCAAGCCCTCTGACATGACGCTCAATCGCGACATTGACACCATTCTGCGCAGCTACGCGCCCAAATACAGCGAAACTGGCCGACTGAAGCTTAAGGGCGCCAGGCTTGATAACAGCGAAGACGCCGTGGACGCCTTGTTCAGGGAGCTCAATTTAATCGGCAGCTCGCAGCACGGCTACTTCTTTAACCGCGGGCAGCATCAGAGCTTAAGCCCGTACCTCTTTGCCTACTGCTATATCGAGTTCTGGCAGACGCAGGCGCTCTCGCCTACCATCGACCTTAACAAAATCGCCTATCAGGCCGGGGCGCCAGGGAGGGTCTTTAAGCTGGACGAGCTTACCCTGGAAGATTATTTAATGCAGTTAGACGAGCTTACCGCGGGCAAGCTCAAGTGGATTGAGCAGACCGGACTTAGGCAGGTGGTCTGCTCCGCGCAGAGCGCCGAAGAACTTGCCGTCCTGAAAGCGGATTTGCTGAGGAGTGCTTATCATGCTTAAAATTTCGATTGCCAATCAGTTTCAGCGCTCAATCCGCATCGACCTAGATTTAGACAATACCGACGCTTTGGCCGGGTACATCCCGGTACAGAGCTGCCTTAACACGCTGCGCACCATGGCGCGGGCTATGGGGCAGAAGCATGAGTACGCCTTTACCTGGACGGGAGCCTACGGCAGCGGCAAATCGGCTTTAGCCTTGATGCTGCTTTCGCTGCTCTCGCCGCGCCCGGAGATTAAGCGGCTGGCCGCTGACAAGCTGCAGTTTGACCTGGAGCACGATCCCAATCTTCAGGAAGCGTTTGCCGGTGACTTTGCGCGCGTCTGTCTCGTGGGCGGCCGCAAGTCGCTGCGCGGCGATCTCTACGCCGCTCTCTGCGCGCTGTGCGCCGTCACGCCGGAGTCTTTGCCGGAAAATGCCGACACCAAGGACATCTACCGGCTCTTAGATCAGGCAAGCGGACAAAAGCGCGTGTTCATCGCCATCGACGAGCTGGGCAAATACTTGGAATACGCCATCAAGTCCAACGATGTCTATTTTCTGCAGGAGCTGGCCGACTATGCCTCCCGCAGCGGCGGGCGCGTGGTGGTCTTGGGCATCCTGCATCAGTCCTTTGACGCCTACGTAAGCTTTCTGCCCGCTAAGGTGCGCGAGGAATGGGCCAAGGTGCAGGGGCGCTATGAAAACTACCTCATTGAGCCGTCCCCTTATGAAAGCCTGAACCTCATTGGCGGCTCCATCGTGAAGGAAGGTTATGACAGCGCCTGCCGCGCCGCGCTCAATCAGGATCTGGCGGCTTATCTTTCCGCCTCAAGCCCTAGCTTTCAGGCGGGCATCGAGAGCCTTCTGACGCAGTGCCTGCCGCTGCATGGCATCACGGCGGTGCTGCTGGCGTCCCTGGCCCGCAAAAATTACGGCCAAAACGAACGCACCATCTACAGCTTTTTAAATTCCATGGAGCCGTTTTCGTTAAACGACTTTATGGAACAGCACAAAGACGAGACGGCGCCGCTCTACCGGCCGTGCGATCTCTACGATTATCTGCGCGTCAATCAGGACATCAACATCAACCTGTCGCGCGACGGTCATAAGTGGGCCATCGCCAAGGAGCTTATCGAGCGCTTTGAGCATCAGATAAGCCCGCTGTGCCTGCAGCTCTTAAAGAGCATCGCCGTGATCGACATCTTCAGCGCGGTCTTCCGCATCAGCCCGTCCGCTAAGCTGCTGCGGCTGTGTCTTGAGTGCAGCGCGGAGGACTTTGAGCAGGCCGTGCAGGAGCTGCAGGGGCGCAGCGCGGTCATCTACCGCAACGTAGATGAAGCCTATCACCTCTTTATCGGCTCAGATTTTGACTTTGCCGCCGAGCTCAGCATGGAGCTTTTGAAGACCGACTTTGACGTTAAGGTCTTAAACGGTCTTACCTTTGATAAAGATCGCGTCATTGCCCGCCGTCACTATCTGGAAACCGGCAATCTGCGCTGGATGAAAATGTGCCTGGTGCAGGCAAGCGAGCTTAAGGATCATCTTACCGGCGTCACTCCCGGCGCGGAGTGTTTTGCCGAGCTGGTGCTGGTGCTCTACGCCAACGAGAGCGAGCTTGCGGACATTAAGGCCGCGGCTCAGGCTTATGCCGACCGGGCGATCATCGGCGTGATGCCGAACTCCGAGGAGATCATCGCCCGTACCCGCGAGTACATCGCAGCGCAGGCGCTGCGCGGGCATGAGAGCCTGGAAGGCGATGAAATCGCCAGGCGCGAGGTCAACATGCGCCTGCAGGATTACGAGACGCAGTTGCGCAGCCTGCTTGCCGATCTCACCGCTCAGGCGCGCTGGCAGCTTACAGACGGCGAGCGGCAGTTAAACGGCAGGGAGCTGAGCGTACTGGCCTCCGAGCTTGCTGACCGCACCTTTGCCAAGGCGGTGCCGCTTAATAACGAGCTGATAAACCGCAGCAAGATCTCCCCGAACGTTACCGCCTCACGGCGCGTGCTGTTAAAGCAGATGATCTCAGGCAGGGGGCAGGTCAATCTGGGCATCACCGGCACTCCGGCCGAGTTCAGCATGTATGACACCGTGCTGGCCGCCTCCGGGATCTGCGTTTCTGACCAGCAGGGCACCCGTATTGACTGCAGGCAGTGTCAGGACGCGGCCTGGCAGACCTTCTTTGCGGACACGGACGCTTACGTGCAGGCGCGCGGCACGCTCAAGCTTGACGATCTTTACGCCTTTTGGCGGCAAGCCCCTTACGGGCTGAAAAACGGCGTGATGCCGATTTTGGCTCTGGCCTTCATCATGTCAAACCTGGATCGCTTTGCCTTTTACGACTCGCAGTATTACATCACCGAGATCACGGAAGGCATCGTTGATGAAATCCTGGTCAACAGCGACACCTTTACCATTAAGAGTTTTCGCCATCAGGAAAACTATCCCGCGCTTAATCAGCATATCGCCGCGGCGCTGAAGGCCGTGCTGAATACGGAGACCGAGCAGATCCCGCTTACCTTAGCGCGCCGCTTAGTGCGTTTCGTGCTGACCCTGCCGCCGCTTACGGCCAACACCAACTTAGTATCGGTGCAGGCTAAGAAGCTGCGCGCGCTGCTGCGCAAAGCGGACGATCCGATTGCGCTGCTTTATACCGATCTTCCGGCCATCTTCCCCGATCTCGCCAAGACCCCGGACAGCCTGGCCGCCGCCTTAAGCGAGCTTAAAAATCACTACGCGGCGCAGCTTAACACCGTTAAGGACAAGCTTTTTGCCGCGCTGGACGAGCGCGGCGGCCTGGGGCATTTGGCAGAGCGCGCCGCCGTGGCCGCGGCGCACAGCGCCAACCGGCAGCTTGCGGGCTTAAAGCAGCTGCTTGATGCCTATAAGGACGACGAGACAGCCTTTCTCAAGCGCTTTATCACCATGTGCTCGGAGATAAGCGAGTCAAGCTGGTCTGACGCGGCGATTGAAAAGACCATCTACGATCTGCCTAAGCTGAGCCTGGAGTTCCGGCAGGCCGAGTGCTTTGCCGACGTGCCGGACAGCAGCAAGGCCCGGCGCATGATCGCGCTGACCTTCGCGGCATCGGCGCGGCAGGACACCACGCTCATGGCCGAAATCAGCCCGGACGATGAAGCGCTCATTCAGGAACGCGCGCGCAAGATCCTGGGCGATCTGGACTCCCTCAAGCAGGAGCAGGCCATAGCGGTTATCGCCGAAATCGGGCAGCTGCTCTCCAAGCGGCAGTCCGCCGTTTAACCCTTCCTGTGCCCCGGCTTGCCCGGGGCTTTTGCGCGCAAAAGATCTGCCCCGCAGACGCCGCCTGCAGCGCTGTAGGCTGTACTAATCAGCCTTCACGTGAGCAGGTATCTATGAATTTCTTGAAAAAACTTAAAAAGGCGGAGGCGGAATTGCCGCCGCCAGCGCCGGAAAGCGTCAGCGCGCCGCCGCCCCCGGCCCCGGCCCCGGCCTATCACCCCTTTGACAATCGCGGCGACAAGGGCTTTTATGCTTACCGCGGGCAGGACCTCCTAAGCGATCCGAAAGTAGAGCAGCTGGTCAACAACATCTACCTTGCTATGGGCGGCGAGCCCGCGCTCTTTAAGAAATACCTCTACCCGGCCATGGTGCAGCTTGCGCTCTACGCGCAGCAGGTTCCGGCCGCGAGCTCAGATCACGGCATCCCGTACAGCTCCTTCGGGCATCACATTGACCCGGGCGGGCTGCTCCTGCATTCGCTGCAGACCATGTACCTTGCGCTGTGCGATTCGCGCAGCCACTTTTTCTCCCGCGGCATCGTGCCAAGCCGCCGCTCCAATTTCTCGGCGGCAGCCCGCATTGCCTGCGCCTTGGCCGCGCTGACCCACGACATCGGCAAGTTAAACGAGTTTTTGATCGTCACCGTGGTCAACACTAAGGAAGGCCCGCAAGAGCAGACCTACAGCTTCTACGAAAGCATCCCGGAGTTTTTGGCCCGCGTGCATCAGCTGCCGCTCTCTGAGGTGTTCTTTGATCCGGTCAAAGCCGAGCAGGGCACGCTGCCCACCTACCTCATTAAGGCGCACATCGGCGAAAAGCTCATGGATATGCTTTTGAACAGAGAAAGATCCAGATGGATCACCTGGTAAGTATGATCCTGCCAAATATGCTGCTGATCAATTTTCAGCCCCTTGAACTTATCGAGGCCATTGGCAAATAACTCGTGAAAGGTATTTACCAGCGTAGATTTGCCGAAGCGCCGAGGTCGCGATAAGAAAAGAGGTCCTTTAGAGAGTGCAATTGTCCCGACCAAATCCGTTTTATCAACGTAGATTTTTGATTGAGAGATCATCTCTGAGAAAGAAGTCACGTTCAGTGGAAGTTTATCGATACCTGCAGCATTGTTCATAACTATCTCTCTCCGAGAAGCTTGATTATCTCCATTGATTTTAGTCTTATTGTACCAGCACAGCAGCTGTCACACAGAATCAGAAGCCGCAGCCAATGCGGTAAATAGAAAAATTACGGCTGATGTCTGTTGTCCGTTATGCACTATTTGTAACTTTTATGCCATAGTTGTCGGCGGATCATCATTGCTGTTTGCCGATGCCAACGGTCTGCGCAGCTGCTGTCTCCAGGTCGGTCAAGTTTAAGTCCAGATCCTGAGTTTCAGACGCCGGCTCTGGGCTCTTTACGGCCTGCCTGAACATGGCAGCCATCCCAGCGGCGCTTTTCGGCATCAGTTTCGCGCAGCCAGCGTTTGATGGACGTCAGCAGACGATCGTCATTACTTTGTTTGCCCTGCAGATACGCCTTATGGTCTGCGTAGAATCTGAGCGCTTTTGAACCTAAGTTTTCCTGGATAAACTCCGGGAGCATCGGGGCATCGAAAGGCACTTCAAACAGATCTTTTTCCTTGCCGTAGAGTTTGGCTTCAGGAATGAAAATGCGCAAATCGCCCTCTGTCAAAATCAGTACTGTAGGGACTATCGGGAAGAAAACGTGCTCACGATTGAACTCGCTGCGCCTGCGCGTCTGCATGGTCTTGTCAACATCATAATGAGCATCGTCCAGACCTAATGCGCTTTTGAGCGAATGACTGCTGTCAGTATCCAGCTTCAGCGCCAGCTGCGCTATCAGCTGACTGAGAGTCAGGCCGCAGGATTGTGCAAACTGAAGCAGTGCGCTTTTCTCCTGCAGCGTCAGATACACGCAGACCCCCTTTTTCTCCTCACCATAGTTCAGCAGCTTTCTGGAGCCGATTGCAGCACAGCCTAGTATAATATTCGATAAGTTCGTTAATTAATAATTTTGGTGCCTTTCTTAGTAAAGGCACCCCAGATGTCATCAAGGTTCCAGTCCCAGCG
>CALXNX010000070.1 GCA_944389865.1 uncultured Succinivibrionaceae bacterium
GCAAAACGCAATATGTCAGGATGCCATTCATCCCCACCCTGGAAGAGGATGGGGACTTCTGGCATCATACTGTTAAATTGGAGAACATGCAGGGCACCGAGTACGCGGTGGCAGTGCCGCAGGAGGTCATATCCCTAAAAGCAATCACGCGTTCAGCATCGGTAAACTGATTGGTCGGCCGGTCATAGCCGTAAGCTGAATAGCTGGCAGAGCGCGCAGTTTCACCTAAAACTAAGAACAAAACGCGCGGCTTGGCATTGGGAGCTTTGACCGCATCACTCCCCAAGGGTACGTACGGGGCCTCCTTTACCAAAAATCTGCTGAAGGCATAATTGCCCGCGCTGTAGATATATGATGCCGGCAGGATCTCTCGGTTCATATTCTTATTATCGCGGCCGATGAAGGAATACTGCTGATAGAACGGGAAGATGCAGAGCACAGCCAGACTTAAGGACAATGCTGCCGCGCCCAAGCGCTCCAGCCAGGACTTAATAAACGGCGGATAGCAAATTTCAGCGCGCACCAGCAGTATGGACGGCAGCACTCCCAAAATCAGCACTGTGCCGATCGAAGCCGGGGAGAGGTATGATGCCGCTTCATCGGCGTTAGTCTCCGCGATATTGCTGATCATATTGCCGTCGAAAATGATGCCGTAGCTGTAAGTGGCGTACGTGGCCGCAGCGCAGGAGAGCAGGAGCAGGCACCCCACGGGTTTTATCAGCCATTTGTACAAGCACAGGGTCAGCAGGAGCACGAACATTAGGAAAAAGAACGCCAGCGGCACCGACACTAAGAACAGCAGCGGCCACTCGTGCGTTCCGCTGTCCACTAAGGTGCGGACATGCCGCCAAAAAGCCGCATTGGACACCAAGGTGAAAAAGGCGCTGAGAAGCGCCGTCACTGCTAAATAATGCACCCGCGGACGCCGGATCAGAAAGGTTTTAATCTGCTTTAAAAAGCCCTGCATAACAGCCTCAAACTAAGTTATCAAGAGTTTAGTCCTCTATACCGTGCACTCATGTAAGACGCAGCCTGCAGATAAAAGTTCCGAAAGCGCAGGCCAATGAGGTTCAGAAGGCACGGAGCAAAGCAGCTGTACAGCAGAAGCTCATGTTTTATAAGGATTAATTTATACGCTCTATTTCAGTGCTGCAGCTGAATGAAAATTGACCCAAAAATTTTGCTTTTGAGGCGTTGACAGGCCTGCAGACGGTCTATATAATGAGCCCCGTTTTCAGCACTGCTGCAAAACACAATATTTGAGGCGTTCCTCCTTAGTTCAGTCGGTAGAACGGCGGACTGTTAATCCGTATGTCGCTGGTTCAAGTCCAGTAGGAGGAGCCACAAAACCTCAAGTTAATCAACCAAATTTTACGTCAGCCACAGTGCTGATTTTTTTATTTCTGCACCCCCTGAAAATCGCTGCAGCAAACGCTGAAAGCAGGCAGCTTCTAAAATTTGCGCCTGCATAAAAAATACAGCGATACACTAAATAAACTGAAGTCAGCGCAGAACAGCGTACTCCAGCAAGGCTCTGCGATCTCACCGCAGCTCTTTACTGCTGCAGAACGCAGCTGCGCCAGGCAGACTATTCACCCCAGAACTTCCACCACGGCCGATCATTATGGCCGCTCATGCTGATCTCAGTAAGGCGCGCAGCAATACGCTGACATACCGTGCCGTCCTGATCGCGGCTGCCCCAATCTACGGTAGTTAAGATCTTAATGGCCTCGGTGACGCTGTTTACCGTATAGATATGAAAGCGCCCCTGCTCTACTGCCTGTACTACGGAGGGCCGCAGCACCAGCTGATTGAGGCAGGTTTCAGGGATCACCACCCCCTGCGTGCCGGTAAGACCGCGCAGACGGCACACCCGGAAAAAACCCTCAATCTTTTCATTGACGCCCCCTACCGGCTGCACGTGACCGAATTGATCGACTGCGCCGGTCACCGCCAGATCTTGACGGATAGGCAGAGCGGCAAGGCAGGAGAGCACGGCGCACAGGCCGGTTAAGGACGCGCTGTCGCCGTCAATTTCACTGTAGGACTGCTCAAACACCAGGCTTGCCGACACCGGCAGCGGCTGATCCGCGGCAAATTCCTTAGTTATAAAGCCGTTGATGATCATCATGGCTTTGGCGTGAATTTGGCCTGCCAGCTCCGCCTTGCGCTCAATATCGATCACATCTCCTTCCCCGCCGGCACGCAGCACTGCGGTAATGCGCATAGGCTCGCCGTACTCAAAGGATGAGCCGTATGTCTCCATCACGGACAGTCCGTTGACCTGTCCCACCGCAGCACCCTGCGTGGCGATCAGCAGCTGCCGATCGCGATAGGAGCGCAGCGCCTCGGAGGCCAGCGCATTGACATGAAAATCAGAGGCCGCCATGGCCTTCAGCACTGCCCGCTCTGACACCGTACCGCCGCGCGCATACTGCGCTGCAGAGCACACTAAGGAGCGCAGACGGATCTCCGGCAGAAAAAGCCAGCCCTTATCTCCGCTCTGCCGCACCGCCCATTGACAGACAAGCTGCACTGCAGCGGCTGTAAAGGGCGGCAGCCCGAGCTCACTGCTGTACGAGGCAAGGAGCATGCCTGCGGTATTGATGCCGTCAGCTGCGGGAAAAACTGCGTTAAGCTCCGCGTGCATTCCTGCATTGACGGCCTGCCACATCAAGGAAATTTCCGCCCGCTCGCCGCCGTCGCCGCAGACGATGAGCTTTAAATTAGGATTGGAGGCTAAAGCAGCATCTAATGGTCCGAAGAACTTAGGATGATCCAGCAGGAGCGCCGCCGGCAGCACTAAGATAAGCTCCTGCGCGCACAAGCCGCTGCTGGACTGGTCCTTAGCGCCGAAAAGCTCAGTGCGGCTGGGAGCAACGCGCACCGTCGGAGTACCGCCGGCGCGCTTAACCAACTGTGCCGCGATGCTCAGCACATCTTCCTCGCCGGAGCTGCAGATAAAGAGCAGTCTGTCGATGCGCGAGCGCAGCAGCGCCTTAACCGCGTGCTGAGCACGCAGCTGCATTGCGGCAAAAGAGCGCGGCTTAAGTTCAGAAGTTAAGGCAAAAATCGGAGTGCCGAAGCCGGGCTTGAGATCAGCCGGCTCTACTTCAAACGATCCGGCCACCTGCAGTCTGCTGCCGTCTTGATGTACAAATACGGTATTCTTCACGAAAAACCTCAAGTCGCGTCCTAAAAAGCGTCTTGCATTGTAGCCCAGGTTCCGCCTCTGTCAAGCAAAGGACAGTACGCCCGTTTAGAACTCAAAGCTGTAAATCAGATCAACGGCCTGATCGACCGAGGAGACGAACTCAGCATAGAGACGGCGCATAAATTCATAACGCAGCTTGAACTCGCCGATGGCATTAAAGACCCCGTAGCCGTAGCCCACCCGGATATTGCGCGTAATATAGCCCTGCACCTGCACCTGGGTATCATCACCGGAGCCTGCCGCATTGACCTGCACATTCTGCACGCCGAAAGCGCCGATCACCGAATTGACCAGGCTGCCGGCGGAGCTGACGCCCAGGCCCACCAGCATGCTGGCGTTGCTGCCTTCATTTAAGTTGGAGTTCTTATCCAGGCCGTGACCGTACAGCAGATAAGAGAGGATCTCATTCTGCGACATCGCAGGATCTGAGAATAGGCGCACCTGCGGCTGATTGACATCACCGGTAACGCGCACGCCCGCCTCAACATTGTCCTCCATCTCCTCCGGATCGGCCGCTATTTCCACATCCAGGGTCGGATTGGCCAGCGGCCCGTTAAAGCTGGCGCGCGCCCGATTGACCATGAAGTGATGCCCGTAGAGAGCCGCCTTACCCTCAGTAAGCTCAATGCTCCCGGTACCTGCAATATCAGGATCTGCAGGCGCCTTATTTAAATGCAGCGCGCCGATGACCTTTGCGGTAAGCCCCATGGCATCCACGCGCACATCATCGCCCATCTGAATATCTAAATCTACCATGCTGGGCACCGGTGCGCTGACCTGCTGCATCAGGACTGAGGTGCCTCCTTCAGGCACAATGATTTCATCGCCGGACGGAGTCTGCGCGGAAATGCCCAGCGAGCCCACCGTGATCTGCGCCTGCGGAATGGTAATGGATCCGGTCGCCTTGAAATAGTCCTTAAACTCCGCTCTGGCATCGATATCGGCGTAAGCCTGGCCAAAACCCATTAAGAAAGCCGGCAGGCGTTTCGCCGTGACATTTAAAAAGCCGTACGCGCCTTCAGACCAATCCAGCTCGCCGTTTAAATACAGCCGCCCTTGATTCAGACCGATATAGCCTGACAGCGCACCGCTTTGCCCCTGCGAGTTTAAGGTTACATCAAAGCTGTCGATCTGCCCCACATCGTAGCGCGGTTCAGCGCTGCCCTGCGCATGCAGCTGTCCCAGCAGTAAAGGCTTAGAGACTGATCCTGCCAGGGTGCTGTCTAAATTGACCCTGCCCTGCAGATCGTTAAACACCGTCCCCACGCCCATGAAAAGCCCTAAGTCGAGATCTTTGAGCACTGCGCTGCCGCCCAGACGCTGCGCGCCCAGAGGATCATGCACCGCAAGATCAATGTCGGCGCTGCCGCGCCCATGGCGCAGCGAAATCTGCGCCTCCACTTCCGCCAGCTGCGGCTCAATCGCCGCATTGAAGTGCAGCTTGTCAAATAAGAGCGGCACTCCTTTTGCCATAATGCGCGCTTCATTGGAGGAGAGCTTTGCATCAATATGCGGCAGCCCCTGTTCAATCACGATGGAGGAATCGAGCTGTACCGGGCCTGACATGTGCACCCCTTCAGGCAGCAGATCGTTTAAGGACTTTAAGTCCACCTGATTGAGCTTGACCGCAGTATGCAGCGAATCGGCAGTATAGACGGTGCGGCTGATCTGCATCGAACCTGCATCAGTACGCAGCTCAATGGGCGAGATCTCGCCGGATGCATCAGCAAAATTGAGCACCGCCTGCACTTTATCAGCAAGAGAGACCGAGCCTGAAAGCTCCGAGCTGAAATACAATTCCTCTAAAGCGCCGCTCCAGGTTAAAGCCTCCTTATCGTAATCACCGTGCGCGCTTAAGAACACACGGTTCTCACCGCCGCAGACAAAGCTTAAGCTGTGATCCGGCAGCGAGCCGGATAAATCCAGCACGCACTGGCGGGCAGGCTTAAGCCCCTGCGCCAAACGCATGGTGTCGGCAACGGCGGTGACATTAAAGGAAGAGTCGCTGCGGTTAAAGCCGGCATCCAAGGCCAGCCGGCGCACCCGAGCTCCCCCGGCTGCCACGCGCTGGGAGCTGCCGGAGAGCCGCACGCTGAAATCCTCAGGCGTCCCCTGCGCTGTGACTGAGCCGGTAAAATCCCCGGTCACGCCCGGCGCCAAGAGTTCCAGCTGGGGCAGCCTGGCCTGCGCATTGAAGGTGATCCTGTCATCAGAATTGAGCCTGCCTGCCGCCTGCAGCTGATTTTCACCCTGGATAAAATTGAGCTCTTTGACTGTAAACCCCTCGAGGAGCGAACCGCTCAGCTGCGCGACATTTAAATCGGCCGGCACGCCGTTGAGCACTAAAGACGCACGCAGCGTCGGCACCTGAGCCGTCACATTGAGCTCAGCGCTCTCAACGGCCGGCAGGATCACGGTACTCTGACTTTCCGCCTCAGCACTCAGCGGCCCGCGCAGCATCGGACTGAAGATGCCGCCATCAGAGGAGCTGACTTCCACCGCGCCATCCCAGGTTAAAGCCCCAGCCCATGAAAAATCTCCTGCCGCCTGCGCCGTCACCATGGCTTCCTGATATACGCCGCTTAAATTGAGCCTGTCGATGCGCATACGATCTAAAGCCACGCCGCCGGTGAATTCTACCGCGTAATGCTCAAAGCCATACCCCGTCAGCACCGCATGAAGCACAGTTTCCATGCCCTGCATCAGCGTACCGGCAGTCTTTAAATGGATGTTTTCCCCCACGGCCAGCGGCTTGCCGGCATGAAAGAGCGGATATTCCAAATGCGGGGAGGTAAGTTCTGCGTCCAAAGGCAGGAGTGCTGACAGACAGTTAAAGCGCACTTTAAGCTCGGTGTCTGCAGGATTGAGCAGCTGCACATCAGCATTTAAATCCACCAGACTGCCCTTGACCTTGCCCCGGCCCTGCAGACCATAGAGCGCGCCTCCTAAAAAAGTCTGATTGTATTCAGAGAGCGATCCGGCGCCGCTGACATTGAAATCTAAATAATAATGCTCACGAAAATCCATTAAGCCGGAGATCAGAATTTCGCCCGCCGGATGCCTTGCATCTAAGCGCAGCACGCTGAGTTTAGTGCCCTGCCAGGTGGCGGTAAGATTTAAATTCTCGGTCAGGCCGGTATCAAAGCCCTCCATAAAATAACGGGCTTTATCCACCTGCAGGTTGAGCACGGTGACATCTAAAGGCAGCGCCACGGTCGGCAGCATGGCAATAACGCCGCTGCCGTCAGAAAAATCCGGGACATCGGCAGGCGGCTCCGGATGCTCCTGCGCCCAGCGCTCACGGGCCGACACAAAAGGCGCCGCCGTTCTGCCTGCGGCAATCACCCCCAATCTGTCTGCTAAACTCTCAGCTGCCGTCACCGGATGCTGCGCATTTTTGACCTGCACCACCAAATCAGATCCTGCCGCATCCTGCATCAGCGCACTGTCCCCGCCTGCCTGCAGCAAAGCCTCAAAGCTCTTTAAATGCACATCGACCGCGGAGCTTAAAAAGGCAAAGTTATTGACCTTAAGCCGGCCTATTTCCAAATCGAGCGGAAACACCAGGCGAAAAGGCTCGGCATTGGCCGCAGCGGCGGCTTCCTCCGCCTCTTTCTGCGCTGCATCTGCCGGATCATAAACCGCTTCCTCAGGATTGAGCTCCGGATAATCGAGCAGCTCCACCGCCAAATTATCGGCCGCAATTTCATCTGCTCTAAAGCGCCCGCGCGTGAGCACCGGGATAAGATCGTAAGAAAGCGCAAGCGCATCAGCTCTGATTTGAATCACCTGCGGAATAGTGACCTCAACGTTCGATAAATCAAGGCCCGAATAGATACTGCCGTCCTTAATTTCAGCCTGAATCCCGACCATGCCGGCCGTGAAGCGCTGGGCGGTCGAGAGCGCCATGCGCGCTCCGCTGGTGGTAAAGAGGATAAAGCTCAAAGCTCCGACCAGCAGGAGCGCCAGCGCGCAGAGACTTAAGGAAAGCAGCTTAAATACATGCCGGCACCGTGAGCGGCGCGGCTTTTTAACGGCGGTCTGCTGCTCCTGAGGCTTTTTATTTTCAGGTACGGATACAGACTTTTTCATCAGAACTCCGGACCAAAGGCAAAGTGCAGACGAATGGAGGTGGGATCTTTATCCACGCCGAAGCCCAGATCAACGCGCACGGTGCCGTACGAGGAAACATAGCGGTAGCCAAAGCCCGGGCCCCATAAAAAGTCCTCATCTATATTGCGGTAGTCATCAGCCGCCCGGCCGCCGTCCACAAAGAGCGCGAGGCGCGAATTGGCAATGCCGATGGGGAACTGATACTCAATGCTGCCGGTGGTCAGATAGCGCGCACCTTTAAGCCCGCCGTCATTGTGCTCGGACTCATCCATATAGCCGTAGCCGCGGATGGACTGATCGCCGCCGGCAAAAAAGCGCAGCGACGGCGGCACGTGCAGTGAATCAGGCCCCATGATCGCCCCCTGCTGCAGACGCATCACCAAGCGGGTATTGGGTGTCGGGCTTATCACCCCGCGGAAGGTGCCCAGGGCTCTGACAAAGGTGTTGTCAGAGATCTGCCCGCTGCCGCCTAAGACTTCAAAATTGATGCTGTAGCCGCGCTTGGGATCAAAGCCGCCGGAGCTTTCACGGCGCGAGAGCACTAAAGCCGGCATTAAATTCCACGAATAGCCGTCCTCAGAGCCCTGCTCGTAATCTTCATATTCAGCGCGCAGCGAATAGTCGCGCCGCCACACTCCGGTGCGGTTGGCCACGTAATGAAAGCTCAGATGCGAGCGATCGGACAGCGTATCGTTAAAATCGGTATGAGTCTGCGCGGCGTTGATGTAGTAATAATCCAGATTAGGATCAGCGCGCGGGATTTTATAGACTGCCTGCGCCTCCTGCGTCAGCTGCGACACCTCCGCCATGGTCGAAAGAGAATGCCCGTATTCATTTAATAAAGGCTTATCCCATTCAATCAAAACGCGCGGCCCTTCATCGGTAGAGTAGCCTGCGCCCAGGCGCATTAAATTATCGGACTTGCGCTCCAGGCGCGCATCGATGGGCACTTCATAGTTTTCAGCCTTGCCCACCTGCGGCACGATATCCACCGCGCGGTAGAAATTGGTACGATTGAGCGAGGCGATGTATTCATTGAGCACGGCTGCTGAATAATCGCGCCCTTCATTGATGGTCATTAAACCTTTGGCGGGCTTGAGCAGCTCCGTGGTCTTCTCATCGTAAGGACGCAGTCTGCCGAATTTATAGCGCCGCCCGGTATCGAAAATCAGCTCCACATCGGCCACATTCTGCGCCTGATGGACCAAAATGCGCGATGACACCATTTTGGCGTCAAAAAAGCCCATGGCCATGGAGGTATCCTGCAGGGCCTTTTTTAACTGCTCGTAGCTGCCGTGATTGATGCGGGTGTAGGAAAAAAGGCCGCTTTGAGCTGCCAAATCATGGAAAACCTGATAGCGCGATCCCTCGCCTAAAATCTGCACCGTGCAGATGCGGATAAAAAGCGGCTTGCCGGCATCAATTTTTAAATGTACGGTTCGGTCCTGCTCGTTCTTCCGATCCGGGAGAGTGATCTCAACGCGCGGCTGATAATAGCCGTAGGCCCGCAGAGCCAACAGAGTCTTATCCCGCAGTTCGCGGCGGAACACAAAGACGCGGCGCTTGGAGATGGGCGGCAGTCCGTTTAAGGTATTGAGCACATTGGCCTGCAGATCGCCGGTAACTCCCGTCACCTCAAAGCTTACCGGATCGGTGACTACTGAGGCCTGCTTTTCAATCAGCTCCTCGCTGCTGTCCGAGGCGCAGCCGCCGCACAAAAAGAGCGCACCGCAGGCTGCAGCTCCTAACAGCCGCAGCAGTACGCGCCCAGGCAGGAACTGATGCTGCAATGCAGTCTCCCTAAAAAAAACAAACTGCGCCGCAGGAAAACGCAGTTTCGCGCTCTTAGTTCAGCGCTTAAAAATCAATAAATTCCAAAAACATTGTAGCAGGCTTTAGCGTCAGCCTGCAGATAAAATTAAGCGGCAGCCCGCGTAAGCTGACAGGTCAGTGCCGCACTTTAACTTATATTCCGATTGAGAGAATTATGGTATGACAAAATTGCGGGGTCCGTTTGAGATCACACTTTTAGCGAAAGCGTCATGACCCCGTAAATTTGGAATAATCCCTAGTCCTTTGCTGCAGCTGTCCCAGCCCTGCCTAAACCAGCCCATAAGTCAATACCATCGATCAAGTGACTTTTAATAAATGTGATGCACCGATCACATCTATAAATATTTCTTTTAATATTGTGATATGGGGATCAAATTTTTAAAAGTTTGATCGACAAGTTGGCACAAATTCGATCAAATACTAAAAAATTTAGCTGTTTTTATGGATGTTTCATGGTTTTTCAAGCGAAGCTGGAGTCTGCAGGAGTGACCGCACGCAAGTCGCGGCGGGCCTCTCCGTCTTCGCCTCCTGACATCCTCGGCTTTCCTCATGCCCCCGAAGATATTCCTGATAAAACCGAAAAATTAAGAAAGGAGCTTTTTGCAGCCGGCTGGAACAAGGAAGCCGTTGAAAACTATTTAACAGATTATATGGCTGCCCGCGAAAAGGTGATCCGCAGCTTTGAGCACATTCGTCCTATTTACGATTACTGCTGGAAGCTCATGCAGGACTGGCCGGATAAGCGCAGCCCGGAAATGATCATCTATCCGCTTTTTCAGGTGATGACATCGGCTTTCTTTGCTTTCTGCTCCGGGGCAAATGACTGCGCTGGAGTAAGTCATTATTGGCGGAATTTTAACTGCTTTTCCAAGCGCTGTTCCCTTGGTTCCCATCACCGGCGCGTACTGTATCCGCCACTGCAGTCAGTGTCTGCATCAACATTGTCGGCCCGGATAATATGTACGCTCTGTTTAAGGAGATGTTCGCTAAGGTGCTGATTGATGGGGCCAAACTTGAGGATTACAAATCAGGGTTCCTGCATGGCTGCACCAACCCCGCTTACGCCGGCGCCGCCCCGGTAAAGCCGCTTATCACCATCGGCGGCGACGGACAGACTGCAGAATTGACAGTAAAAAGAACCAGGAAACCGGCTCTTTTATGGAGATGCTCAAAAAGCTGTTAGTCCTG
>CALXNX010000071.1 GCA_944389865.1 uncultured Succinivibrionaceae bacterium
GCGGCTGACGACGTTTTTCAAACGTCTGCCTTCAGGGGGCAGTAGAATATTCAAAAATTTTATTGCTCAATGCCGGTTAGGCCTGATTTATCTCAGGGTTTACGCATCAAAAGTCGGTACAGCGATTGCTTAAGGTGCTCGCACAGGCAGTTCCAGCCTTAAGCCGGACCACGGCCGCATGCGTTCAGCACTATTTTACTGGTTTTGGGATTATTCAGATGCGTTTGCCGCAATCTGCGGCGGCAGCTGGGGGAGATTTGCTGTCTTTAAGGAAAGGGGGGGAAGACTTCAGCTTCTTCGCTGCCCCTTAAGATGCTCCTGCACAGGCTTCTGCAGAGCAGCTCCACATCACTGCCCATGATCTTTTTGATCCGCACAGCGCTCATCTGCTTATCTGTACTGTCGAGCTGCGCGATCCGCGCCGTATTAAGGGCGATCTTATTGAGCATCAGTGCATTCCTGATGCAGTTTCGGTTCTTCGCCCGCAGCATATCCTGTCCGCAGCTGACATCGAGGACGCAGTGCTGTGAGTTTTCACAGGCCCAGTGCGCCCTGATCACCTGCAGCCCGTATTCCGCTGTCTTCGGATCATCAAAGTCCAGGGACGATAAGTAATAGCGGATAATCGGCTTTTTATACTTCTTATCGTAAGTGCAGGTGCGGGCAAAGAAAATCGTCCGTGCATCTTTTTTCCACTCCCCCAGCAGCCGGGGCTTTACTGCGCTTGCCGGCAGCGCAGTTACCGTGCGGCTCTGCATCCGGCCATGCGTCAGCTCGGTCTCAGACTGAGCATATACAGCCGTGTTATCGAGGAGCTCAGGATTAGTAAAAAGCGCCTTTATTTCTTTGGCCGGATTCTTATGATTATCCTTAAGCGCTAAGCAGTAATCGCCGTTCTGCTCTATTGCCGCCTCCGCCACAGTACGCTGACAGTTTAAGGCATCGCTGGTTACTACGCACCCCTCTAAGGAAAACAGCTTCATCAGCCGCACGCAGGCTTTATTCTCGTTCTCCTTGTCGAGCACATCTTCCTGCGCCAGGGTCATCTTATTGCTGGAGTCATAAAGGGTTACGCAGTACTGATGATTGCAGGTTCTGCGGTCCTGCGGAGATTTCCGGCCTTCTTCCGGCTCATAGACTATTGACCGCGGAGTCTGCCCGTCCATAGACAGTACGCGCAGCTGATCATTCGGCAGCTCGCCTCGATGAAGCAGCAGGGCCTGACAGAACTCATACAGGAAAGAGTTGAGTTCAGAAAACCTGAGCATCTTGAGCAGCCTTAAAATGGTGTCATGCGAAACCTCGCCGCAGTTGCCGAAATTAGGGATGAGCTCAGCCAGCCGGGCTTTATGCATGTGGATAAAATCGGACGCCAGAACTGCATTGTTGAAGCCGCCGCACCAGGCCATAATGACAGAAAACAGCAGCGGAAGGAGCGGGTACTTTACTCGCCCCTGCACTCTGAGGTCTGTTACTTCTACCTTTGACATCAATTCGGTCATGGCCTGCTGCAGTGTCAACTGAAAATCCTTTTAGCAAAGAAACTTTCAGTATTTGATCGAATTTTTAGTTATGTGTCGATCGATAGGAGCAAAATTTGATCCATAGATCACACTTTAGTTTAGAGTTTTGATCCGTGTACCACAATTTGAAAATTATTTATTTACTTGGCGCAGTTTGTGCTTATTTTTGATGCGTAAGCCCTGGATTTATCTGCGTCCTTTTGGGGCGTCAGTTCAGGCGGGCCGCCGTCACGGTAAATTTGGGATTGGAGCTTAAGATCTCTGTCTGCGGATAAAGCTCGCGCAGCTGCTGCGGGTAATTAAGGCAGGTATTGCCCACGACGCATAAAACCCCGTCAGGGTTTAAATGAGCTTTAGCTGCGGTAAAGAGATTGGCGCTTAAATTGAGGTTCCGGCTCACCCCCTGATGGAAGGGCGGATTGACGGCAATCAAATCGTACCTGGCAGAGTCCGGCAGGTCGTCGAGCATAAAGGAGGGAAAGACGCGCCGGGCGGCATCTTCACAGCCGTTTAACTGCAGATTGCGCCGGGTCAAATGTACGGCGGCGGCCGATACATCGCAGCAGTCCGTCTTAAGGCCCGCTTTGGCCATGCATACCCCGACCGCGCCGCAGCCGCAGCATAAATCTAAAGCGCGCATGTCAGGCGCGGCAATATGGGATAAGGCCTCAATTAAGGCCGCGGTACCGGCATCCAGGCGGCCCGAGCTGAAGACGGCCGGATCCTGCAGCAGATAAATTTCCGGTCTGCTCTCAGACTCCGGCAGCAGGGACAGCGGCAGTGTGAGCTGCTCCAGCTGCGGCAGTACAAAGGGCCTAGTCTTATCAAAGACTGTCTGCCACAAGGTGCACTTGCGGGCCGTGTCCAGCTTGCTGCAGGCGCCGTGATCTTTTAAATAACTGTCAGCGCTCCGGCCCCCGGCATCATTGGCGCCTGCGGCCAGGATCCGGCCGCCGTGCTTTAACGCAGGCGCAAACAGAGCGCAGAGCTGCTGATTTACCGCCTTGGTTTTATGCACCAGCAGGCACAGGATGTCATGCTCTTCGCCCTCAGCGGCATGGTACAGCTGAGGTGTGGTAAATCGAACTTCGATGTGCTGGAGTGCGGCACCGGCATTCAGCTTTGCCGGCAGCCGCTGTCCGAGCATCGCCGCCATCTGCTGCGCGGCGCCGAAGTGATCGCACAGGATCACCGCCTGTCTGCAGAGCTTGGCTAAATGCAGTACAGCCGGATCATAGATCTCCCCGGCAAAGATGACGCTCTGCCCCTCAAAGACTGCAGCGCTGCGCTGCAGCAGCTGCAGCACCGGCGAGTTCACGTTTCCCATGATTTACTTTTTCTCCTTCCTAACCCGGGCAGTTACGGGTCCTTTTACTCAGGGCCGTAATTGGTCTTAATCAGCAGCGGCGGGCTGCAGCAGTCCCTTACGATCTAAATCCTGCAGCCAGGCGGCCAGCGTGAGGTATTCCTTGATGGACAGGTCCTCAGCGCGCATCGTCAGATCGCAGGGCAGTTCAGGCAGCAGCTCCGGAGCGACCAGACGGCCTAAGGAATTGCGCAGCGTCTTGCGCCGCGCTCCAAAGGCTGCGGTCACGATCTGATTCAGATAGGGCGCCAGGGCCTTATCTGCAGCAGTTAAAGTCTTAGGGAGCAGCCGCACCACGGCCGATACCACCTTGGGCATTGGACGGAAGGCCGTAGGCGGCACTTCCAGTACCGGAATGACCTCAGCATAAAACTGCGCCATCACGGTAAGACGGCCGTAATCCTTGCTGTGGGGGCCTGCTGCCAGACGCTCCACCACTTCCTTTTGGAGCATGAAGTGCATGTCCTTGATGCCTGGCTGCTCCAGCAGGTGAAAAATGAGGGGCGAGGTGATGTTGTAGGGCAGATTGCCGAAGACGCGCAGCGATCCCGTGCCGGGCAGATCCCCGAAATCAACCTTTAAAGCGTCATTTTCAATTAAGGTCAGGCCCTTTAAGAAGGGATCGTGGCGCAGCATCTCAGCCAAATCGCGGTCAAGTTCGATGGCGGTAAGACTGCCGGCGCGCTCCAGTACCGGCCGGGTCAGGGCCGCATGGCCCGGGCCGATTTCCACGAGGTACTGGCCGGGCTGAGGGTTGATGGCGTCTACAATAGCGCCGATGATGTATTCGTCAACTAAGAAGTTTTGTCCAAAGCGCTTGCGGGCTTTTAAGTGCGGCGGCGGCAGTGCCATAATCCCTCCGATGGAACTGAAATTACGGGCCTATTGTACACAAAGCCCGCCGCCGCACCAAACGCTTTAAAGGCGCAGGAAAAACGCCGGCTTAAGGCAGCACCGGGCTGGGCCTGGCGTCCTGATCCATGTGGATGTCAGCCTTCACCAGGATGGGATCCATCACATGGATGTAGGCGCTGTCGCGCAGTTCGCGCTCCCATGCGGTCGACTCTTCCTGATAGAGGCGGCGGTAGATGAGATCGCGCGCTTTCTGGCGGTAGGCGTCATCGGAATCCTTATCGATGCGCGTGTCCTTTAAGTAAATGAGGTGCCAGCCGAAGCTTGATTTAATGGGCTCCGAGATCTGGCCGGGCTGCAGTGCAACCATGGCGCGGGCAAACAGCGGATCATAGCGATCGGGCGTGGCGTAGCCTAAATCGCCGCCGTTGATGGCAGAGCCCGGATCTTCTGAATAGCGGCGCGCGGCATCGGCAAAGGAGATTTGTCCTGATTCAATCTGTGCCTTTAAGCCCTTGAGCTCGCGCTCGGCCGCTTCATCCGAGAAGATGATGGAGGTCTGCAGCAGGATGTGGCTGGCGTCATACAGGGTAATGGGCTTGACCGCATCGTGGGAGACATCGTAGAGCTTGAGCAGATGAATGCCGAAAGGCGATCTGAAGGGGCCTAAGACGTCGCCGGGCTTGGCCTTGAGCAGAGCGGGAAGAAAGGGGACCGGGATCTGGGTCTCAGGCAGATAGCCCAAATCGCCGGCCTGCGCCGCCGCTGAGCCGATGGAATAGCGGGCCGCTAAGGCATTGAAGTCCGCGCCTTCACGCAGCTGAGCGCGGATGGAGTTTACCTGGGCGTTGGCCGAGGCCGCATTATTGCCCTGAATGGGGACGATGATCTGCGCTAAATGATACTGCGGCTCCACGCTGCCGACGGCGCGCAGATTTTTGGCCAGCAGATCTACCTCGGTGTCCGAGATGTTGATGCGGGCGCGCACGCGGGCGCGGCGCACTTCATTTAAGATTAAATCATTGCGAAACTGCTCGCGGGCCTGGGCGGCGCTCATGCCGGGCGCAGCGCGCTGAAGCAGCTCCTCCTCGGTAAGGCCGTTCTGCGCGGCATTCTGGCGGATGGCCGCGTCAAGCTGCATGTCAGTGAGCGCAATGCCCTGGCTTTGAGCCAGCTGCAGCACTAAGGAGCGGGTAATTAAGCCCTCTAAAGCGGCCTTGCGGGTCGAGATCTCATCGATGCTGCGCCCGCGCCGCGCCAGATTGGCGCTCAGATCAGCTGAGGCTTCATTCAGCTCGCTTTCCAGAATAATGTCGTTATTGACCACAGCGGCTGCCTGATCGAGCGGCAGCTCTTCGGCCTGTACGGAGTTCACGCATAACACTGCAGAAAGCAGCAGCGCTAATTTGCGGGTTATTTTCTTCAAGGTTAAATCCTCTACAGCCTGCAGACGGTGAAATTTATGCCTGCCGCTGATTGTAGCACGCGCCTGCGCAGCCCCGCTAATTATTGAGATTAGTGGGATTAAAGTGATCGAGCAGGGCGGTATCAGTGGAGTTCGGATCCTTGGCGCCGGAAACATTGACTGCGCCTAAGCCTTTGAACTCAAACTGCATGCCGATGCGGCGCTCGCGCTCGCGCGTTAAAGTATCCCAATCGGTCTTATTGTAGTCTTCATACATGAAGGTGACGGCCCAGCAGCATTCCTCCCAGCGCAGGGCAAACTTCTTATCGATATCATCTTCCTGCTCTAAGTCGCGGTACATCGCGCTGATGAACTTGAGCTTCTGACCTATGGGCAGCTCCAGCTGCACTCCCAGCTGATCCAGGTCGATAGGATCATTTTCTAAAGTACGATTGCCCTCATCGGCAAAGCGGTAGCTGATTTGCCCCTTAAGGCCGCTGTCCGCTTCATACTCGGTCATTAGGTTCCAGGCGCTGATGTCGTTGGTCTCATTGGTATAGGAGAGCGCACCGTGCATGGTCCAGCCTGCAAGCGGATTGGCGTCAGCCGACAGCGACAGCGGCGAGCGCGGATAGCGGCTGGGCGAGTCGCTGGGGTTTAAGGTCACGCGCGAGGGCACGAAGCTGTAGGTCTGAGAAACGGCCAGCCGCAGCAGTTCGCGATCGTGCGGGTCGAGCAGACGTGAGGTTAAGCCGAAGGTGATCTCATTGACGTCGGCAATGCGGTCATAGCCCGTGAAGCGGCGATAGGAGAAGTTGGAGTAATAGTCCGTCTGTCTGTCGGTAGTGTCGTAAAGGCCGATATCGTTTTGATCCTTATAGGGAATAAAGCGGTAGGCAATTTCGGGCTCTAAGGTCTGCGTGTGGCGCAGATCAAGCGCGCGGCGCTCCAAGGTGGTCTTGCCGCGCATCTCCAGAAGATACAGGGCGCGGTTGACGCTGTCCTCAAGATCGGTAAAGCCTAAGGATTCACGGTAGTACTCCGGCAGATCGCTGAGGCTGTCCTGCTCGTAATGAGTTAAGAACACCTTGCCGCCTGCGGTTAAGGAAGTGCCGCGGGAGTTGTAGAGCTGATAGGACAGCCCCGGCTCCACGTGTATGCGGCTGGCCTCAAAATTGTCGTAGCCGAACTCATCGGGGCTCACAAACTGCGTGATCTCGCTGTTTAAGGTCAGGAGCGCTGCGCCGTAAGTGTCGTAATAGGAGGCGGTGAGCTGCGGCAGCATCGAGAAGGGCTTGATGATCGAGGCTTCATCCGGGATGAGGCTTTGATAAGTGCGCACTTCAATGCCGGTATCGTAAGCGGGACGATTGTAGGCGGCGCGGAAGGACTGCACTAAGTGATCATCAGTGATGGCGGCGTTGTCGCTGCCGATATCCGATAAGAAATCGTAGTCGCCCGGGCGCACGCGCTGAAAATCGGCATCAAAGGTCAGATCGCCCTGCAGGAAGGAGGACTCATGCTCCCAGTCGATCATCCAGCGCTGATGATCGCCGTTGGCTAAATCCCAATTGTCATCGTAGGGGATGTAGTCAAAAGTCAGGGCGCCTTCGGTGTTCTCAAAGGGCAGATAGCGGAACTCGTTATTAAAGGCCATGCCGCGCTGACTCATATAGCGCGGGGTAAAGGTAGCGTCGTAGTTCGGCGCGATGTTCCAGTAAATGGGCTGAGCGTAGTCAAAGCCGTTATCGCCGGAAATGCTGATCTCAGGATAGAGCAGACCGCTCTTTCTTTGATTGGAGATCGGAAAGGTCACGTAGGGCAGATAGAAGACCGGCACCTCTTTAATCCACACTGTGGCATTAGTGGCCGAGCCGTAGGCCTCGCCCTTGACCAAATCCACATCGTCAGCGGTAATGCGCCAGAACTCGTCAGATACCGGGCAGGTGGAGAAGGACAATTCTTCAATCTGCGAGGTGTCGTTCTGATTGTCGATGGTCATATTTACCGCATTGGCGCGCGCCACCGAGCCGTTCATCTGCACGGCGGCATCCTCAAGAGTGGTGATCTTATTTTTTAAATTGGAGATCACCGGGCTTTGCGAGGTAATAGTGTACTCGCCCGAGCTGTAGGTTAAATTGCCCGTGCTGGTTAAAACGCCGCTCTTACCGCTGTAGGCGGTGCGATCGGCGCGCAGCAGCTTATCGCCCTGCGTCAGCTCTACATTGCCCTCATAGACAATTTCCTGGGAATTGTCCAAAGCTCCGGTCACGCTGTCGGCGGCAATATTCACCGGGGTAGTATTGACGTCATAGTCAAGCGGCTCGCGATATGGCGGAATGCCGTAGTAGCAGGCCAGATCGCGATCGAGCACCGGCATGAAGGGGGCTGCCTGCCAGGGGTTCTGCGCTAAGGCTCCAAAGAGGCGCAGCGGGAAGGTGGCGGCGGCGGAGAGCTTAGGGTCAGCCAAATAGCGCTGCGAGCTGCGCTGGCGCATTAAGGCGCTCACGCGGGCAGAGAACGCGGTCACTTTATTTAAGCGATCGCGGCCTATCTTATCGCCGCTCTCCTGTCTGATGCTGACCGGATGGGTTAAAGAGGTGACGGCAGAGCCGGCAGCCTCAGCGGCCGCGGGGGCGGCAAAAGAAGCGGCGGGCAGATAGAGCGCGGCAGCGACGGCAGCTGCCAGCGCGCTGACATAACAGCGCTGCCGCGCCGTTACGGCGCGGCCTTTCCTTGAGCTTTGCAAGGCTGATTCCTATTACTGAGTGAATTAAACGTTCAGCCCTGCATTTTAGCAAAAAATCCTCAGCGCCGCGGCAGGGCGGGATCGTTCAGCAGGTCGGCATCCTCATCGGCATTAACCGCATTGCCGGGGACCGTGCGCTCCTCATTGGCCCAGGCACCGAGATCCAGCAGACGGCAGCGCTCCGAGCAGAAGGGGCGAAAGGGATTATCCGGGCTGTATTTGACCTTTTTGCCGCAGTTAGGGCAACGCACGCAGAGTACGCCGTCCTCACGGGTCTCATCCTTTAAATGCGCCTGAGCCTTTGCGTCTAAATGGGCGTCGGCGGCAATCTCGTCAAAGGTCCCTTCAGGGAGCAGATCTTTTAAACTCACAGCACGTCATTTCCTAAATAGGCCAGTTCAAATTCGATATCGCCGATCTCCGCACCCTTTTCGTAGGCCATGAAGCGCACATTGAGGCTGGATTGGAAGCCGCTGACTACCGGATAGCCGCGCACGGTTTTGGGGTATTTGATTTCAATGAGATCGCAGTTTTCGGCCGTTTCCTTCATAAAGCCTTTCTGCGCTACGCGCGGCTTGAAGTCTGCGCACAGCCGCCACAAATAGAGGATGGTAGCCACCGGCATGCGGATGGTATCCAGCTCATGCAGCCATTTATTGACGCTCTGCATCTTTTCATCATGGGGCAGTGAGCACCAGAAGGTAAAGAGCGGAGTATCAAAGCAGTTGACGCCGCAGGGGGTCATAAAGCGCGGTTTGATGTTCTCTAAAATAGGGTCATGCTGCAGTACCGTGCGCTGACGGGTAAAGCGATCGAGGCTGTTAAAGGACTGCGTGATGGCATCGCGCAGCTGATGCACAAAGGCCTGATCGGCATCGGGATTGACTTCCCACTGCTTTAACTTTTGATCGAGCTTTTCTAAATCGCGCGAGAGCTCAATCTTAAAGCCGCCGGAGCCGTCGATTAAGTCCATATAATCCACCACGCCGCGCAGCAGCGACATGGTTTCCGCCTCGGAGCTTAAGAATTGACAGGCCTCTGCGCGCTTGAAGATCGCCTCGAACTTTAAATAAGTCCGCGCTTTGGGACTGAAGGGAAAATCATACACGAACATAAGCCGTTAAGCCTCGCTGACCGGGTCTCTGCGCATGGCAGAGGCCGCTTGTAAATACTGTGCATGCAGCATTTCAATCTGCTGCGCTAAATAGTGCAGATCGCCGCTTTCGGTATTGATGACGTCCGCACCTTGGGACAGGCGGTACTCCCGCGCAGCCTGATGACTGATAATGCTGCGCGCCGCCGCCTCCGAGCAGCCGTCGCGCTTTTGAATGCGGGCAAGCTGAAGCTCGGGGGAGCAGTCTAAAACTAAGATGCGGTTTACTAAGGGCTCTAAATGATGCTCAAATAATAAAGGGATGGCTAAGACCACGTAGGGAGCGTTTTTACCCGCTGTTTCAGCCTGCGCCATGAGCTCGCGGTGAATGGCCGGATGGAGCAGATTATTGAGCGCTGTTAAAGCAGCCTCATCGGCAAAGACCAGCTCGCGCAGAGCAGGACGGTTGAGCTCGCCTGCCGCATTAATAATCTGCGGCCCGAAGATCGCGGCTATTTGAGGCAGTAAAGGACTGCCCCGGGCGCACAGCTGCCGGGAAATCACGTCGGCATCTACTACCGGGATCTGCAGCGCGCTGAAGACGCGGCAGGCCGAGGTTTTGCCGCAGGCAATCCCGCCGGTAAGACCAACTTTAAAAGTGTTATGCATGAGCCCAGACTACCGATCCGGCTGCGAGCCGATAAAAAATACAAAAAACCATTGATTATAGGTAAATCTTACCGCAAAGCAGGCCAAAAAGCTAACCTGCAGGCAGGTAAGACTTTGCCTGCGGTAAAAAGCTTTAGAGGTTCTAATCTATTTTCTGCTTTTGCGGTGCAGGTGGTATAGTAAGTTTAGATAAACAGACCGCAGTGAGGTTAAAAATGCAAGCTCTGTATAACCGCGATATAGTCGCCTGGGTTGGTCAACTACCCCCGCCTAAAGAGGCGGGGGCTTGAAGCTGAAAGGCTTTAAGCCCAGGTTGACCAGCCTTAGTCCCGCAGGGGACTGCGCTTATCAGGAAACAGGCACCGCGGGATGTTGATCCAAGTTCCGCGCTCTGCGGTCTG
>CALXNX010000072.1 GCA_944389865.1 uncultured Succinivibrionaceae bacterium
TTGCGAAAACATTCTGTTTTGCAAATTTTACCGTTTCTGGAACATAAAATCGGGGGTGACCTTTTTAGTCACCCCCAGTAGGTCACCCGTCGGCATGGACAATCAGGTGCACCCCTACAGCTGGCAGGAATACGGCATCGGCATGACTGCAGACGGCGTATACATGGGCGTGACCAAGACCTTGAATTCTGAGGAGCTGTTTGGCGATGGCTGGGGCATCAGCCTGAGCCTGAAGAAAAATACCGATGAGGTGGTGGATCTGCTGGCAAACAGCGGCGATGCTGCAGTTAAGGACCGGCTGGCCCAGTTAAGCAGGGATTCAGGCGCCTTTGCGGTCATTAATGCTGCCATCAATAATCTGATGACCGCAGGCGGCGGACAGATCAAGGATAAGGATCATGTCACGGCTGCCGCCCGCATGATTGATGCCGCAGGTCAAATTGCCACTGTCGGCGGTGCTCAAACCTTAGCCTACGACATGCTGCAGAATCGCCATGATTCAGTGGCGCGTCATCAGGATCGCTTCTATCGTTCCGGGCATGAGAACAATGTCTGGGCTGATGCCTCTATATGCACAATGAAAGCCATGATATGTGGAATGACTTAAACGGCGATCGCAAGGTCACCGCTGATCTGAACGGCATCATCATTGGCGCTGAGCGCTTCTTTACCGATAAGTTCACCGCAGGCGCTGCCCTTTCATATATGGAAGGCGATGCGGATACTGATCTGGGGTCCGTCTATCAGGTAAGCACCAGCAATGATATTGAAAGCTTTGCGGTGACCTTGTTCGGCTCCTATCACTTCAGCCCGCAGGATCGCATTGTGGCTGAGACTGCCTTCCAATGGGACAATAATGATTTGGAAATGAGCTTCCCGGCTGAGTCTTTGCTTGATGACAAGCTCACTGCCGACGTGGATACCACGGCGCTGCAGGCCAATGTTTCCTACGAGCATGATTTTATGTTCATGGACGGCGCCTTGAGATTAACTCCCTTCGGCGGCGTCGGCTACACCAGACTGCACACCGAAGGCTATACCTCTAAGCTGGGCAGCATGCGCGCCTTTGACACTGAAAGCGCTGATCAGGACATCTACTCGGTATTTGCAGGCTTCAAGGCCGAAGGCAATATCGCGGCTGCCGATGAAGTGTGGTTCAGACCGCGCGCTGAGCTGATGGTAAAGCCGAACTTTGGCGATACCGAGGTGACCAATCGCGTGCAGGGTTACGGGCTGTACTCCAAGGACACGGTAAGACCCGAGGTAATCGGTGAATTTACCTGCGGCGCCTCCGCCGGCGTTGAACTGCAGGTAAAGGATTATTTGTCCTTTGCCGTGGATTACAACTATATCGGCTCTTCACAAAGTGAAAACCATGCTGTAACCGGCAATGTAACCTTCATCTTCTAAAAGCTGAGACAGAGTCAAATCTGCAGGCAGGCTTTTAGAAGCGCATCAGGGCCATGCTTAACCGCATGGCCCTTTTTGCTGCCGCAAAATCCATCTGCAGCGCAGCCTTACTCTCAAGGTGCGCGCCCTTGACGGTAAAAGGCTCAAAGAGCCCGGTAAAATGGGGCTTTGCGGCCGGTGCGCCGCTCTTTTGCAGCATGGATTTTTTTACATTTCTTAGCTACAATGCGAAGTGGAATAGAGACCCAGGAGATAAATTTCTGCGGTACTTGAACTTGACATTTCGTTAGAAAAAAGAGGAAAGAAACTGTTATGGCAATTTTGAAAATGGCCGACCTCGATCTGCAGGGCAAGCGTGTATTAATCCGTGCTGATTTAAATGTGCCGTTAAAGGACGGCAAGGTCGCTTCGGACAAGCGCATCATGGCAACTCTGCCTACTATTAAGCTTGCTTTACAGAAGGGCGCTAAGGTGATGGTGATCTCTCACTTAGGCCGTCCGACCGAGGGCGAGTATGCCGAAGAGTTCTCCTTAAAGCCGGTTGCTGATTACATGCAGACCAAGCTCGACTGCCCGGTCCGTCTGGTCAAGGATTACTTAGACGGCGTTGAGGTTAATCAGGGTGAAGTAGTGGTGCTGGAGAACTGCCGCTTCAACAAGGGCGAGAAGAAGAATGATGAAGCCTTAGCCAGGAAGTACGCTGCGCTGTGCGACGTCTTCGTGATGGACGCTTTCGGCACTGCTCACCGCGCTCAGGGCACCACCTACGGTGCAGCCCAGTTCGCTCCGGTTGCCTGCGCAGGTCCGCTGCTGGCCGCTGAGCTTGACGCTTTAGGCAAAGTGATGGATCATCCTGCCCGCCCGATGGTCGCTGTAGTGGCCGGATCCAAGGTTTCCACCAAGCTGCCGGTGTTAAACAGCCTGCTCAAGGTCGCTGATCACTTAATCGTCGGCGGCGGCATTGCCAACACCTTCATGGCAGCCCGCGGCGCTAAGGTCGGCACTTCCCTGTACGAGCCTGATTTAATCGATACCGCCAAGGAGCTCGACAAGAAGACCTCTATTCCTGAGTTCGTGGACGTGGTTGTGGGCAAGGAGTTCTCCGAGACCACTCCGGCCACCGTTAAGGACTTAAAGGATGTGGCTGATGACGACATGATCATGGACTTAGGTCCGAAGTCCATGGCCAACATCAACAAGGTCATTGCTGAGGCCAAGACCATTCTGTGGAACGGCCCTGTCGGCGTGTTCGAGTTCGATCAGTTCGCCAGCGGCACCAAGTCCTTAGCTGACGCTATCGCCAATTCCGAGGGCTTCTCGGTGGCCGGCGGCGGCGACACCATCAACGCCATTCAGAAGTTCGGCGTGACCGACAAGATCTCCTACATCTCCACCGGCGGCGGCGCTTTCTTAGAGTTCGTGGAAGGCAAGAAGCTCCCGGCTGTGGAAATCTTAGAGAAGCGCGCTGCTGAATAAGCAGGCGCCGGCTGCATTAAGGGCAGGAGGCCTGAACCTCCTGCCCGACACTTTTACTAATCACTTGCAATATAGGCACATTACTATGACTAAGATTTTAGATGTCGTTAAGCCCGGCGTGCTGTGGGGCGAAGATGTTCAGAAGTTATTCGCGGTGGCCCGTGAGAACGGCTATGCTTTTCCGGCGGTTAACTGCGTGGGCACCCACACCATCAATGCCGTGTTAGAGGCTGCTGCTAAGGCCCGTTCCGCTGTGATCGTGCAGTTCTCCAACGGCGGCGCCGCCTTCGTCGCCGGCAAGGGCTTAAAGACCGATCGTCCGCAGGGCAATTCCATTTTAGGCGCCATCTCCGGCGCTCTGCACGTGCACAATGTAGCTCAGGCTTACGGCGTGCCGGTAGTGCTGCACACCGATCACTGCGCCAAGAAGCTCATTCCCTGGGTTGACGGCTTATTAGACTTTGGTGAAGAGTATTTCAAGAAGAACGGCCGTCCGCTGTTCTCCTCGCACATGCTGGATCTCTCTGAGGAGTCCTTAGAGGAAAACGTAGCTATCTGCTGCAAATACTTAGAGCGCATGTCCAAGATGGGTATGACCTTAGAGCTGGAGTTAGGCTGCACCGGCGGTGAGGAAGACGGCGTGGACAATTCCGGCAAGGACGAGAGCGCTCTGTACACTCAGCCTAAGGATGTGGCCTATGCTTACGAGAAGTTAAGCGCCATCTCCCCGAACTTCACCATTGCCGCCTCCTTCGGCAACGTTCACGGCGTGTACAAGCCCGGCAACGTGAAGTTAAAGCCGACCATTCTGCGCGACTCTCAGGCCTACGTCAAAGAGAAGTTCGGCCTGACTGACAACAAGCCGATGAACCTGGTATTCCACGGCGGCTCAGGCTCTTCTCCTGAGGAGATCGCTGAGGCAGTGTCCTACGGCGTCATCAAGATGAACGTCGATACCGATACTCAGTGGGCCAACTGGAGCGGTATTAAGAACTACTACGAGGAAAATCGCGACTACCTGCAGGGTCAGCTGGGCAACCCGACCGGTCCGGATGCCCCGAACAAGAAGTACTACGATCCGCGCGTATGGCTGCGTAAGGGCGAAGAGTCCATGCGCGAGCGCGTCATCGAAGCCTTCAAGGCCTTAGGTTCTTACGATTCTCTTTAATTGAAGATGTCAGCCTGTAAGGCTGGTTAAGAACCGTCCAAAAAGCCCCGCATCTGCGGGGCTTTTTCGTGCCTTTGGGCGATCAAAGAGCGGCCAAAAAACTCAGCCCCGCGAATGCGGGGCCGGCATAATCAAGTGCAGCTTAAAGCAGGAGCTTAGAGCACCGAGCTTAAGTAGGACAGCGAGCTGTTGTAGCCTGAAATCATGGTATCCAGATTGGCGTACTTCTGACGCAGGCTTTCTTCATACTGCTCTAAGTAGGACTCGTTTTCCGACTCTTCCGCCTCCACATCGCTGATGGTGGAGTTGAGCTCATCTTCACGCTCAGAGAGCAGACCGCCCGACTTAGTGTATTCCTCCACCATACTGTCGAGCTTTGACAGCATGCCGTCCTCGCCCGAGAAGGCGTTTACCACCAGGTTGAAGTTATCAGAGAGCTGCTCTTTGAAGGCAGTGGAATCAAGCTCCAGGGTGCCGTCTGAGTTGAACTCTACGCCCATGTTGTAAATGGAGGTGCGGTTAGCGCCTTCACCGGTAAAGCCGAACGAGGTCACGAAGTTCTGGATCTGGCTCTGCAGTGAACGCAGCATCGAGTCGCCCGCCAGCTCGCCGCCGTCGTAGTTATTCTCGCCGTCGGTGTAGGTATTGTGCTCGTAGAGATCGTCCATGGTGCTCATCAAGGTATTGTAGGCCGACACGAACGATTCCATCTTTTTGGTTACGGCATCGTAGTCCTCTGCGATGGACAGATTGTAGGTGTTGTATACCGGATTGCCGTCGGCATCGGTGGTATCCGAGGTGGTGACCTTTTTGGCCGTCAGGGTAATGCCGGAGATCTGCTCGTCAAAGACATTGCTTTCCGAGTGCACTTCGGTGCCGTCCACCGTAATGATGGCATCTTTGGCCGCAGTGTGCTTCCATCCGTCAGAGCCGACTGCCGCGTCATCGCCCTCGCGCCCGGCAAACTCGAAGAAGCTCAGGCTCTGGGCGCCGCTGCCGGACTGCCCGGATACCGAGATAGTCATATTATTGTTGGCGCTGCCGGACGCGCCGGAGTCGATGGTCAGGGTATAGACCGAGTTGCCGCTGTCGTCCACGCCCTGCACCAGGTTGGCGGTAATGCCCAGATCATTGTCGTTGATGCGGCGTCTGATCTGCTCAATGCTGTCGCCTTCCTGCACATCTACTTCAAAGGTCTTTTGATCATCGCCTTCCCCTAAGGTAAAGGTCAGCTTGCCGGCTTCAAACTTGTTTTCGTCGCCGACGTTGATGACCTGCGAGATCTTCTCGGTCGAGGCCAGCTGCTTTACCGCAATGTCGTAGGACATATTGGAGGCATCGTCCTCAGCCTCTACCGTAAAGTAGGTAGTATCCGAGGGCTGATCGATAGTGACCGAGCGCTGATTGAAGGCATTGTCCTCAGTAAAGGCCTGCAGGCTGGTCTGGAAAGCCTCCAGAGCAGATTTCAGCTTGCCCACGCCGGACAATTCAATATTCGCCTCTTCCTTCTTGGTCGTGGTGCGGTTTTCCAGCGTCGCGCGCTTGGCATCCAGCGACGCCTGGATGATCGATTCAAAGTCAATGCCGGATGCGGAACCGGCGGAAGTAATGGATGAAGCCATATTCTGCTCCTTGCTCTTTTCGAGCGTTTCAAGCAAATTTTATGCCTGAAAGTAAAATGAGATCTGCACTGTTCTACCATCGTTAACGGCAGTCTTTCGCTCAGACTTTAGCAGAAAATCAGAAAAAGATGCGGGAAATTTGCCGGGGCTCAAAAACAGCGCGGCCGCCTGAAGCGGCGGCCGCAGCAAGTCCCAAGCTGCAGGAAAGGCTTACTGCTCCAATAAGTGCTGATGCAGCTCAGCAAGGGCCGGCACCGCATCCGCCTCATTTAACAGGAAGCACAGATTGTGGCTGGAGGCGCCGTAGCAGATCATGCGCACGGCATACTTTTCAATGGCATCAAAGCACTTGGCGGTAACGCCGGCGGTCTTTGCCAGATCGTTGCCGATAATGGCAACTAAGGAGAGCTTATCCTCTACCCGCACGTGGCAGAACTCGCGCAGCTCGGAGAGCATGTCCTCAGAGATGGAGTTCAGGCCCGAGGTATTGGATCCGGCATCCAGGGTCACAGCGATGGACACTTCCGAGGTGGAGACCAAGTCCACGGATTTGCTGTATTTGGCAAAGATGCTGAAGACGCGGGCTAAGAAGCCGGAAGCGCCTACCATTTTAGGGCTGGCCAGCACGATCAAAGTCTGATTTCTGCGCAGGGCCACCGCGCGGAAGGCCGGATGAGTTGCAGTATCCGGACGCACCCAGGTACCGCCCTTCTCCGGCTCCTTTGACGAGCCGACGAATACCGGAATATTGCGGCGCACCGCCGGAACTAAGGTGGACGGATGCAGGATCTTGGCTCCGAAGGTAGCCATCTCCGCCGCCTCTAAATACGAAAGCTCGGCAATGGGCCTGGCGTGCGGCACTAAGCGCGGATCGGTGGTGTAGACGCCCGGCACGTCAGTCCAAATGGAAATGGTTTCAGCATCGCAGGCCTCGCCTAAGAGCGCTGCCGTATAGTCTGAGCCGCCGCGCCCTAAGGTAGTGGTCATGCCCTCAGTGTTTGAGCCGATAAAGCCCTGCGTGACCACGATCTCCTCACCGTCAAGTAAGGGCAGGAGCTGCTGGCGGGTTAAAGTGCCTAAAACCTCCAACAAGGGCTTGGCGCAGCCGAAAGCGCTGTCGGTACGCATTACATTGCGCACATCAAAGCAGCGGGCCTTGAAGCCTGCGTACTTGAATACCTCGGTAATTAAGAAGGAGGACATCAGCTCGCCGTGGCTGACGATGCGGTCAGTGAGCTCATCTGAGCGCTCCATGGCAGCTTCAGCGGCTAAATTGCGCACATCAGTTAAATGCTCTTCAATGTGAGCATCGCAGGCCTCTTTATCTGGCAGATGGGCGGTTATTTCCTGATGAATGGCGCGCAGTTTGGCGATGCGATCCATCACCTCTTCACGATTTAAAGCGCCGGAGGCCAGTTCTACTAAGATGTTGGTCACGCCGGCACAGGCGCTGACCACGACTAAACGGGTATGCGGATTGGCGGTTACCACCTTGACGCAGGAGCTCATGGCATTGAAGCTGGCTACTGAGGTGCCGCCGAATTTGGCGATATCAAGATGCTTCATAATCTTCAGCAGGCTGGTTTTCCGGCAGCTTCAAGCTGCGGCAGCCGTGTTTTCCTTTTAATAATTGCTTTAATTTAAGCCGTTAAAATGTGAGCTGGTGCACCCCATCTTAAGAAGCGCTCAGCTTTAGTGCAAGGGGCGCGGCCGGTTTTCAGCACTATATGCTTTATTTTAGTGCGCAGTATGGGGAAATTAACCAAAAGAGGGCAGTATTTTTATGCCATGCCGCATCAGCACGGCGGGCTTAGTGCTAAACTTACGCACCGTTGCGGGATCTGCAGAAAAGGCAGATCTGGGCGGCGATGACGATCGATTCCTTAATTTTTACTAACAGTTATGACAGCGACAGCAGAAATTCCCGCCTCCAGGCTCTTTTGGCAGGGCATGCGCTCCGGCATTCCGGTAGTGTTCGGCTATATTCCGGTAGGCATTGCTTACGGCGTGTCGGCTCTGCAGGCCGGCTTCTCACCCTTTGAGACCGTACTGATGTCCATGATGGTGTACTCCGGCTCAGGCCAGGTCTTAGGCGTCAGCATGACTGCGCAGCACGCTGGGCTGACCGCGATCTTTATTGCCACTTTCTTAATCAATTTCCGCTATTTCATCATGTCAGCCTGCATCTTCAGCCGCCTGCCGCAGCTGCGCACGTTCGGACGCATACTGGCTTCATGGTTTGTTGTGGATGAGACCTTTGCCATCTTCACCACTGCGCCGAATAAACAGGCCAAACTTGCCTGCTTAGCCGGCATTATCACTTTAACCTACAGTGCCTGGGTGCTGGGGGCGGTGATCGGCGTGCTGGCGCACTCTGTACTGCCGGAGTGGATTTCAGCGGGTCTGGGCATTGCGCTCTACGCGCTTTTTATTGCCATCGTGGTGCCGGGCTGCCGGCGCAGCGGCAGAATCCTGGTGATGGTCTTGTGCACCGCCTTTATCTGCTGCGCCCTCTCCATGGTTATCGACGGCAGCTGGGCGGTGGTGATCTCCACCTTAGTGTGCGCGGCGGCAGGCGCATTCTTTATTAAAGATGCCGGCAGCAGTTCTCAGACCACACCGGCAGATAACAGGGATGAAGCCCAGAGCGCAGCCGGCGCCGCAGCGGTCAAAGAGGAGCCGTAAATGGAAGCGCAGCCTTATTTACTGATTATTTTGGGCATGTGCGCGGTGTCTTATCTGCCGCGCGTGGTTCCGGCTTTATTTATTTCACGCATCAAGTTCAGCCCGTATTTCAAGCGCTTTTTAGACTTGATCCCTTATACCGCGATGACCGCGCTAGTCTTCCCGGGGATCTTCTACTCAGTGCCCGGGCATATGGATGTCACCTATTGGGGCACAGCTGCGGCAATAGTCGCTGCAGTGCTGCGCCTGCCTTTGGCGGTCACCGTGGTGATCTCCGTAGGCGTGGTCTTATTGATGCTGTATTTTCAGGGGATTTAATTCAGCGCCGCCGGCGGGGCAGCGGATTTTCATCGGCAAAAGAGCTTAATTTCTGGATTAGACGGCGGATGATCACCAGAAAAGTCAGCGCCAGAAAGAGATAGCGAAAGAGATTGTAGACGGTATAGACCGCGCTTAAGCGCTCTGCCATAAAATTGGGGCTGGCGCTTAAAAAGAACATCTCTAAATAGTACAGATGCGGCAGCAGGGCGCAGCCCAGGGTAAAGAGGGCCGATGGGCGTGAGCGCTCTTTAAAGAGCACCGCCGCACCGCCTGCCAGCCAGCCGCTGGATGCGAGCAGGATCAGATAAAAAGGCAGGGCCGGAGGCAGGGGATTTGACAGCAGGGCCTGCGCCCACCAGGCGACAAAGAGCGAAACCACGTAAATAATGGGACGGTACGCTTCCATGACGGATCCTTTTAACAGTCTTTCTCTTCGGCAGGGATTGGCGCGCTCATAAAACTCTCCTTCAGTCTATGCTCTAAGAGCAGTGTAGCTGTTTTGGGCAGGCATGTGCAAGAGCAGAATGGACGATTGCTGACATCAGCTTTTGAAATCAGCGGCTAAATCGCTTACGGGCATGACCTCGTTTAAGATCTCTATGGCACCAGCCGGCACGGCGCACATCTGCTGCATCATGCAGAAGAGATGAAGCGTCTGCAGAGCCTTCCTGAAAAGGAATTGGGCAGACACCTGAGCTGGTACCTGCGCGGGGTAGTCACTGCCTTAAATTCAAGGCGCTTCGGCACGGCGCCTCAAATGGCCGTGAGTCCTGAAAGGGACAGGCGGTTAGACCTGAAGGAAAGCGCTGAGAGCTGCGGCCTGAGCCCATCCGGGCCGGCTGCAGCGGCAGGAGGCTGACGACGTTTTTCAAACGTCTGCCTTCAGGGAGCAGTGAAATATTCTAAATTTTTACTGCTTAAATCCGGTTATCGTGCAATCGCCCTGGTCACAATTTGCGAAAGCATCTGAAAGCTTATATAATAACCGCCGCTGCTGCTTTGGCTCAGGTGGTAGAGCAATTGATTCGTAATCAATAGGTCGCAGGTTCGAGTCCTGCAAGCAGCACCACTCTCCTCCTTACAGCCTGCAAATATATACGCTTTACCCTAAATTCTAAAGCACAGGCTGCAGCGCAGGTCCCAGCTTATACTCGGATCAATTATAGGCAAAAGACCGCTTCTTTGACAGTTTCTGCCCCCTCCTTCAAATAACCCGTTGATTTATAAATCCATACTCTGTCCAGTCCGTCCGTTATTTTTGTAGTAATGTGTAGTGATGTGTGGTATAATCATGGCATCCCGTTTTAGGAGCCTGATGATATGAAGCTGACCATATCCAAGAGCAGGAACGCCGTCTCATA
>CALXNX010000073.1 GCA_944389865.1 uncultured Succinivibrionaceae bacterium
AGCACGGCATCAGCGGTTTTCCCCGCATGTTCAAAACATATACTCTCAAGTTATGTCTCCATGTGTTAAATACACGTTGTGATCCATCGCCAAGGCTTATCAGGGTTTAGCGCCTGCAGCATAAAGCTCCTTACCCTTCAGAGCTTTGTTGCCGCAGACCGCAGAGCGCGGAACTTGGATCAACATCCCGCGGTGCCTGTTTCCTGATAAGCGCAGTCCCTTTAAGGACTAAGGCTAGTCAACCTGGGCTTAAAGCTCTGCAGCTTCAAGCCCCCGCCTCTTTAGGCGGGGGTAGTTGACGGATGAATCATCTATTTCACTTAAAGATGCGCAATTGTAGCAAATAGGCAGGTGGGCGGCGGCAGATCAGCGCAGGTGAGTAGCAGAATAGGGCTTTCATGTTCACAAAGTCATAACACATTGTAAGTTTTAAAATTGAAATTGATTTAAGGAAATGAAAATGCAAGAGTGCAAAAAAATATTTTTTTCACCCTGTGGGAAAAATTGGGGGATGTGGTGGAATTCTGGGGGAAAGCCGATATATATGGGCAAAAATTTCCCACAGTTATAAAATTTAGAGCGCTTGATTTTTGCAAAAAGTCAAAAATAATGATTAATTTCAGTAAATTAAATTTAAAGCCTTGAATACAGGCCTTTTCGACTGGGCTGAAGGGCAAAACAGGGGTAAACTCCAGTATGCAGTCATAGCCGGCAAGCCGGAGATTATGGCAGTTCTGCAGCCGTATAAGCAGGACAAATGGCGCTGAAATCTAAAATACAGTGTAAATACAGAAGGTTAATAGTTAGAATAGGCTTACTTTTAAAAAAGAAAGTAAAATCTGCGTTAAAATTTCACCCATAAAAGTCAAGCGCCTAAATTTTGCAGGGGTGGAAAGACCGTAAAACAGTGGGAAAAATTGGGGATTACTGTGGAAAGACTGATTCAATGGGCTGGATAGTTTGCGCTGTTCCCGGGGGTATGTCCCTTTGAACTTTAATAACAGCTTTTTGATCAAAGTGTTATTTTTTAATGATAAGGATCAGTAGCGGTGGGAAAAATATCGGGGGAAAATGAACTTCCCACCAGCTGAACGCGCCATGGTTCCGGGGCGCAGCGTGGTAAAGGATAGAGAACGGGCGCAGAGGTGAGCAGGAGTTTCAAAAATGGAAAAAATGCTTGCAGGGAGCAGACAATCAGCTGAAGGCCCCGGAGCGGGGCCTTAATTTGCGGCATTATTCCTGCTTTACTTCCGGTTTAGCCGCTGCTTTGCGCAGTTTGGCCATGAAGAAGCCGTCAAAGCCTGATGAGGGCAGGATCTGCTGCTGCTCGATAAGCTCAAATTCAGGATGGCGGGAGGCAAAGGCTTTTACCTGATCCTGGTTTTCTGAGGGCAGGATCGAACAGGTGGAGTACACCAGCAGTCCCCCGTCTTTGACCATGGTGCAGCAGCGCTCCAGAATGTCGGCCTGCGTGCCCTTTAATTCCTTTAAGTAGGCGCCTGAGTCGCGCCACTTGGAGTCCGGAGTGCGGCGCAGTACGCCGGTGCCGGAGCAGGGGGCGTCTATTAAGACCACATCCGCGCTGTGCTCTAAGCGCTTGATGATCTTGCTGCTGTCGATGACACGGGTCTCGATGTTGAAGGCTCCGGCCCGCTTGGCGCGCTTTTTGAGCTCCTCTAAGCGCCACGGGGCAGTATCCAAGGCAATGAGCTGGCCCTTGCCTTCCATCAGTGCCGCCAAATGCAGGGTCTTGCCGCCGGCGCCGGCGCAGGCATCCACCACGCGCATGCCCGGCTTCACTTCGCAGAAAGGCGCAATCAGCTGTGAGCCGGCGTCCTGCTGCTCAAATAGGCCCTCTTTAAAGCAATTGGTACGGAACAGCGCGCAGCTTGAGGTGATCTGCAGTGCAGTCTTAATGTCCTTAACGGCCTTAGTGACTATGCCTTCTTCCTTAAGGCGCGAGGCCAGCGTGTCTCTATCAGTCTTTAAGGTATTGACGCGCACATAGCGCGAGGGCTCCGAGCACAGAGCAGCGCGCTCGTGCGGCCAAGCTTCACCGAGCTCTTTTTTACCCAGTTCATTGAGCCATACCGGGCAGCCTTGGTTTAACAGCTCGTCATTGCGGGCCTGTCCTAAGCGCCTTGCAAGATGCGAGCGGTCAAAGCCCTCCCCGCAGTCAAGCTCCGGAATAGGCCAGTCGATATCCGCGCAGTAGCAGGTGATCAGGCGGTTGATGTGGTTTGCAAAATCGGCCGGACGCTTTAAATTGGCGGTATAGGCATAAAAGCTCAAGCGCCGGAACATCGCATTGATGTGGCGGATGATAAAGCCCTGCTCCAGGGGCTCGAGCTTTACCTTGGCAAAATAAAGCGCGTAGGCCTTATCTAAGGGCTTGCCGTCAGAGAGCACCGCCTTTAAGATGCTGTCCACCAGGCGCAGCTGAAAGGGGCTGAAGCCCGGCTTGACCTTGCGGGGCTTGGAGTGCTGATTAAAGGGCCTGCGCGCGGCGCCGCCTTTACGCTCCTGCGGCTTTACGTTCCGCTTTTTAATAAATTTATTTAATTTCTGCTGATTGGGGCGATCTTGCGCCATGTTTAGTCCTCCGTTTGCGGCCGTAGCCGGAGCTGCGCAGCGAAAAGCCGGCGGTATTTACAAAAGCATCCAAGCCGTTGACCACCATGCCGGTGCACAAAAGGGCGGCCTGGCTGGGGCTGGGCAGCTTCACATCTTCATTTAGTACAAAGCAGTTATGTTCCGGATCCAGGGTCAATTTTCCGGAGGCTAACAACTCTTCTTTAAGCTCCACAATGCGCGATGGCAGTGACGGAGCATTCATCAGCTCGGTCTGCGAGCCGCGCGCGAGCACAAACTGCGGCTTCTGATGCGGTCCTATCGGATATCCCTTGGCATGATGCTGCTTAAAGTTCAAATAATACAGTTCATCTCGCTGCTTAAAGGAGCCTGATTTTAACAGCTCCTGCATGGCGAGCAAAGCATTATAAGTCTCTATGGGCACTATGGCGTGGGTTCTGCGCCCCGCCGCGTCGACCACAAAGGAGATCTCAGATCCCATCAATGGCGCTCCTGATCGATCCCGGTTAATTGATCGACCGTGGCCCAGCACGATGATACGAAGTGATCCATAAAGTACTGCACTTCAGGAAGTTCTTTGCAGATGGCAGCAAGGCGCGGCTCCAGCCCGGCTTTTACGTGGATGAACTCCTGATTGTTAAAGCGCAGCTCATCATTAGCTTTAATATAGGCCGAGAGCAGATCGGCTGCTTTTACTAATTTCTTAAGCTC
Source organism: uncultured Succinivibrionaceae bacterium (assembly GCA_944389865.1). Classification (GTDB taxonomy): domain Bacteria; phylum Pseudomonadota; class Gammaproteobacteria; order Enterobacterales; family Succinivibrionaceae; genus Avisuccinivibrio. The sequence goes on from CALXNX010000073.1 coordinate 3,304, forward strand.
AGGATCTGCCTCATCCTGAATAATCAGGGTGCGAAAATCCTCCTGCAGCTCATCGGGCAGCGTGTGCAGGCACTCACGCTCGGCCATGGCCTCCAGTTTTTTATACTGCCTGGTAAATTCAGGGTTTAAATACTTGGTCTTGGTATTGAGATCCTGCAGCTTGGTCTCAGAGACCTCATGATAGAGGGCCAGCACGGCAGCTCTGTCGGCATTGACGTGACCGTCGAACAGGCGGTTTTTAATCACGCAGAGCATGTGGGCAATCACTGCGGTCTGATGGCTGTGCTCGGAGACGTTTTCATTTCTAATGCACAGCATTAAAGCCCAGCGCTTGATGAGCGACATCCGCACGATCCAGGCTAAAAAGGTGCTTTTTAAGGGCTGCAGCATGACTTGACCTCCGATCCAGCACTGATTCTTATACAAAGGATGAAACTGATTGTAGCACAGGACAGAAGTGCGGGGCGGCAGGGCAAAGACGGGCGGACGCGAGGCAGCGCCCCGCGTCCTGAAATGCCGCTACTGATGATAAGTCTTTAAGAAATGCTCTAAACGGCCGCAGGCGTCTTCGATGACGTCCAGGGTCGGCAGGAAGACCACGCGGAAGTGATCCGGAGACGGCCAGTTAAAGCCGGTGCCCTGCACGATGAGCATCTTTTCCTGCTTTAAGAGGTCCAATGCGAACTTCTGATCGTCCTTGATATTGAACTTCTTAATATCAATGCGCGGGAACATGTAGAGTGCGCCGTGAGGCTTGACTACCGAGATGCCGTCGATGGCATTTAAGCGGTTGTACATGGCATCGCGCTGCTCGTACAGACGCCCGCCCGGCACAATCAGCTCATTAATGCTCTGATAGCCGCCCAAGGCGGTCTGAATGGCATACTGCAGCGGCACATTGGCGCACAGCCGCATGGCCATCATCATCTTGATGCCTTCGACATAGCCCTTGATGTGATTCTTGGGGCCGGTGATCACCATCCAGCCCTGGCGGAAGCCGCAGGCGCGGTAGATCTTGGACAGACCGTTGAAGGTGATGACATTGACGTCATCGCATAAGGTGCAGATGCTGCGGTGTGCCACGTCATCGTAAAGGATCTTGTCGTAGATTTCGTCCGCGAAGATGATGAGATCATGCTGGCGGGCAATTTCTACTAAATCCTGCAGCAGGGCGGTGCTGTAGACTGCGCCGGTCGGGTTATTGGGATTGATGATCACAATGCCGCGGGTGCGCGGGGTGATCTTCTTTTTAATGTCCTCCAGATCCGGGAACCAGTCAGCCTGCTCATCGCATAAATAATGCACCGCGCGTCCGCCGGCCAATCCCACCGCTGCCGTCCATAAAGGATAATCCGGGGCCGGCACTAAGATTTCATCGCCGTTATTGAGCAGTGCGTTCATCGACATGGTGATGAGCTCAGAGACGCCGTTGCCGATGTATACATCGTCCGCGTCCACCTGCTTGAGGCCCTTCTGCTGATAATACTGGGCAATGGCCTTGCGGGCGGGAAAGATGCCGTTGGATTCGCAGTAGCCCTGGGCATTAGGCAGATTGCGCACTACGTCGCGCACTACCTCTTCCGGGGCCTCGAAGCCGAAAGAAGCTAAATTGCCGATATTGAGCTTTAAGATGCGCACGCCCTCATCTTCCATGCGGCAGGCTTCCTGATGGATCTTGCCGCGGATGTCGTAGCACACATTATCCAGTTTATGCGATTTTTCGATTATCTTACTCATGGCGGGCTCCTCCAGCCTGCATCTGCCTGATTTATTGGCCTGTGATTTGTCGATTATACCGGCTTTGAATGTAATCAAGACGAGGACAGGAGCATGCTGAGCCGCTGAGATCATCCCGGGTACCTCTGCAGTATAGCAGGCGGTTGTCAGGATTACATTCACACAAAAGGGAGTCTATGGTTCAAGATTTCATAACGTAAATAAGACTGCCGACAATAGCTATTCCAGCGAAAATAATAAAAACTCCTGCGACAATTTCCATTTTAGAGTCACCTGTATCATTTCAGATACTTTGCGCATTATCAAAGCGCTGTTAAACAATATCCGATTATATGCCTAAAAATCGCGGCCCATTACCTTTTCTGCATAGATATGCTCCAGCACATAGCGCTCGTAGCCTAAATGCGGCGAGGCCATGCGCCGATATTTGACCAGATCGCGCGTGCGCTCAGTGTAGGTGATGGCATTGGTAAACATCACAAAAGGAGCTAAGAAGCCGGACTGCGTGCGCACGAAGCCTGCTAGATTGGAAATATTCTGCAAAGTGCCGGTCTTGGCCATGACATTGAGCTTCAGCGGAGCATTGATGGTCGAGCCGCGCCAGTGCAGCGTGCCGGATTTGCCGGCCACCGGCAGCTTGGAGATTAAATCGAGCTCTTTATCATGCGCCTTAATATAGGCAAGGATCTCCAGCAGCTCGCCTGCCGTCAGCAGATTGTGCGAGGATAGTCCCGATCCGTCCACGATATAGGCATGGGACAGATCGATATCGGCGTACTGACTTAAAATCGAGCGCAGCGCACGCGCGGTGCGGCTGTAGGTGGCAGGCAGGGAGTAGTACTCGGCGGCTGTGTTCTTAGCGATGGCGTCGGCGTAAAGATTGTTAGAGCGCTGCAGCATATACTCGATCAAATCGCTTAAGGGCTTGGATTTAATCTCTGCAATGGTGAAGCCATCATGCGCCGGGGTGGCGGTCGCTGCAACGCGGCCGGTCACCTGAATGCCGCTGTCATTTAAGATCTTTTCGGTCCACGAGACGCCCCAGGCAGTCGGATCCGCCACATCTAAGGATAAAGGATAGGGCTTGCCGTTATTGTCAGCCGGCACGCAGCCGGTTAGGACGTAATTATTGCCGTTATAGAGGTTGATCTCCAGCTCGCAGTCCCCGCCGTAATCACGATTGTCCACCGCCACTGCCTGCGAATCGACGGTCAAGGGCAGACCTGCGGGGATTAACGGTGCGGCTATAGTGCCGGGGCCCTGATTTTCCAGCTGCACAAAGGTGCAGTTGCGGTTCAAAATTACTGCAGCGGCCGGGGCGGTAAAGCAGCTGGGGATATCCAGCACATTCCAGCCCTGCGCGCGAATGGGGGTTCCCACGCGGCTGATATCAAGGAGCACATCGCCGGCCACGGTCTTTACTCCCTCATCGCGCAGCGTCTGCAGCAGGCGGCGATAGCCGTTGATGGTTAAGGTAGGATCTGCACTGAAGCGGATATAAACGTTGGAGTGCAGCACGCCTTGGTCATCAATGTTCAGCTTGGTCTGATTGACCGCATTCTGACTTACCTGCAGTCGGGTCTTTATGGTGTAGTCAGGGCCCAGGAAAAGCGTCGCGGCCAGCGCTGTAACTAATTTTTGGGTGGAGGCGGGGTGAAAATAGACGTCATTATTCACTCCGTAAACTTCATTACTGTTGGGCAGCTGGTAGGCTACTGCAACCTGTGAGCCTTCTAAGGGGGTGGAGCTGGCTTTGACGGCCAGCGCAGGGACCGATAAGCTCAGTCCAAACATAAGAGTTATCAGCGCGGCAAAGCGATGCACTTTTTCTATCCCGACCGTGAAGCGGTCTGTTAATCATGAATAAAGATGCATTATAAGCTGAAGACTAAAAAAAGCATCCATGCAGTTTTTACACGCATAAAGTTAAGAGAGCGCGGAGGCGCGCCGGATAGGCTTCGGCGCAGGCAAAAGTACGGTTTAGGGCTATAATAAGCACATGAGCTGCGGCTTTTTTTTTTCAGCTGCAGCAGGCGTTTTTTACCGCGCGGCATCGCTGGATGCGGCCGCGCCAGATGCGGAGTATTGACAAGCAATGGTAATTGAACCGAAAGTACGCGGCTTTATCTGCGTTACCACTCATCCTGAAGGCTGCAGAGCGAATGTCAAACAGCAGATCGATTACGTTAAAAGCCAGGGCGCGGTTGCGAACGGCCCTAAGAAGGTCTTAGTCATCGGCGCGTCCACCGGCTACGGTCTGGCCTCGCGCATCAGCGCTGCTTTCGGCTCTAAGGCTGCGACTATCGGCGTGTTCTTTGAAAAGCCGGGCACCGAGAAGCGTCCTGGCACCGCGGGCTGGTACAACAGCGCCGCCTTCACGGAATTTGCTCAGGCTGAGGGCCTGTACGCCAAGAACATTAACGGCGACGCCTTCTCCGATGAGTGCCGTCAGAAGGTCATCGAGCTTATCAAGCAGGATTTAGGACAGGTAGATCTGGTGGTGTACTCTTTGGCCGCTCCGGTGCGCAAAATGCCGGATACCGGCGAGGTGGTGCGCTCGACTTTAAAGCCTATCGGAAAGCCGTACGTTTCCACCGCTATCGATACCAATAAGGACAGCATTATTGAGGCCTCCATCGATCCGGCCACCCCGGAGGAAGTAGAGAATACCGTCAAGGTGATGGGCGGACAGGACTGGGAGCTGTGGATTAAGGCCTTAAGCGCAGCGGGCGTCCTGGCTCCGCACTGCCGCACCGTGGCCTACAGCTACATCGGTACCGAGATCACCTGGCCGATTTACTGGCACGGCGCTTTAGGCAAGGCTAAGGAGGACTTGGATCGCGCTGCCGCCGCTAACCGCGAGCTCTTAAAGAGCGTGGACGGCGATGCGCGCGTAGCCGTACTCAAGTCCGTAGTGACTCAGGCCTCATCGGCTATTCCGGTGATGCCGCTGTACATCTCCATCTGCTTTAAGGTGATGCGTGAGCAGGGATGCTATGAGTCCGTGATCCAGCATATCTACCGCATGTTTGCCCAGTCTCTGTACGGCGATAAGTGCGTGCTGGACGATGCAGGGCGCGTGCGCATGGATACCTATGAGCTTGATCCTAAGGTGCAGGATGCCTGCAAGGCGCTGTGGCCGACCGTGACTACCGAGAACCTCTTTGACAAGACCGATTACGCGGACTACAAGAAGCAGTTCCTGCAGCTCTTCGGCTTTGATATCGAGGGCGTGGATTACACTAAGGACAGCAATCCGGTTGTGAATTTTGATGTGATCTCCTTAATTTAGCGCAGCCCGCGATGCTCCCCTGCGGAACAATGCAGTCAAAACGGGGAGCGCAGCCTGCTGATTTTATCAGGCTTTTCTGAGCACATCCCCACTAAGATCAGCAGGCGTCGGCGTCTGCATACGCAGGCGCCGCAGTCAGTCTAAAATCACAGACCGTCCGTGAAGGTACCAGCCCTCTTCTGCTTAAGAACTTTGAAGCAACGGCATAACCCTGATTGTCCAAGCTGAACGGTAAAGATCGCTTTCAGGCCGCGATAAATGGACTTAAGGACATGGGAGCGCTTGACAGCTGGATCATCTGCGGCAGGGATCAGCCCATGATGAACTTGATACATCACATCTGTGGATGATCAGCATGATGGGGGCAGCTCTCAGTATGTGGTATTCAGGAGCAGCCTCGGCCGCCGCCCAGTCCAGCCAAGTACCCCCATACCCCTACATAAAAATAAAGCAAAACATGCTCTAAAGCGCATAGACATGCGGTTTTTCGAGGTTTGAGGTGCTAAACCCTGGTTTATGGTATATTTTGATTAATTCAAAAGACTGCACAGAGGTTAAAAATGCCTGCTCTTTATGATCGCGATATTAGCGCTTGGGCCAATGAACAGGCGGCATTCCTGCGCTCCGGTCAGTTCGATAAGTTAGATTTAGTCAATTTAGCAGATGAGATTGAGGTCGTGGGCAAAAGTGAAAAAAGAGCATTTGCAGGCCGCTTAGCCATGCTGATTGCTCTTCTTTTAAAGTGGAAAGTTCAGCCTGAGCGCCAATGTCGCAGCTGGATCAGCTTAATCAAGCTGTAGAGAAAAATGGTAAAGACCAGCTTAAAAAGTACTCCCAGTCTAAAAGTCTGCCTAAACGATCATGACTATCTGAACGAGGTTTTTACGGAGGGGATCCTTCTGGCCGCAAAAGAAACAGGCTTAGATCTTGACGATGAAATTCTGTGGAATTTCAATCAAATTCTTGACGACGAGTTTTTGCCGGCTTAATAAATCATCGTTAAAACCCTTGATTTGCAGTTTTTTTAGAACTTAGGGGGATCTGACGCAGTTTTGCCTCAACTCGTAAAACCAGCAGTTCAGCATCTTTAAGTAAATAGTAGATCCTGCAGGAGGCATCCAATGTCGAAGGCTGACGTGACGCTCAGAATTGATCCTGAGCTTCAAGCTCAGGCAGCAGCTCTCTTTAACAGTATGATGCCAGAAGTCCCCATCCTCTTCCAGGGTGGGGATGAATGGCATCCTGACATGTTGCGTTTTGCTTGGGTTCAGCGTACATTATTGAGTATGAGAACAGACAGAGCAGTA
>CALXNX010000074.1 GCA_944389865.1 uncultured Succinivibrionaceae bacterium
AGGTCCAATAAGAACTCTTTATGGGCTTCAGAGGCAAACAGGAACTTAATGTATGCATCATTAAAGCGATTAAATGAAAGATCGGTATTAATTAACAGATCTTTCTCTTCAGCAGGGGTTGGCGCGCTCATAAAACTCTCCTTCAGTCTATGCTCTAAGAGCAGTGCAGCTGTTTTGGGAAGGCAGATGCAAGAGCAGACACGGGCGATTTTACCAGCATGATAAATTAACCAGCCATGCGGAGGCTGAACCGCCTCTGTATTGTTCTTAACCTCATAATTAAGCTGTTTCCTGAAAAATGAAGAAAGTTAGTTCGACACAGCCGTCTTCAAATTTGCAGGTTAACCACCATTCGGCAGAAACCTTCAATGACCATCAGATGTTTGGCCCTTTGGTTATGCGCTGTCCGCTTAGACTGAAGCAGGATCAAATCCTGCAAAGGACATCATCGCCGGGAAGCAGCTAAGCATGAAATTAAGGCTTAAGGTCACAGGCATGTCAGCTCCTGCTGCAGTTCATTTAACGTGTTTAATGCCTGCAGCGGAGTTAAGGAGTTGACGTTCAGTTCCTTCAGCTTTCTTAAGATCTGCTCCTCCTCAGGCTTCAGCTCCATCTTCGGCTCGGATACTTTTTCGAGTTTAATTATGGCAGCAGCCGAGGGTGCGGCCGCAGTGCCATCCGCCGCCTGCGCCGCCCGCAGCTGCGGCAGGCGGACGATCAAGTCCTTGGCGCACTTGATGACCTCAGAGGGCAGACCTGCCAGCCGCCCTACCTCCACGCCGTAGGAATAAGACTGCGCGCCGGGCTCTGCCTGATACAGGAAGACGATTTTGCCGTGCGTTTCAGCCGCCTTAAAGCAGATATTCTGCATGATCTCAGGATAGGCCTGCTCTAGAGCCGTGACCTCTGCATAATGGGTGGAGAACAAGGTTAAGGCTTGAATATGGGTACAGAGATACTGCGTCACTGCCTGGGCAATGGCCGCGCCCTCCAAGGTGCTGGTGCCGCGGCCTACTTCATCCATTAAAACCAGACTCTGGGATGTGGCCTGATTGAGAATGGAGGCCGTTTCCTCCATCTCCACCATGAAGGTGGATCTGCCCGAAACCAAATCGTCCGATGCGCCGATGCGCGTGAAGATGCGGTCAATCTGTCCGATCTCAGCTGACTGCGCCGGCACGAAGCTGCCGATGCGCGCCATGATGGCAATTAAGGCGGTTTGGCGCATAAAGGTGGATTTGCCGCCCATGTTGGGGCCTGAGATCACTAAGATGCGCTTGTCCTTGAAGCTGACGTCATTGGCAATAAAGGGCTGGGAGGACAGAGTTTCAATTACAGGATGGCGGCCTCCCTGAATAGAAATGACGGAAGTGTCGGCAAGCTGCGGGCGAACATAGCCGCGCTCCTCAGCAATTTTGGCAAAGGAGCGCAGTACGTCAAGCAGCGCCAGCGCCCGGGCGCAAGCTGTAAGCTCATCGATGCGGGCATTGAGCCGATTTAAGACGTCCTGATAGAGCTCCTTCTCTAAATCCAAGGCTTCAGCCTTGGCGTTAAGTGTCTCTTCTTCGAGTTTTTTGAGCTCCGGGGTAATGAAGCGCTCGCAGTTTTTTAAGGTTTGACGGCGCTGGTAATCTGCCGGTACGGCGTCCGCCTGGCCGCGGCTTACTTCAATGTAGTAGCCGTGCACCTGATTGAAGGCTACCCTTAAAGTCTGAATGCCGGTACGCTCGCGCTCGCGCTCGGCAATCTGCTCTAAGGTGCGATCCGCGCCGGTCATTAAGTCGCGCAGCGTGTCTAAATGCGAGTTATAGCCGGGGGCGATCACGCCGCCGTCGCGCAGGAAGCTAGACGGCACCTCAGCAATGGCTGCATGCAGCAGCTGGGCAAGCTCCGTAAGCTCGGGCAGCTTGGCGGCGTACTGCTGCAGGGCCGGGGAGTTTGAGTCCTTTAAGATACTGCAGATGTCAGGCAGCGCGTCCATGGATGCGCGCAGAACTGTCAGATCCTTGGGACGGGCGGTATTGAGGGCGGTGCGGGCGGCCGCGCGCTCGGTATCGCCGCACGATGAGATTAAGTCCGCCAGCTCCTCTGCCTGCGGCAGATGCAGCAGGCTCTCAACTAAATCAAGGCGTTCATTGACCTGCGCATTGCTGCGCAGCGGCTCTACTAACAGTGAAGAGAGCAGCCGCGCGCCCATCGGGCTTCTGGTTTGATCCAGAATCGAGATCAGGGAGCCGTGCTTTTCCCCGCGCAGATTGGTTAACAGCTCTAAATTGCGCTGCGCGGTTTTATCCAGGATCACCGCAGAGGAAGGCTCTTCACGTACAATGCGGCAGATGTGGGCTAAAGTCTGCTGTTGCGTATTTTTAACGTAGGATAAAAGCGCGCCGGCCGCACAGACCGCATCTTCAATATTCTCTAAATCAAAAGCAAAGAGGCTGTGGGTGGCAAACTGCTGACAAAGATTCTGATAGCAGGTCTTCAAATCAAAATACCAGGCCGGGACTTCCTTGACGCAGGCATAGTCGGCAAGGAGCTCGGGCTCCGCAAAGCCCTCCGGGCAGATGATCTCCGCCGGGGCATGCTTTTCCAACAGCAGCTTTAAAGCCTCCGGCCTGCCCACGGCTGCAGCCTTAAAGTCGCCGGAGGACAGACTTAAGCAGGCAAAACCGTAGCAGCTGCGGCCTGCAAAGATGCAGGCGGCGGTATTGTCGCGGCTGTCCGGTGCAATGCCTTCATCGGTGACGGTGCCCGGGGTAAGGATCTTGGAGACTTTGCGCTCCAGCATCCCGCGCGCGGTCTTAGGATCGCCGATCTGCTCGCAGATCACGGCCGAGCGGCCCAGCTTAATTAATTTGGCTAAATAGGAGTCCACTGCGTGATAGGGCACGCCGGCCATCGGAATGGGCTGGCCGCCCTGATTGCCGCGCCGGGTTAAGGTGAGATCGAGCAGAGCGGCCGCTTCTTTAGCGTCATCAAAAAAGAGCTCATAAAAGTCGCCCAAACGGTAGAACACCAGGGTCTCAGGATACTTTGCCTTAATTTCCAGATACTGCCGCATCATGGGGGTGGCTGCAGAGAGCTCTGCCTTGGGCGGCTTAGCGGCGGTTTTGTCCATATTTTTACTCCTGAGAATTTACTTCTTTAGGCAGATCTCCTTTTACATCGGCGCTTCTTAAGGCGGGCGGAGACTGCAGATGCAGCGCTGTATTTTAAAGCATGGGGCTAAGTTTTGGCTGTGAATTTGGTTGTACACTAGGCACAAAGTAAAGGATGAAAACATGAGAATTAAGCCATGGCAGTAAATGAAATTTACAGCTTAAAGCCTTTAACAGCGGCAGCTGAGCGGCTGCAGCAGCTGTGTCTTACGCGCGGCCTGAAGGTGACCTGCGCCGAGTCCTGCACCGGCGGGCTCATCGCCGCATCAATTACCGAAATTGCCGGCAGCTCGGAGTATTTTGATCGCGGCTTTGTCACCTATACCAATGAGGCCAAGCAGGATCTTTTGGGCGTCAGGGCTGAGACCCTGGCCGCAGTGGGCGCGGTGAGCCGCGAGACGGCGCTGCAGATGGCGGCCGGGGCGCTGGCGCACTCGCAGGCTGATCTGGCAGCGGCGGTAACCGGCATAGCAGGTCCCGGCGGCGGCAGTGCGGACAAGCCGGTGGGCACAGTGTGGATTGCCTTTGCCGTCAAAGGCCGCGCACCCGTCGCTATGGCTCATTGTTATCATTTTGCAGGCGATCGCAGTGCAGTGCGGCAGCAGACTGCACTTACCGCCTTAAACGGTCTGATTAGTTGCGCATCAGGCGAAAAACTGCTAGACTACGAATAAATAATAAAGCAGTAAATGCGCTGATGCGTAAAAATTTATGGCATTGATCGGGTGATAAGCAGCTGGCCGCCAATGCCGCAGCCTTAATATTGGAGTATTGATTATGGCAGAACGGGCTAAAAAGAAAGAGGAGAGCACTGCTAAGAAAGAAGGAAGCGCAGCTAAGCTGGCTTCCATGGTGACCTCCGATCCCAAAAAGCAGAAAGCTTTAGAATCGGCGATGGAGCAGATTGAGCGGCAGTTCGGTAAAGGCGCGCTCATGGTGATGGGCCAAAGCGAGCTTGAAGATATTGAGGCCATTCCCACCGGATCCTTGTCCCTTGATCTGGCCTTAGGCATCGGCGGCCTGCCGATGGGGCGCGTCATTGAGATCTTCGGCCCTGAATCGTCCGGCAAGACCACGCTGACCTTAGAGATGATTGCTCAGGCTCAGAAGAAGCAGAAGGTCTGCGCCTTCATCGACGCAGAGCATGCTTTAGATCCGATCTATGCGCGCAAGCTGGGCGTCAAGATTGAAGAGCTCTTAATTTCCCAGCCTGACACCGGCGAGCAGGCCCTGGAAATCTGTGAGAACTTAGTGCGCTCAGGCGGCGTAGATGTGGTGGTCATCGACTCCGTGGCCGCCTTGGTGCCGCGTGCGGAAATTGAGGGCGATATGGGCGACAATCACATGGGACTGCAGGCCCGTCTGATGTCGCAGGCTTTGCGCAAGCTGACCGGCATCATCAAGCAGGCCAACTGCATGGTGATCTTCATCAATCAGCTGCGCATGAAGATCGGTGTGTCTTTCGGCAATCCCGAGACCACCACCGGCGGCAATGCCCTGAAGTACTATGCCTCGGTGCGCCTCGATATCCGCAAGATCGGCTTTGTTAAGGAAAAGGATCAGCCTATCGGCAACGAGACCCGGGTCAAGGTGGTTAAAAATAAGGTTGCCCCGCCTTTCAAGCAGGCTAATTTCCAGATCTTATACAACTACGGCATTGCCAAGAGCGGAGAGCTCCTTGATTTAGGCGTGCAGTGCAGAATAGTGGATAAGACCGGGGCTTGGTTTTCCTACAACGGCGAGAAGCTCGGGCAGGGCAAGGTCAACTCCATGCGCTATTTAGACGAGCATCCGGAGACGGCTGACGAGATTGAGCAGAAGATACGTGCCTGGTTTAAAGAGCAGGGCGATTTAGCCTCTACTGTGGACATCGGCACGCCTGCCGCTGAGGACAAGGCGGCTCCGAATTCCGCCGTGCCGGACCCCAGTGATATTGATGAGGCCTCTCTTATCACTGAGATCCCTGAGGATCTGTAATGGCCTTTACCCGCGGGGGCAGCTGCAGGAGCAGCAGGACAGCGGCCCCCTCAAGCGATGTCAGCGCGGCGCTTAATGCCGCGCTGCGCCTTTTAACCGCGCGCGAATACTCCAAAGGCGAGCTGCAGGATAAGCTCCTGCGCCGTTATACCAAGGAGGCGGCTGCGGCGGCTGTCGCGCAGTGCGCGGAGCAGGGCTGGCAGAGCGATGTGCGCACCGCGCAGATGCTCATCCGCCACTGTGAGCTCAACGGCTACGGCCCTCAAAAACTCAAATATGAGGCCCTGCGCAGGCAGGTCCCATTGGATTTAGTTATCGAGCAGAGCGCCGACACCGCTTGGACGGATATTGCCCTTGAAGTCCTGAAGCGCCGCTGCCCAGATCCGTCCTCCCTTGATCGTCCCGCAGCCCAAAAGCTCCTCGCTCTGCTGTCCCGGCGCGGCTTTTTAAGCGGGCAGTGCATAAAGGCCTTAGAGCTGCTGCGCACCAACCCTGAGCCGGCCTGAAAAATTCCGGCTCTGCAGTGCCGGTGCGGGGCATTGCAGGTATAATTCACGCTTATGATGAAAAAGACTGTCCTGTAAAGGGAAGCATTATGTACATGACAACCGACGAGATACGTACCACGTATCTTGAATTTTTCAAGCAGCACGGTCATGAGATCGTTCGCTCCAGCTCGCTGGTGCCGCATAACGATCCCACTTTGCTGTTTACTAACGCCGGCATGAATCAGTTTAAGGACGTTTACTTAGGTAAAGAGACCCGTCCTTATCTGAGAGCCACCACGGCGCAGAAGTGCGTGCGCGCCGGCGGCAAGCAGAATGACCTTGATAATGTGGGCTATACCGCCCGTCATCATACCTTCTTTGAAATGCTGGGCAATTTCAGCTTCGGCGATTACTTCAAGAAGGAGGCCATTTACTACGCCTGGACCCTTTTAACCGAGGGCTTCAAGCTGCCTAAGGAATCCTTAATGGTCACCGTCTATGCCGAGGACGATGAGGCCTACAATATTTGGCATAACGTCATCGGGCTGCCGGAGGAGAAAATCGTCCGCATCGGCGACAATAAGGGCGGCAAGTACAATTCCGATAACTTCTGGCAGATGGGTGATACCGGTCCGTGCGGTCCGTGCTCGGAGATCTTCTACGATCACGGCCCTGAGATTTGGGGCGGCCCTCCGGGATCTCCTGAGGAAGACGGCGATCGCTTCATCGAGATCTGGAACATCGTGTTCATGCAGTACAACCGTCAGGCTGACGGCACCTTTGTGCCCTTAGCCAAGCCCATGATCGACAACGGTTTAGGTCTGGAGCGCATTGCGGCCGTGCTGCAGGGCGTACACTCCAATTACGATATCGATCTGTTCCGCTCGCTGATCAGCGCTGCCGCGCAGGTTCTGGGCGTGACTGATCTGTCCTCCAAGTCGCTGCGCGTGATTGCCGATCACATTAGATCGTGCTCCTTCTTAATTGCCGACGGCGTGCTGCCGTCCAATGAAGGCCGCGGCTATGTGCTGCGCCGCATCATCCGCCGCGCTGTGCGTCACGGCCGTCTGCTCGGCGCCAAGGACGTGTTCTTCTATAAGCTGGTCGGGACCTTAGGCGATTTAATGGGCAAGGCCTATCCTGAGCTGATTGAGCAGCGCGCTTTAATTGAGCGCACCTTAAAGAAAGAAGAGGAGCAGTTCTTAAACACCCTGGATCGCGGCCTGGCTCTCCTTGAGGCAGAGCTTGAGAAGCTGGGGGCCGAGCGTACCATCCCCGGCGCCGTGGTGTTCAAGCTCTATGACACCTACGGCTTCCCGGCTGACTTGACCCAGGATGTGGTGCGTGATCGCGGCTACATCGTCGATATGGACGGCTTTGATAAGGAAATGTCGCAGCAGCGTGAGCGCGCCAAGTCCGCCTCCACCTTCGGCATTGACTATAACAAGGAGCTGAAGATCACGGCTCAGACTAAGTTCACCGGCTATGATCGCCTGGAAGATGAAGCTCAGATTATCGGCATCTATAAGGGGCTTGACCCGGCGGACGTCATCTCTACTGATGAAGAGGCGGTAATTGTCCTCGACAAGACTCCGTTCTACGGCGAGATGGGCGGTCAGTGCGGCGATACCGGCTGCCTGAAGATTGGCGACAATACCCTCTTCATGGTGGAAAATACCCGCCATGTCGGCAAAGCGGTGATCCACTTAGGCCGCGTAGAGTTAGGTGAGTTCAAGGTCGGCGATACGGTCGCCGCCTGCGTGGACGCAGAGCGCCGCCGTCACATCGCAGCGCATCACACTGCGACCCATCTGCTGCATGCCGCCCTGCGCCAGGTGCTGGGCGATCACGTCTTCCAGAAGGGCTCTTCAGTAGGTCCGGATCGCCTGCGCTTTGACTTCTCGCATCCGCAGCCTTTATCGATGGAAGAGCGCCAGAAGGTTGCCGCCCTAGTCAATGAGAAGATCTGCGCCAATTACGAGGTGCATACCGATATCATGGACTTGGAGACAGCCAAGAAGACCGGCGCAATGGCCCTATTTGATGAAAAGTACGAGGGCGATGTGCGCGTGGTATCCTGCGGCGATTTTTCTAAGGAGCTGTGCGGCGGTACTCACGCCAAGCGCACCGGCGACTTAGGCTATTTCGTGCTGGCAGCCGACGAGAGCATTGCCTCTGGAGTGCGCCGCATTGAAGCCTTAGTGGGATCTTCGGCTATTGAATATCAGCAGACCATTGCGCGCGTGATTGCTCAGGCCTGCAATATCTTAAAGACTGACAATTACTCGGTGGTCGATAAGGTCAAGCAGTTAATTGAGCACACCCACTCCATTGAGCATGAAAATATGCTCTTAAAGGAGCAGCTGGTGCATCGCGAGGCGCAGGGCTTAGCCGCTGCGGCTCTCGACATTAACGGCGTTAAGGTCGTCAGTGCGCAGGTGAAGAACTACTCGGTGCGCGAGCTGCGCCTAGCGGTCGATGAGCTGCGCAATGTGCTCAAGAGCTGCGTTATTCTGCTGGGTTCCACCGACGGCGAGAAGGTCAGCCTCATCGCTGCCGTCTCCAAGGACTTAACCGGCAAGCTTAAGGCCGGCGAGCTGGTGAACTTTGCGGCCGCATTTGTCGGCGGCAAGGGCGGCGGCAAGCCGGAGATGGCGCAGGCCGGCGGCAATGATCCGTCAGGGCTGCCTAAGGCTGTGCAGGCCGTACCGGGCTTCGTGCAGGAGCGGCTTTAATGCTGGTGCTGTCGCTGCGTGAAGGCGAGGAGATAGAGCTGGGCGCTGATGTCAAAATCAGCGTACTGGATCTCACTGGAGGGCGGGTGCGCGTAGGCATAACCGCTCCGCAGGAGCTGCAGGTAAGGCGCGTCAAGGCGCAGTCTGCAGCTTCCGCCGCTAAAGCTGCAGCAGCAGCGCCTAAAGACTGCAGATCATAAAATCTGCTTGACATCAGGCGGCTTAACCATGATAATAGCCGCCATCAAATTCAGCTGCGGAGAGATGACCGAGTGGCTGAAGGTACTCCCCTGCTAAGGGAGCATACGACCATAAAGTTGTATCGAGGGTTCGAATCCCTTTCTCTCCGCCACCCATACTGATCTCTTCGATTTTCCCCCAACCCTCAAAAATGCAAAGCAGCCGCATCGTATTTGCTTGAGACTCAGCGTTTCTTAGGCTGCGGGCAGATTCCGTCCTGATGACTAAGGGGCGCAACCCTTTGGCTAAACAGGATGTTTGGATAATACATCTGCATCAGACCAAAAAGGGATATAGCTGCGAGTACGGCGGGTTTCTGCTGACAGGGGCTTGATCCGCTGCTCCTTCACTGCCAGATGAATCAGCTGGCTTATTACGTGCACATATGAATTATCCAAACCGAAGCGCTCGCGCAGCGATGTATTCGTCATGCAGCGTCTGTTGATGTAGCAGATCACGCAGTGCTCTGCGCAGCAGCGCAGCCTTTCGTCAGTGCTCATATCAGTAAATTCGCGATGAAACGGCAGAGTGACGCTGGTACTTTTAACAGTATGATGCCGGAAGTCCCCATCCTCTTCCAGGGTGGGGATGAATGGCATCCTGACATGTTGCGTTTTGCTTGGGTTCAGCGTACATTATTGAGTATGAGAACAGACAGAGCAATAAGGAAAACCAGATAACAGCAATCATTCCATTCCGGCTGTATTACCATTTGATTTAGGTCATAAAACATCGGCGTA
>CALXNX010000075.1 GCA_944389865.1 uncultured Succinivibrionaceae bacterium
TGGTGGGTCGTGAGGGGATCGAACCCGCGACCAATGGATTAAGAGTCCACTGCTCTACCAGCTGAGCTAACGACCCACGTTAACTTCACAACATTGCATCAGCAGTTTCCGCTGGGTTGTAAGGGAATCGAACCCTTGACCAACGGATTAAAAGTCCGCTGCTCTACCGACTGAGCTAACAACCCGTTCAGCGGTGTCAGCAATGCTGTCTGACGGAGCGCTATTTTACAGACTTTTTGTGAGACTGCAAGCATTTTTTTACAAAAAGCCGTAAAAAATTTGCGCTCCATTTTTAATTTATTGTTTTTACTTTACTTTCTGCAGTTCGTTCCGTGCCATACTGGCAGAGGTATCAGCCGGATAAGTCGAGATCACTAAATTGAAATAGCGCTGGGCCTTATCCTCCTCGCCCTTCTGACGGCTGATGAGTCCTAATTTATACAGGGCATCAGGGCGCTTGGCCGACGAGGTAAAGCGCGCCACATTCAAAAAGCTCACGCGCGCGGCTTCAAAGTTATTCTGCCGATACTGCACCTGCCCCAGCCAATACCAGGCGTTAGGCGTTAAGGTATTGTCAGGATATGTACTGACGTAGCTCTGGAAGGCCGCAGCGGCCCCTGCAAAGTCATTGGACGTCACTTTGGCATAAGCTGCATCGTAGGCCGCCTTAGCCTGCGCATCCGCAGGCTTCAGCCCCGCAGAGGCATCAGCAGCCGCGGCCGCAGGCTGAGCTGCAGGTGCACTGCTCTGTACAGCCGGTGCTGCAGCTGTCTGCTGTACCGGCTGCACTGGAGTCGCGCTCCCTGCAGGAGCCGGCGCAGCTGACGCAGCGGCTGGAGCTGTTCCGGCGGCAGTGCTTAACTGACCTCCGCTCCCTGCCTGCTGCAGCTCGTAGCGCAGCGTTTCCACATCACCGCGCAGGACCGCGATGTCGGCGTTGAGCTGCGCTATCTTATTCTGCAGCTGCAGCATGGTGCGCTGCTGCGCGTCCAGCTGCTTCTGCAGATCGTCAACCGAAGCCGCCTGCGCCCCCAGCGGCAGCAGCGCCGTCAGGGCTGCTGCCATGATCGTATATTTAAGTTTTTTCATGCAGTTCTGTACTTGAGCTCTGCGCTCCTGCCTGTATTTTAGTAATTGATCACCGCGCGGCGGTTCTTGGACCAAGCTGCCTCAGAGTGGCCCGGATCGATAGGCTTTTCCTCACCGTAGCTCACAATGGAGAGCTGATTGACGTCCACGCCCAGATTCTGCATGTAGCGTGCTACAGAGCGCGCACGGCGCTCGCCTAAGGCGATGTTGTACTCCGGAGTACCGCGCTCATCGGTATGGCCTTCAATAATGATGCGTGAATCCGGGTTGTCGCGCAGATACTGCGCGTGCGCCTGCATTACGCCCACGTACTGATCCTGGATCTGATCGCTGTCGTATCTGAAATAAATGGTGTTGTTCTCACGCAGGGCCGCGGGACCTGCAAACGAGGTATTGTACTGTGCGTTCGGATCGCCCACGGTGACTGCGCCGTCAGCATCAACGCCCACCGGCACGTCCTGACCTAAGCCCTGACCATCCTGCACTAAGGCGGCATTGCCGCCCTGAGCCGCCGCATCATCGCTTGAGGTGGTGCAGGCGGAAAGATTGAGCGCCGCTGCGGCGCAGACTAATACGAATAAAGGCTGCTTAATCATAATATACATCCCTGTTATTTGTAATCTTGAGGAAACGGCCCCCAAGCCGGGGCGCTGATTTCACCTGACGAAGACGGCAGATTGGCCTTAAAGCGGCCGTCAGCCGAAACGATAGCCAGTCCCTTGCGGCCTTGATAGACGGTGGAATAAATCACCATGGAGCCGTTGGGGGCCACGCTGGGGCTTTCATCCAAGGATGAAGTGGTCAGCATATAGATGCTGCCGTCGGCATCAGCACGGGCCACGCGATAGCCGTTTTGATTGGTAATGACGATCAAGGCATCCGATCCCGGAATAGTCTTGGCCGATAAATTCATGCGTCCCTGATAGGTCATGCGCTCGGTCTGCCGAGTGGCAAAGTCAAAGCGGTAAATCTGCGCTCCGCCGCCGCGCTCGGAGGTAAAGTACAGGCTCTTACTGTCAGCCGACCAGGTAGGCTCGGTATCAATGGCCGGATTGGAGGTGACTCGCACCAGCTGCTTTGCCTGCAGATCGTAGTAGTAAATATCCGGCTGTCCGCCCTCATGGGAAAGGGTCATGGCGATTTTGGTGCCGTCAGGGGACCAGGCCGGCGAGCTGTTCATGCCGGGGTAGGAGGCAATGGCAGTACGCTGTCTGGTGTTGATGTCCTGCACGAAAATAGTAGGCACGCGGCGCTCGAAGCTCACGTACACCAGGCGGGAGCCATCCGGCGCCCATGACGGGGTCATGATGGGCTGGGTGGACTTGAGCACCGGCACTTCGTTATAGCCGTCGTAATCGGCGGTCATCAGCTGATACGGGAACGGCTCGCCGTGCTTATAGACAATATAGGCAATGCGGGTGCGGAAAGCCCCGGGCTGGCCGGTTAAATGCTGATAGACGCGATCGGAGACGCGATGGGCGGCCTGCCGCATGGTTGCCGCGCTGGAGGCGCCGCGATAATGAGCAATCACCTTGCCCTGCTGCGCGCCCTTAAGGCCGATTAATTGAAACTCCACCTGATAACTGCTGCCGTCAGGATAAACCGAGCCGATGACGGCCGCCTCAGCCGGGCTCTGCGCAAAGGCCGCTAAATTTAGCTGGCCATTGGAAAGAGCATTGGAGGGGATCTGGCTTTGGGGCAGCGGAGAGAACTTGCCGGAGCGCATCAGATCGGCGCTGACTACGCCGGATACATCCGTGCCCAAGCCCTCGGGCTGGGTGAAAGGCAGCACCGCAATGCGCCGCCCCTCGTTAATGCCGCCGGTGATTTGGATCTGCAGGGCGGCTTCTGCGCTCAAGGCCGCGCAGCACAGCGCACAGGCCAGGAAAAAAGACTTAATCAAGCGCATATTATTCCTCGCAGTGAATACACTGAAAGGAATTATAAACGCTTAGATGCGCGGCGTCATGGTTATTACAATGGTATTGCAGTCAGGACACTTAGCGGGCGGCCGGGGCAGCATGCCGATAAGCCGCAGGGTCGCCAATGCAGAAGCGCATACCTGCGCGTCGCCCTGACATTTTTCATTGGAGATCATCCCCTGCGCATCCACCGACACCGTCACCACCACCTGCTTGCCGTTCATGGACGGATCAATGCGCCAATTCTGTTCAATCAGCTGCTGCACCCGGGCTCCGTACTCTGCGGAAATGCCTCCGCCCGAGCCCAATCCGCTGCCGGTCTCACTGCCATTGGCAGTACCTAACAGCTCTTCCTCCAAGCGCGCCGCTTCGGCCTCAGCCTGAGCTTTGGCCTTAGCTTCCGCTTCACGCTTAGCTTTGGCTTCGGCCTCTGCTTTAGCTTTGGCTTCGGCCTCGCGCTTGGCTTTAGCTTCAGCCTCTGCTTTAGCTTTTGCTTCGGCCTGCGCTTTGGCTTTGGCTTCGGCCTCTGCTTTCGCTTTCGCCTCAGCCTCGCGCTTAGCTTTGGCCTCCGCCTCCTGCTTTTTCTTCAGGGCCAAAGCCTTTTGGCGCTCAGCCTCCTGCGCCTGCTGTTTGGCAACTTTGGCAGCCAGTTCTTCCTGCGCGCGGCGCCGCGCCTCTTCCTTAGCTGCAGTATCTTTTTTCTCTACCTTAGGCTTCACCGCAGGCTTAGTCTGCGCCTGTCCCTGCGGCGATCCCTTAGCCGGCGGAGCAACCATCACCGCGTGCATGATCTGCCCGGCATCATCGCTCGGGCGCTCCGGCCGGTCTAAAGATACATTAACGATAAGTCCAGCCAGAATGGCCAAATGCAGACCTAAGGCGGTAACAAAAGCGACGGTAGTATTAATCTTCATCTTAGTCTAAAGGCTCAGTAACAAGGCCCACTGAGCTCACTCCGCACTGCTTTAAGGCGTTCATCAGCTGAATCACCGCATCGTATGGGACCTGCGCATCGCCCTGCACTACTACCGGACGCTTGGGATCTTTAGCCAGTTCCGCGGACACCAGCTCACTTAAGGCCTGCAGATCATCGGCCTTAATCGATGTGGTATCGACGCTGACATAATACTGTCCGCCCTTATCCACCGAAGCGATGATGGGGGTGAGCTCCTCCGCACTCATGGCCTCAGCTTCTGCCTTGGGCAGATCGACAGTCACGCCCTGCATCACTACCGGGGCCGTAGCGATAAAGATCACCAAGAGCACCAGCATCACATCGATGTAAGGCACCACATTAATTTCCGCCACCGTGCGGGATTTGCGGCGCGTTCTTAACTGCATGGCAAACCTCCCTGCTGTTTTTTTATATCAGCTATTTCTTGTACTTGGAAACAGCTGCCCCCGGGGTGATGTAATGCGGCCGCGGTTCTGCAAAGGGCCGGGCAGCGCTGTGGCTCTGAGGCTGCGCGGCCGCACTCGGGGCTGCAGTTTTCGAGGCTTCAGCCTGAGACACCTGACGGATGGGGCCTGACTGCACTAAGCCGGCGCCGAACTCGCCGGAGCTGCTGCGGGCAAAACTGGGAGCTGCGCTCTGACGCGCTGCCGCCGCGCTCTGGGCAGACGGAGTAAAAGCCGGGGCTTTGCTCTGCTGCTCGCCCTGCGCTTTAATCTGACCTGCGCTGTAATCAGCAAAAACCTGATGCGAGGTCAGCTGATGAGCAGGAGCCTGACTGCGCGGCGGGGTGACCGGACGATACGGATCGATCCCTAAGCCTGACAGACTGCTGCCGGGCGGCGGATAATGCGGGGCATCTTCCCCCTGTTCCACCCGCTGCAGTCCGGCGATGCCGGTGTCGCTGCGCTGCGGCGGCTCGCGCCGGGAAGGCGCCGGACCATAGGCATAAGCCGGAGTACTCTGCTCCCGCGCAGTTTCGCGCACCAGCTGCTGGCGCGGGGCGGAGACTTGGGATTCAGCCTGAGCTGCGGCGGTCTGCTGCTTTTTGAGCTCTTCCGCCTTAGCCAGCTGCGAGCGGATGGTGACCAAACGGCGATTCAGGATGGTGGCAAACTCATCCATGAAGTTTAAATAGCGATTTTCCAGCGCTTCGACCTTGGTGACAAAGCGGTTATAGAACATTACCGCAGGAATGGCCGCAAACAGACCCATAGCGGTGGCGATTAAAGCCTCGGCAATCGGCGGGGCAACCATGGCCAGCGTCGCATTCTTCACGGCAGCTAAGGCCACGAAGGCGTGCATAATGCCCCACACCGTACCGAAAAGGCCGATATAAGGAGAAATCGAGCCGATGGTAGCTAAGGTGGGCAGACTGCTTTCCAGCGCCTCAACCTCGCGGGAGGATGCGACCTTCATCTGGCGGTAAGTGCCGTCCATCACCACGTCCTGATCGGCAGGGCCGGAGTTGACCAAGCGCACGAACTCCTTAAAGCCTGCGGCGTAGATCACCTCTAAACCGGTCAAATCGTTCTGCCTTTTAACGCAGTCCTGATAGAGACTGTTTAAATCGATGCCGGACCAGAACTTGTCTTCAAATTCATCAGCCTTGCGGCGGCCGTTTTTATATTGACTGCTGCGCTGAATAATAATGGTCCAGGAGATCACGGATAAGGCCAATAAGAAGGCCATCACCAGCTGCACCAAAAAGCTGGCGTTTAAAATCAGCTCGCCAAAGGAGAGCTCTCCGGCAGCATCCATGAATTATTCCTCCGATGGCAGGTAGGCCTGCAGCGCTGCGGCAGTTTCAGCGGGCAGCGGCAGCAGCGCTCCGGCCTTAAAATCAACAAAGGCAATTTCGCAGGTCAGGGCAAAGCACACCGTGCCGTCAGAGCGGCGCACTTCCTGCGCAAACGTCAGACCGACATGGCGTACGCGCTGCACCTGCACGCTCACGGTTACCAGCTCGTCAAATTTAACCGGACAGATGAAGCGGCACTGCATTTTTGAGACTACAAAGCCCTTGCCCTCGGCCAAAAGCGCCGGCTGCGACATTCCGAGCTCGCGAATGAAATCGCTGCGGGCGCGCTCGCAGAATTTTAAATAATTGGCATGATAGACAATCCCGCCGGCGTCAGTATCTTCATAATAGACGCGCACCTGAATGGTAAATTCTTTGTTCATAAGTATCTTTATTCCTGTTTCTCAAGCTTTAACGATTAAAACCGCTGACTGTCCAATATTCCTAAGCTCCCGCCTGCTTATCAGTACTGCCGTCATTGGCCGCACCGGATGCGCCGAAATCGGGAGTGTTTAAAAAGGCCGGAATATCGCAGCCGAACTTCTGATAGGCCTTACGGGCAGCCATGCGGCCGGTGCGGGTGCGCTGCACAAAGCCCTGCTGAATTAAATACGGCTCCACCACATTCTCCAGGGTATCGCGCTCGTAGCCTAGAGACGCCGCCAGGCTTTCAATACCGACCGGGCCGCCGTGGAAGTCCTCGATAATGGCGCGCAGGTACTGGCGATCAAAATCGTCAAAGCCGTCCTCGTCAATTTTAAGCAGATCAAGCGCCAGCCTCGCGGTCTGCACATCAATGTGGCCGGTGCCGCACACTTCCGCATAATCCCGGACGCGGCGCAGCATGCGGTTGGCAATGCGGGGCGTACCGCGCGCGCGGGAAGCGATTTCCATGGCGCCGCCTTTATCGATGCTGATGTTAAGCTTGCGGGCGCTGGCATTGATGATAAGCTCCAGCTCCTTTGGCGTATAGAACTGCAGCTGCAGGATGATGCCGAAGCGCGCGCGCAGCGGCGAGGTTAAGGTGCCGGCGCGGGTCGTCGCTCCAATCAAGGTAAAAGGCTGGAGCGAGATCTTAATGGAGCGGGCGGACGGACCTTCCCCGGTCATGATGTCCACCTGAAAATCCTCCATCGCAGGGTACATGAACTCCTCGATCACCGGCGACAGACGGTGGATCTCATCAATAAAGATCACATCGCGGCTCTGCAGATTAGTAAGGAGCGCTGCGGCATCGCCTTTTTTCTCCAAGGCAGGTCCTGAGGTAGTGGAAATGCCTACCCCGAGCTCATTGGCGATAATGTTGGACAAAGTGGTCTTGCCTAAGCCCGGGGGGCCGAAGATCAGCACGTGATCCAGAGCCTCGCCGCGCTTTTTGGCCGCCTGCAGGGCAATCTCCAGTTGCGCTTTGACATCCTCCTGCCCGATGTAGTCAGCCAGGGTCTTGGGGCGCAGCGCGCGATCTTCTGCAAAGCCGGCTCCGCCCTGCTCGGCCGCTCTTTCCTCCGGCGTAGCCTCCGGACGGGCATCAGGATCCGGCCGCACGGTCAAGCTGTCTGCAATGATTCCGGCATCACCTGGTACCATTATGATCTCCTATTTATTGCGTTAACGTGCCCTAGTGCCGCCACAATCACGGCCTTGGTGTCCATGCCTTTCTGGTACACCGCTTTGACGTAGCTCACCGCCTGCGCTTCCTTATAGCCAAGGCCCATTAAAGCTGAAATCGCTTCCTCGCGCACTGCGCGCGGCGATAAATTCTCAGCCTGAGGTTCTTCAGCCGATGTTTTGCCCTTAGAGCCCCGGCGGCCTGAAGAAGTTTCCTTAGGCGCGCTCTTGGCATCATCAGCAGGCTTGTCAGCTTCAGGGGCTGCTGCCGGCTGATCTGCCGGCGCGGACAGCATCACCGCCGGATCGCTTAAGGAGTCGTCATCGGTGAGCGCCGAGCTTTCCTCCAGGGACAGGCGCTTAAATCTATCCTTTAATTCTACGATCAGGCGCTCGGCGGTCTTGCGGCCGATGCCGGGCACGATCGAAATGGCGCGCACATCCTCCTCCTGGACTGCGGCCATTAATTCCTTTGCCGATAAAGCTGACACCATGGAAAGAGCCAGGCGCGGACCTACGCCGCTGACCTTTAAGAGCTCTCTAAAGAGCAGCCTTTCCTTGAAAGAGGCAAAGCCGAAGAGCAGCTCAGCATCCTCTCTTACAATATGATGCACGTAGATAAAGGCGGGGCGGCCTGGCTGCAGCATCCTGAGCGCCGCAGCGGAAGCTTCCGCTTCAAAGCCGATGCCGCCGGCTTCCATCAACACGGCCGAGCCGTCAATGCGCAGCACCGTGCCGCGTAAAGAGCCGTACATATAGCGTTATCTCCAAAACATGCGTCTGAAATTATACCTGCTGCGGACAGCCCTTCGCGCCCTGCGCGCTAAAAAGTCACTTGCTGCGGTAGCGGCCGTGCACCGAGGACAGGAGCGAAATTTCCCCGCCCATGGCAGTGGTGACGCGGGCGGTATAAGCGTGGCAGATGGCGCAGGCTAAGGCGTCCGCGGCATCGGTCTGCGGCGTGCCGGAGAGCTTTAAAATATGCTGCACCATGTACTGCACCTGATTTTTCTGGGCCGCTCCGTAGCCCACCACCGCCTGCTTGATCTGCATCGGAGTGTACTCATACACCGCAAGACCGGCATTGGCTCCGGCGACCATAGCAGCGCCGCGGGCCTCAGCCAATTTCACCGTGGACTGTACATTTTTGGCCAAAAAGGTCTCCTCAATGGACATCACCGTGGGCTTGAACTGCGCAATCAAGGTTCCTACCGCAGTAAAAATAGTATGCAGCCGCTGATAAATGGGACCGCCGCCGGTATTGATGCAGCCTGATCCCAAATAGCTGACCTGTGAGCCGGTGCTTTGAATAATGCCGTAGCCGGTGATGCGCGAGCCCGGATCGATGCCCAAGACAATCTGCAAGCTTGACCTCTGTGACCTACTCCCCACCTTGAAGAAGGTGGGGCTTCTTCGCGCTCAAGACTCCTGTTGGAGCCAGTATCAACG
>CALXNX010000076.1 GCA_944389865.1 uncultured Succinivibrionaceae bacterium
GCGCGTTGATACTGGCTCCAACAGGAGTCTTGAGCGCGAAGAAGCCCCACCTTCTTCAAGGTGGGGAGTAGGTCACGTTCTTATTGTGCTGAATGATACCACTAAAGCTGCGTAAAGCTGCAGACTTGAATGTCAGCGTATTATTAGTATTTGCTTTAAATGGCAGAGCTTCAGTAAAGCAAAAAGCCCGCGCTTAATTGCCGTGATATTATTTGCTGATAGAGAAAGGGCAGGCGGAGCCTGCCGCAGTCTTTTTCGATTTTGATTTTTTAGCAGTCTTAGGAGCCGCGCCAGGCGCGCTGAAAGAGCATGGAAAACTTTACTTTTTACTCCCCAACTTATTTCGTTTTCGGCAAGGATCAGGAAACCGCTGTCGGCACTTATGTAAAACGCTTCGGCGGCAGCAGGGTCTTAGTGCATTTCGGCGGCGGATCGGCAGAAAAATCCGGCCTGTTGAATAAGGTGCGGCAGTCGCTACGCGACAGCGGACTTGCCTTTGTTGAGCTGGGCGGCGTGCAGCCTAATCCGCGCGACGGTCTTGTCTATCAGGGCATTGATCTCTGCCGTAAGGAAGGCGTGGACTTCATCTTAGCTGTAGGCGGCGGCAGCGTTATCGATTCTGCCAAAGCTATTGCCGCCGGCGCTGTGTATGATGGTGATTTCTGGGACTTCTACGAAGGCCGCACAGTCACTGAGGCTCTGCCTATCGGCACTGTGCTGACCATTTCTGCTGCCGGCAGCGAGGGCTCGGGCGACTCCGTCATCACTAAGGAAGAGGGCATGTACAAACGCGCCACCACCGGCGAGGCTCTGCGTCCCAAGTTCTCCATCTTAAATCCTGCTTTGACTCAGACTCTGCCTGCTTATCAGACCGCCTGCGGCATTACCGATATCATGGCGCATCTGTATGAGCGCTATCTGACCAACACCAAGGACGTCGAGGTTACCGATCGCCTGATCGAGGCGCTGCTTTTGACCATGATCAAAGAGGGCCCGAAGGCTGTGGCCGATCAGAACGATTACCAATCCCGTGCGAACATCATGTGGGCGGGCATGCTGGCCCACAACAATTCCTGCGGCGTCGGCAGATCACAGGATTGGACGTCACACAATATCGAGCATGAACTGTCAGCTCTGTATGACTGCGCTCATGGCGCGGGCCTAGCGGTAGTCATGCCGGCGGTCTTTACTTACAATCTGCACCACGATGTGATGCGCTTTGCTCAGGTCGCCGTGCGCGTATGGGGCTGCCAGATGGACTTTGCTCATCCGGAGGAGACCGCTAAGGCCGGCATTGAGGCGCTGCGCGCTTTCTTAAAGTCCATCGGCATGCCGGGCAATTTTGCAGAGCTGGGCGCTAAGGCTGAAGATATTGACGAGCTGGCGCATAAGTGCTGCTGGGGCGACGTCAACACCGGTACCACCGGCGGCTTTGTGCCTTTAAATGAGGATGATGTGAAGGCCATTTACCGGCTGATGCTCTAGTCTGAAGTTCCCCTCCCTGACCGCAGTGGCGGGAGGGGTAAAACGCGGCATATACTTGCTTTACTGAGGTAAAGTTTGTAAGATAGCGCAGGTTTTTTACTTCTGAGTAAGAAAAATGTACGAAGTAGTTATTGTTTTATTTTTAATAGTCGCAATCGCCATGGTGGCCCTGATCTTAGTGCAGCGCGGTAAAGGCGCAGGCATGGGCGCTTCCTTTGGAGCAGGCGCCTCGAATACCGTGTTCGGATCTGCAGGCTCCGGCAGTTTCTTAACCAGATCGACCTGGCTGCTGGCCTTCATCTTCTTCGGCATCTGCCTGTTTATCGGCTGGATGCAGAAGGACAGAGCGCAGGAAAACACCTCCTTTACCAATATTGAAGAGACTCCGGCGATCAGCACTGCTCCGGAAGCCCCCCTTCCTGCAGACGTTCCGGCAGTAGACAGCGATGTACCTACTGTGCCGGCGCAGTAAGTTTAAAGCATCTTACTGATCCAACGGCCGTGGTTGCGGCCATGCCCCCCTGTCAGCATCAGCGGCAGGGGTCAGTTTTTATACCCGCCAATTACAGTGCAGCCTTGGAGGAAAGATTCAGGCTGTTTATCGCCTGCATATCAGGTGCCTTGTCGGCGTCACCACCTCGTGAAGCGGCATATCCCAAGGCTCAGCCGGAATTTCCTCCGCTTCCTGAAAATCAAAAGCAATGCCGATCAGCAGGCACTGCGGGCGCACCTTTTTTAAAAGTCTATCGTAGTAGCCACCGCCCATGCCCAGTCGCTGTCCACCGGCATCAAAGGCGGTTAAGGGCAGGATCACGGCCTCTAACTGCTCCGGTGCAATATGATGTTCAGGCAGGGCCGGCGGCTCCAGAATGCCGAAGCGATTGGGGATAAACTCCGCCTTCAGATCAAAGCCGTACAGCTCCATTTCGCCTAATACATCGGGCGACACCACCGGCAGACACAGTTCATGCCCGCGCTCTTTGAGGGCAGCATTTAAGCCTGCGGTAGCAACTTCCTGCTTAAAGCTGACAAAGGAGGAGACGATGCGCGGCGTGCTGAAAAAGGGCAGAGCGAGCAGCCGCTGGGCAATGGCTTGGCTGTCCCTGTCAATCACATCCTGCGTAAGCGCAGCGCGGCGCGTGCGCATGGCTTTCCTTAAGGTTTCGCGCTGTAATTTTCGATCGTTCATTTTGTTTAAGGGGTTAGTGCGAGCTCTCGCTGATTTGGCTGCGCGCTTTGGCAATGACCTGTTCGATCTCTTTGACCAGCTTCGTCGCTTCCGCCTGAAAAGGCGTTGATCCGCCCATATAGCGCTGCAGGCGAGACTGACTGTCAATGGCTGCTAATATAGCAGCCTGCTGCGGGCTGATATTGGGACTGTCGCGCAGGATGCGCGCGGTACTGGCCTGTACATTGAGCACCGCCTGCTGCATCTCTTCTTTCTGCTCTTTGCGGCAGCGCAGCGTAAAGCTGTCGCCTAAGAGCGAAAAGGTTAAGTCTTCATATTCGGGGGCGCTGGCGTTCATAATAAGTCTCGCATCTGGTGTTTCGGCCGCATGTCCCGGCCGCTTCTGCACTGCAGGTATTATCTCACAGCTCTGGCGCGTACAATGCTCATCGCTGTAAAAGCCCGCCGGCGCTGGCTGTCTGCAGCAGGGCCGGGGATATGAGCTTCAAGGCTGCTAGGCGTTCGGATCTTAAGGGACGGCCCTGTTTTAGGCGAGGCCGGCGACTTTACCCCAGCTTTAGGGGCTGCGCTGTGCAGCCTGCAGCGGCATTTATTCGCCTCTTTGGGCTAGTGGGCGCAAATTGCCTGCAGGGGCAGGCCGTGCTAGAATGACCGGCGCTGTTAAAAAGCGCAAAATCAAGCTTTTTTGCTGCATAGCACACAAAATTTAACTGCCGCGCAGGACGCTGCGCAGGATAAAGGAACACTAGAGTGAGCGAAAAACTGCAGAAGGTTTTAGCCCGTTTAGGCTTAGGATCCCGTCGTGAATTAGACGCCATGATAGCCGCCGGCCGCATTGAAGTGAACGGCCGCATTGCTAAGGTCGGGGATCGCGTAGAGAATGATGTGACGGTCAAAATTGACGGCAGGGTGGTGGCCACGCCGCAGACGGAAAAACCCAAGTGCCGGGTACTGATGTACTACAAACCTGAAGGCGAATTAACCACCATTAAAGATCCGGAAGATCGTCCGACGGTCTTTGATCATCTGCCGCGCCCTGATTTCGGGCGCTGGATCTATGTCGGCCGTCTGGATTTAAACACTTCAGGTCTGCTGCTGTTTACTACAGATGGGGAGCTGGCCAACGCTCTGATGCATCCGCGCGGGGGCATTGAGCGTATTTACGCCGTACGCGTCTTCGGCGAGGTTACAGATGAGCAGATTAAGGCTTTAAAGGAAGGCGTAGAGCTCGATGACGGTCCGGCCCGCTTTGATGAAGTGCGCTTTGCCGGCGGCGAGGGACGCAATGTGTGGTATCACGTCTGCCTGAAGGAAGGCCGCAACCGTGAAGTGCGCCGCTTGTGGGAAAAGGTGGGCGTACAGGTCAGCCGCCTGATACGCATTAAATACGCCAATTTAGATTTAGATCCGCATCTGCACGCCGGTGAATACCGCGAGCTGACTGTAGGTGAAATCAACAGCCTGCGCAGCGCCGCCGGCCTGCGCGCCTTAAAGGACAGCGAGGCCGCTAAGGTGCCTTTAGAGCGGCTGGCGCAGCGCGATCGCCGCCTGCAGGCTCCAGCCAATAATAACCGCCGTCCTTACGGGGAGCGCAGTGACCGCCGAGATCGCAGCGATCGTAATGAGCGCGGGCGCGGTCGTCCCGAAAGCCGCGGCAGCGGACTGTATCGCAACAAGTTAAGAAGCCGCCTCAGCGATCAGCGCCAGCAGCAGGAACGCGGCCGCAGTAATGATTTCCGCGGCCAGCCTCAGCGCGCAGCCGCCGCTGCTGCCCGCAGCGGCGGATCCGCGGTTTACGGAGCCGTGAGCACGAGAAGCCCGCGGCCGCAGGCGGCGCGCGTGGTGACCCGCAGCAGCAGCGGGGCCTATCAGGTCCGCGAGCTGTCCTGGGGACAGAGTGAGCGTCCGTCCCGCCAGGATAACGGTCAGGGACGCCGCCATCCGGGCGTCAAGGTCAAAAGCTACAATAACGGGCGCATCAGCACCCCGGGACCGCGTCGCACCAGATCTTTCAGGGGAGAGAGATAAGGCGCGGACGTAAAGTCCCCAAGGCCCGGCAGAGATCGCATTTTTTGTGCCAGTGCGGCATAGAATTTCCATCCTGCCGGGCTTTTTGCTATATTAAAAATGTGCCGTGTGGCATGTATGAGGTTAATTAATTAAAAGTGTCTGCAGACAGTAGTACCGGCAGCTGCAGTCAAGCTGCCATTTCCATTCTCTCCGTCCCGGATCCTGTCCGGATGCGGACTCAAGTTAAAAATATTTCATTTTTCACGCCATGTGATCTGCTAAGCTTCAGCATGAGCTGTACGGAGGTGCACTGATGGATCCGTCCGTACCTGTACATCATGTGATGTTTGACATGGCCTGGGTCAGCGACCCGACAGCCTGGCTGGGTCTTTTGACCTTGGTGGTGATCGAAATTGTGCTGGGCATCGACAATTTGGTGTTCATCGCCATTCTGTCAGCCAAGCTGCCCACTAAGAAGCTGCGCGATAAGGCCCGCTACACGGGCTTAGGCGGCGCACTAATTATCCGCCTCATTTTACTGACCTTTATCTCCTATATCGTCACTTTTACCGAGCCCTTATTTCACATCGGCGACTTTGCGGTCTCCGGGCGCGATCTGGTGATGCTGGTAGGCGGTCTATTCCTGCTGTATAAAGCTACGCATGAGCTGCACGCTAAATTGGAGGGCTTTGATGAAGAGCTCTCGGCCTCCAAGGCTGCAGGTTCCGCCTTCTGGCTGGTGGTGCTGCAGATCGTGGTGCTCGATGCGGTATTCTCGCTCGATGCCATCATCACGGCCGTGGGCATGATCGATCATGTCTTCATCATGATGTTTGCCGTGGTCATAGCTATGGGCATCATGACTTTAGCCTCTAAAGCCATTACTGAATTTGTCAGCCATCATCCGACTCTGGTGATTTTGTGCTTAGGCTTCCTGCTGCTGATCGGCTGCTCGCTTATGATGGAGGCCCTGCACTTCCATGTGCCTAAGGGCTATTTGTACGCCGCCATCGGCTTCTCGATTCTGATTGAAATTTTCAATCAGGTAGCGCGGCGCAATACCCTGAAGCTGGGGAAGGGGGCCGGCTCCATGGAAAGCCGCGAGGTGGCCGCCAACCTGGTGCTGCGTTTATTGGGCTCCAATCAAAATCAGGTGCAGACCTTCAAGGAAGCTATCGTCTCCAAGACCGGCTCGGAGGTCTTTGATTTTGAAGAAAAGGAAATGGTCTCGCGCGTGCTGCAGCTCTCCTCGATGCCGATTAAAGCGGTGATGACTGCGCGCACCGATGTGGAGATGATTGATCTGTCGCTGCCGCTCAATGAGCTTACTAAGGAACTCTTTTCGCTGGCGCGCTCGCGCGTGGCAGCCTATAAGAACGGGCAGAAGGATCAGCCTTTAGGCTACGTGCGCCGCATTGATCTGATAACTCAAATCTTAAAGCGCCAGGAGCAGGAAAAGGCCGGTCAAAAAGATATTAAGCCCTTTGATCCGACTGCGTTTGTCCGCGAGCCTTTATATTTGCCGGAGACCATCAGCATCTTAAAGGCATTAGAGGAGTTCCGTAAGACCAAGGGCACCATTGCCTTTGTCATTGATGAGTTCGGCAATTTTGAAGGTTTGATTTCACTGCATGACATCATGGAGGAGATCGCCGGCGAATTGCCGGAGCAGGCGGAAGTGCCGGAGCTGGTGCGCGTCTCCCCGGGCGTCTACCGGATTGAAGGTGATGCCATCTTAAAAGATGTGTCGCGCCTGACCGGCTTTAAGGTGCCGCCCTCTGAGAACTATCACACCATTGCAGGCTTTATCCTCGATTATCTGCAGCGGGTGCCGAAACAGGGCGAGATCATTACCTTTGCCAAATGGGAGATCACTATTGTGAAGGTCAATGAGCTGTCGATTCTGTCGATTGAATTGAGAAGCCTCAAGCCGCAGCCTGATAAAAAGTAAGGCACGAAAAAACCCCGGAAAGCTCTAAGCTCCCGGGGTTTTTTCTGTGCAGTCAGCTACTCGCCATGGGGCTTCTCGCTGCTGAAGCGGCTGACCATGGAGCCCAGCTCATCTGCGATATCCTTTAAGTGCGTCATGCCCTCAAAGCTCTTTAAGCTGACATCGCGATTTTCATCAGAAATATTGACCATGCTGCGTACGCGGTCGGTGATGATCTGCGCAGTCTGCGCCTGATCGACGATGCTGGTGCTCATATTGCGGGTCAGGCTGTTGATCTCAGTCATCGAGCTTAAGACGCTGTCGAGCATATTGGAGCTCTGCGTCACGTGATCGACGCCCTGACGCGCAGCTTCCTCACCCTTCAGGGCAGCCTCTTCCGTGCTTTGGGCCGTTTCCTTAAAGTTTTGGATGAGCTCGTGAATTTCATTGGTGTTCTTGCGGGTGCGCAGAGCCAGCGCACGCACTTCATCGGCAACCACCGCAAAGCCGCGGCCGTGCTCGCCGGCGCGGGCGGCCTCAATCGAGGCGTTTAAGGCCAAAAGGTTGGTCTGATCAGCAATTTCCTCAATTAAATCGGCCGCCTTGGCGATCTCATCTACGCGCTTGCCTAAGTTTTCAATAGCGGAGGCAATATCGCTGACGCTGCTGTCGAGCTTTAAGATGCTGTCGATAGTGCTCTGCGCCACATCCTTGCCGGCGGCCACATCGTCATGGGCGCTTTGGGCATGGGAGGCGGTCTCGGTGACCTGACGCTTTAAATCCTGCATCATATTGGAAATAGCGCCGGCGATATCGTTCATCTCCTTGCCCAGCGACTGCGCCTCCTGCAGCTGATGACCGGTCTGATCCGCATTCTGCCGCGAGATGTTCAGATTCTGGTCGGCTACATCCTCGACGCGTACGGCCATATCCTGCACGCGCGTCAGCAGGGCGTCAAAATGCTGCATGGCAGCGCGGACTGCAAAAATCAGCTGGCCGAAGGCTCCCGGGGCTGAGGTATAGGTAGCAAGCCCCACCGCATCCTGCTCTACCGGCAGATAACGCTCCATGTCATGCAGGAAGCGCTGACGCTTTAAATAGGCATAGCCCATGCCGGCGATGCCCAGTACGCCTAAAACGGCGGAGCTGAGAGCAGAGGGCTGATAAAGAGCCGCCCCAAAGCCTGCAGCATATAAGCCGTAAATTCCCCAGCGCACCGGATCGCCGTTTTTTGAGGGGGCTTTGCCTTTGGCCAGACGCTTGTAGAGCTTGACCGCCCGCGCAATGTCCTGCGGCTTGGCGCGTGAGCGGACCGATTCATAGCCGATGGTTTTGCCGTACTGCACAATCGGGATGATAAAGGCATCAACCCAGTAATAGGAGCCGTCCTTGCAGCGGTTCTTCACAATGCCGTGAAAGGTTTTGCCGGCTTTGAGCAGATTCCACATGTGCTCAAATACGGCCGGCGGCATGTCGGGATGGCGGATGATGTTCTGCGGCTGACCGATGAGCTCTTCACGAGAGAAGCCGGATACCTTTACAAAGACGTCGTTGACATCAAGGATGACGCCGCTTAAGTCGGTAACGGATATGATTTTGGCGCCGGGATCGTCCGGGAAGGGCGTTTCGCGATCAACAACCGGTAAATTTACGCGCATTTTTAGGTTAACCTCTGTCTAAAACTGTGCAGCTGAGCGGCCTGTACGGCAGTTAAGCTGTGCCGTAAAACCTGACAGTTATGCCATCTTAATCCCGCGGCTTAGTAATGTTAAGGGCTGAAAACTGAAATTTTTACGCAGGTTTTATTCTAGTATAACATTCGCTAAATTCGTTAATTAATTGTCATCTGACGGTGTATAATTCTCCTGTGTGTCCGGCAGGAGAATTATCATGGCTCGTCCCCGCAAGTTTACCACT
>CALXNX010000077.1 GCA_944389865.1 uncultured Succinivibrionaceae bacterium
CTTATTTACCACAGACCGCAGAGCGCGGAACTTGGATCAACATCCCGCGGTGCCTGTTTCCTGATAAGCGCAGTCCCTTTAAGGACTAAGGCTAGTCAACCTGGGCTTAAAGCTCTGCAGCTTCAAGCCCCCGCCTCTTTAGGCGGGGGTAATTGACAAAGGGTGCTCCTAAAAACGACAAAACCGCGGCCATCGATACAGCTGCGGTTTTGACTTAATTGCCGGAGCGTCCGCCCCGGCAGCGTAAACCTCATTAGAGGTTAGCGACGATTTCCTCGACGCTCTTCTTGGCGTCGCCGAAGCACATCGCAGTGTTCTCCTTGAAGAACAGCGGGTTCTGCACGCCGGCGTAGCCGGTATTCATCGAGCGCTTGAACACTACCACATTGCGGGCCTTCCAGACCTCCAGCACCGGCATGCCGGCGATCGGGCTGTTCGGGTTCTCTAACGCAGCCGGATTCACGGTGTCGTTAGCGCCGATCACCAGCACGGTATCGGTGTTCTCGAAATCATCATTGATTTCGTCCATCTCCAGCACGATGTCATACGGAACCTTAGCTTCTGCTAAGAGTACGTTCATATGACCCGGCAGACGGCCGGCCACCGGATGAATGGCAAAGCGCACTTCAATGCCGCGGGCCTTGAGCTTCTCGGTCAGCTGCGCTACCGCATTCTGGGCCTGAGCCACCGCCATGCCGTAGCCCGGAGCGATAATCACGGAGGAGGAGTTCTTTAAGAGCTCAGCCACCTCAGGGCACTTGATTTCGCGATACTCGCCCATCTCTTCATCAGAGGAGGCTGCTGCGCCTTCGTTGCCGAAGCCGCCGGCGATCACGGAGATGAAGGAGCGGTTCATAGCGCGGCACATGATGTAGGACAGGATGGCACCTGAAGAGCCTACCAGAGCGCCGGTCACGATGAGCAGGTCATTGCTCAGCATGAAGCCTGAAGCTGCCGCCGCCCATCCGGAGTAGGAGTTGAGCATCGAGATCACCACCGGCATATCAGCGCCGCCGATAGCTGCCACTAAGTGCACGCCGAAGACGAAGGCGATCACCGTCATGAGGATCAGCGGAGCTGCCGGCGGAACGTCAGCGGCCATGAACCAAATCATCAGGAACAGCGAGACCACTAAGGCCAGCAGATTGAGCAGATGACCATGCGGAATGACCAGCGGAGCAGACTTGAACACGCGCAGCTTGTAAGTACCGTTCAGCTTGCCGTAAGCGACAATGGAGCCGGTGAAGGTCACCGCACCGATGAAGACGCCCAGGAAGATCTCAGCCAGATGGGTGTTGAGCTCAGCTGCCGACATGGTTGCGATGACACCGGCAGCAGCAGCGCCGGCCTGCTCCAACAGCGCAGCGATTTCATCAGCGGTAGCATCGACCGGGATGGTTACGGTAGTCGGAGCGCTGCCGCCTAACTCCAGGAAAGAGTTATAGCCGACCAGCACCGCAGCTAAACCTACGAAGCTGTGCAGGCAGGCGATCATTTCCGGCATCTGAGTCATAGCGACCCTGCGGGCCACGTAAATACCGATCCCGGCGCCGATGGCCATGGCGACCACGATTAAGGCAAAGCCTAAGCCCGACTCTACCTGGAAGAAGGTAGCGATCAGAGCGATGGTCATGCCTACCATGCCCGAGGTGCAGCCTAATTTAGCAGTTTCCTGCTTGGACAGCCCGGCTAAGGCCAGAATGAACAGCAGGGCGGCCAGAATATAGGCCATGTGAATAGGACCTAATACCATTTTTATTCTCTCCCCTTACTGCTTTCTGAACATAGCGAGCATACGGCGGGTAACCGCAAAGCCGCCGAAGATGTTGATGGAGGCAATCAGCACGCCGATAAAGGAGAAGGCGGTGATCACCAGGCTGCCGGAGCTGATCTGCAGCAGCGCGCCGACCACGATAATGCCGGAAATAGCATTCGTGACGGACATCAGCGGAGTATGCAGGGAATGGGTCACATTCCACACCACGTAGTAGCCGCAGACGCAGGCTAAGACGAACACAGTAAAGTGCGGCAGGAATTTCTCCGGCGCAAAGATGCCGATAAGCACGAAGGCCGCCAGCAGCACCACGAGGCAGGAGATCTTCAGCGTCCTGCTGACTTCATGACGCTCCACCTTAGGAGGCTCTGCAGCAGCAGGCTTGGCCGCCGGCGCTGCGGACACGCTGATCTTAGGCGGCGGGAAGGTAACCTCGCCGTCCTTGGTCACGGTCATATTGCGCAGGACCACATCTTCAAAATCGATGTTGATTTGGCCGTCCTTGTTCTTGCACAGGAGCTTGGCTAAGTTCACTAAGTTGGTGCCGTACAGCTGCGAGGACTGGGCCGGCAGACGGGCGGCTAAATCGGAGTAGCCGATGATCTTCACACCGTTAGGAGTGGTGGTGATCTTGCCTTCCACGGTCAGTTCACAGTTGCCGCCGGTGGCCGCCGCCAAATCGACGATCACGGAGCCCGGCTTCATGCTCTCAACCATTTCCTTAGTGACAAGGCGCGGTGCCGGCTTGCCCGGAATAGCAGCGGTAGTAATGATGATATCTACATCCTTGGCCTGCTGAGCAAAGAGCTCCATCTCAGCCTTGATGAACTCATCGGACATGACCTTAGCGTAGCCGTCAGACGAGCTGCCGTCTTCCTGCTTGAAATCAAGCTTTAAGAACTCGCCGCCCATGGACTTAATCTGATCGGCCACCTCAAGGCGGGTATCAAAAGCGCGGACCACGGCGCCCAGGGAATGAGCAGCGCCGATAGCCGCCAGACCTGCTACGCCGGCGCCGATCACCAGCACCTTGGCAGGCGGCACCTTTCCTGCAGCAGTCACCTGACCGGTGAAGAAGCGGCCGAAGCAGTGGGCGGCCTCAATCACGGCGCGGTAGCCGGAAATATTAGCGGTAGAGGACAGGGCATCTAAGGACTGCGCACGGGAAATACGCGGCACCATGTCCATGGCCAGCACGTTAACCTTTTTGGCATTGAGCTTCTCAACCAGTTCCGGATGCTGTGCCGGGCGGATGAAGCTTACTAAGGTCTGACCTTCTTTTAAGTAATTTACTTCGTCATCATTGGGAGCATTGACCTTGAAGATGATGTCAGAGGAGTTCCAGACCTCGCGGCCCTTCACCACCTTTGCGCCGGCGGCAGTGTACTGCGCGTCATCGAAGCTGGCGTCAGCACCGGCGTTGCTCTGCACTTGAACCTCAAAGCCTAATTTAATCAGCTTGCCGACGGTGTCCGGAGTCGCAGCGACTCTGGTCTCACCGCGCAGGCTTTCCTTGGGGATACCTATGAGCATGGTTTGTTCCTATTGTTTTAAACCAACACAAAAGTGTCTATCAGCGCTACATTCTAACGCCGCAGCAGGCCTGCGCAAGCGCACACGTATTCAAAATGCTGACTTGCTCAAAGATTTGATGCAATAAAGAGCGCGGATCCGGTATTGCGCACCGGATCGCTTATCGGCGCGCCTGTTTTCAGTTCAGGAAGGCTGCAATCTGTGCGGCTGCATCCTTAAGTTCGCAGCGCATGGTATAGGCATCCTCGGCAGGATGATTAGGCTGGGCTCCGTAATAGTTTCTGCGCACGCCGGCCTTTGCAAAGCCAAAGCGCTCGTAAAGCCTGATCGCAGGTGAATTGTGCACGCGCACTTCTAAAAAGCACACCGCTGCCCCCTGCTCCATCGCCGCATTGAGCCCGTGGGCAAGGAGCTTTTTGCCAAGACCGAGGCCCTGCCTTGAGCGCACAATCCCGATAGTTAAGATCTCAGCCTCATCGGCTGCGGTGCGCACCATGGCATAGCCGATAATGCTGCGCCCTTCATAGAGCACCGAGACTATCACCCCGGATTCAAAGCACCAGGCTATATCATCGTAGGTCCACGGGGAAACATGGGCCGACAGCTCCACGGCAAATAATGCTTTAAGCAGCTCAGGATTGGCCTTGCGGACGCGTTTTACCTTAATCTGCCCCAAGGATCTCATGAGCGCAGCTCCGGCAGCTCGCGCTTTAAAAAAGCCCACAGCGGAGCTTTATCCTCGGTAGGCAGCCAGCAGGGACAGCCCAGCGGCGGCACATCGCCGCGAGCGAGCAGCGCCGCACCGGGCCCGGGCAAAGTCTCAGGCAGCTGGGCAGTCTGCACCTGTACGCCCTTTGACTGCAGAAACTTAATTAAATTCTGCAGATAAGTAAGCTGCAGCTGCGGGCTGATCCACACCACCGAGGACGCACTGGGATCAGGCTGAGGCGGCAGCGAGGCAGCAGAAGCTTTTTCCTGTACGGCAGCAGAAACCTGAGCAGGTGCAGCGGGAGCTGCTGGAGATGCGGGAGCCGCAGGCCCCTCTGCCGCAGCCGATGACAGCGGTATTGACTGCGCCTCAGACTGCGGCGTGATCTCCTCCGCCTGCAGTACTGCGCTCTGTACCTCCGCGTTCTGCAACTGCAGCGCCGCGCCCTCGGGACGGGCAAAAGGCGCACTGACGCCCTCGCGCAGCTTCCATACCGTGCGGGTAAAATTTTCAGCCATTGCAGCACTCCCTGTTTTACAGCTTCCCCTAAAGTTTGACGGGTTTACTTTTTCTCAGGCAGGATCTCAATCCAGTAGTCATCCGGATCATGGATGAAGTACAGCCCCATCCTGGTGTTCTCATAGCAGACGCAGCCCATCTCTTTATGGAAAGCGTGGACCTTAGCGTAATCCTCGCTCACGCGCAGGCACAGATGGCTCTCGTTGTCGCCGAGCTCATACGGACCTTCCTTATCCTTAAGCCAGGTAAGCTCCAGCTGAAAATTGCTCTTGTCATCGCCCATGTACACTAAGGTAAAGGATCCGTCGGAGGCTTCCTTGCGTCTGACCTCGTGCAGACCTAAAGCCTGCTCGTAAAAAGCGATACTCTTATTTAAATCCGTGACATTGATATTAAAGTGATCAAAACGTGCGCCAATCTGCATTTGTTTTCTCCTGTAGCCGACAATTTGGGCATAGTTTAACAATTTTATCCGGGCTGTCCCTAGAGCTGCTTTAGATTATAAAGTGCTGGCCGCGCTCTTTAATCTGCAGGAACTGCGCCCCCGCAGCAGCTGCGACCGGAGCAAAGGCGTCGGCTTTGTCGTAGGCGGCATCAAAGTGCATCGGGGCAAAGCAGCGGCAGTGAATGGCCGCGACAAACTGCTCTGCGCCGCGGTAATAGTCCGAGCCCAAGCGCGGATCTACCGGGAACATAGCCAAATCTACTTCCGGCACTTCCTCCTGCAGTTTCTGCAGGGCAGTCAAATATTCCTGCTGCGCTCTGCGCGCCTCCTCAGGGGTGCTTTCATCCTGCCAGTGCCAATTATTTAAATCCCCGGCGTGAAAGAGCTTAAGACCTGCAAATTCCGCATAAAAAGATACGCCGCAGTCGGTTGACCCGAAGGCTTTGACCTTTAAATGCTCATCGGCGTAAACATCGCCTTCACTTAAAAAGGCAATGTCATCAAGGGGCAGCCACTTTTTGCGGCGCTTATAGATATCTTTGGAGAAGATGTAGCGGATATCGGGCTTGCGCTCAATAAAATCAAATACCAAGGGCGAGAAGTGGTCTGCATGGAAGTGGCTGGAGAGTACATACAAAGGGCCGGGACGCTTTAACAGATCCTCATGCACAAAGCCCTCCAGCGGTCCTTTGCTGTCTTCATAGAAATCAAACAGGACGGCGCAGTCATCCGCAAGCGCGGCAAAGCCGCTGTGATACAAATAGACTAATTCCACGGCAATTCCCTCCATTAAGGGCGGCTGATCTGCGCAGATCTTAGCAAAGTCGGAAAACGGTGCAAGCGGCAGACGCAGGTACGACGCTGCTGACAGCTGAAAACTCACGGAAAATCGGAAAAGATTAGGAGGGGTTGCTTCAGCTGGCAGGAGCAGAAGGACTCGAACCCTCAACCGTCGGTTTTGGAGACCGCTGTTCTACCATTAGAACTATGCTCCTGCAAAGCAACGGCGCATATTATCCTGATTTTTTCCCTGCTTGTAAAGCCCTATCTGCAGGATATTTTGCTGCAGTTTAACCAATTGTTTTACAAAATTTATTTAACAGCAACCCTGATGTTGCCCTCTAAATTTGACTGAAACACGCTGTTTTTAGGCGCTTTTGGCCGGCGTGTCGACCTGCCTGCGCTTTACCATGAGTCCGCTTGTCTTAGATTTTGCGGACTATCCAATTTACCGATGACATCGTGAGCCTTGCTGCATTGAGATTAATCCCTGCATGGTCAGAAAACTGACTGCCGCCAAGGATTCGGGCACACCGCAGCTTGAGTTCGTCAAAGGCAGGAACGGTGAAAATTCAGCAGGCTTACTGCTCTCTTGGCGCTGGTTAACTGAGTGCAAAATTCTGCTGCAGTCTGTATAATAAAGTCTTCAGGAACAGCGCAAAAAAGCCGCAGCTTCCTGAAGCCGCGCCAGCGTCAGTTCCCTTTAACTTAAATAACTAAAGGGAAAGCAACATGACCAATCCTCTCTTCCAAAAGGATATCATCTCAATTTCCGAGTTTACTCGCGACCATCTGGAATTCATTCTGCATACCGCCCGCTCTTTAAAAGAGCATCCGCGCGATGATCTGCTCAAAGGCAGACTTATCGGCGTGACCTTCTTTGAAGGCTCCACCAGAACCAGACTTTCCTTTGAGACCGCCATCAACCGTTTAGGCGGCCGCGTGATCGGCTTTGCCGATGCCAGCAACACCTCGCTGGGCAAGAAAGGTGAGACCCTGGCAGACAGCATCCGCATCATCACCTCCTATACTGATGCCTTAGTGATGCGCCACCACATGGAAGGCGCTGCCCGCTTAGCCGCGGACATTTCACCGGTACCGGTGATCAATGCCGGCGACGGAGCCAATCAGCATCCTTCGCAGACCATTCTGGATCTCTTCACCATTTATGAGACACAGCAGCGCCTCGATGACATCAAGATTGCCTTCGTGGGCGATTTGAAATACGGCCGCACCGTGCACTCGCTGGCCGAAGCGCTGTCCTTATACAATGCGCGCATCTACTTAGTGTCGCCAGAGTCCCTGGCCATGCCGAAATACATTCTGGATCACTTGGATAAATGCGGCATCAAGTACTCAGTGCACCGCACCATCGAGGAAGTGATCCCGGAGGTGGACATTCTGTACATGACCCGCGTGCAGAAAGAGCGCTTTGATGAGACCGAATATCAGCACCTGCGCTCTAAGTACATCTTAAGCGCGGACATGCTCTCTGAGGCCAAATCAAATATGAAGATCCTGCATCCGCTGCCGCGCATCGACGAAATTACCTTAGACGTTGATGCCTCGCCGCACGCTTACTACTTCAAGCAGGCCGCCAACGGCGTCTTCGCGCGTCAGGCGCTGCTGTCCTTAGTGTTGAATAAGGAGATTTAATCATGACCGATACCATTTCTCAGGACAAGCGCTTAGTTGAGGCTATTGCCAACGGCACCGTGATCGACCACATTGCGCCGGGTCAGGCCATGAATATCCTGCGGCTGTTCAAATTCTTAGGCAAGGGCAAGAAAAACCGCATGACCGTGGGCTTCAACTTAAGATCAGGCGATCTTAAGTGCAAGGACATCATTAAGATTGAGAATGTAACCTTCTCGCCGTCAGAGACGGAGCAGCTGGCCATCTTAGCGCCTAATGCGACCATTAATCAGATCTCAAACTACAAGGTGGTGGATAAGTACAAGCTGCGGCTGCCGCCTGAGATCATCGGCGCGTTTGAATGCCCCAACAGCAACTGCATTACCCATGTAGAAAAGGATGCCACGCCGCGCTTTAAGATCTCCAAGAGCGATGACGGTCAGGTGCTGATGCGCTGCCACTACTGCGAACGCGTATTCGAGCGCGAAGTGGTGCTGAAGAACAACGGCTTAGAGCCTTAATTCTTTAACAGTATGATGCCAGAAGTCCCCATCCTCTTCCAGGGTGGGGATGAATGGCATCCTGACATGTTGCGTTTT
>CALXNX010000078.1 GCA_944389865.1 uncultured Succinivibrionaceae bacterium
GCGCCTCAAATGGCCGTGAGTCCTGAAAGGGACAGGCGGTTAGACCTGAAGGAAAGCGCTGAGAGCTGCGGCCTGAGACCATCCGGGCCGACTGCAGCGGCAGGCGGCTGACGACGTTTTTCAAACGTCTGCCTTCAGGGGGCAGTAGAATATTCAAAAATTTTACTGCTCAAAGCCGGTTTTTCGCATTTAGTCCATATTTAAGAGTGCTGGGACAAAATACCGCCCCTGTTCTTTGCTACAATAAGCGCAGCTGTTCCGTATATAAAAATTTAGTCTCATATATGGAACTAATTGACAGGACCGTAACATTGAAAATTGGAGATCTCATCATGGCTGATTTTGTCTTTAAGGGAGTTATTCCCCCTGTTTCCACCATTTTTACCGCCGATTTTAAGTTTGATCCGCAGGGCCAGGCCCGCTTAATTGATTTTTTAATTGAGAGCGGCGTAGACGGCCTGTTCTTTTTAGGCAGCGGCGGCGAGTTCTCGCAGATGAATACCGCCGAGCGCAAGGAAGTCGCGGAGCAGGTGGTAAAGCTGGTTCATGGCCGCGTTCCGGTCCTCATCGGTACCGGCAGCACCAATACCCGCGAGGCAGTGGAACTGTCAGTGCATGCCAAGGAGTGCGGCGCAGACGGCATCGTGGCCATCAATCCTTATTACTGGCATTTAACTGAGGACAACCTGCGCAGGTACTTCACCGCGATCGCTCACAGCGTCTCCGGTCTGCCGATGATGCTCTACAACTTCCCGGCTTTAACCGGGCAGGATCTGACTCCGGCCTTTACGGCGTCCTTAGTTAAAGAAAATCCTAATATCGTCGGCATCAAGGAGACCTTGGACTGCATCGGCCACATCACTGAAATGAACCGCGTGCTCCATGAGGTTAACCCGAACTTTGCGGTGTTCTGCGGCTTTGACAACCACTTATTAACCAATCTGCTCGCAGGCGGCGCCGGCGTGATCTCAGCCAGCGGCAATTTTGCTCCGCAGTTTACCATCAACACCTATCAGAATTTCGTCAAGGGCGATACGGCTGCAGCCTGCCGGTGGCATCAGCACTTATTAGAAGTGACTCGCGTCTACGGCCTTGACAGCCCGTTCGTCAACTGCGTTAAGGAAGCCACGGTGCTGGCCGGCGTCGATATTTCTACCGCGGTGCTGCCGCCCACCTCGCCGCTGTCAGAGGAGAAAAAGGCTGAGCTCAAGGCTTTAATGCATGAGCTGCAGATCATCTAAATAAGAGCAGGATAAAGGAAAGATAAGTTATGAGCGCTGCCGATATTTTTGAGCATGAGAGCGCGGAATACTTTGCTCCGCGTACCAAGGCCCCGGGACCGCAGGGCTCTCTGCCTTTAAGCGCGGAGAAGCTGCGTCATGACCCTTCGGGCAATTTATTCGGCTGGACCATGGATGCCGGCATCGGCTGGGAGCCTTCTGAGCTCGATCGTCCGGAGGTCCTGATTTTAAGCAACGCCGGCGGTCTGCGCGGTGATAACGGCAGGCCTATTGCGCTGACCTATCACACCGGAAATTACGAGCTGACCGCGCAGGTTAAAGCGGCCGCAGAGGAGCTGGCCAAAGACAAGGCTCTGCCTTTTGCCGCATACGTCACCGATCCCTGCGACGGGCGCTCGCAGGGCACGCATGCCATGTTCGACTCGCTGCCTTACCGCAATGACAGCGCCCTGGTGCTCAAGCGCTTAATGCGCTCGCTGCCTACCGCACAGGGCTTTTTAGGCGTCGCTACCTGCGATAAGGGCCTGCCCGGCATGATGATGGCCTTGTGCTCAGCGCATGACAAGCCGGCCGTGCTCATCCCCGGAGGCACTACGCTGCCGGCAGCTCAGGGCGAGGATGCCGGCAAGGTGCAGACCATCGGGGCGCGCTTTGCCAATAATGAAATTACCTTGGAGTATGCCGCGCGCCAGGGCTGCCTGGCCTGCGCCTCGGCAGGCGGCGGCTGTCAGTTCTTAGGGACGGCAGGCACTTCACAGGTGATTGCTGAAGCCTTAGGCCTTGCTCTGACCCATTCGGCTTTGGCTCCTTCGGGCGAAAAGATTTGGCTCAAGATTGCCTCTGATTCGGCCAAGGCGCTGCTGCATCTGCTGCGCCGCGGTCTTACCGTCAAGGACATCGTCACCGACAAGGCCATTGAAAACGCCATGGTGCTGCATGCAGCAGTCGGCGGCTCGACCAACATCCTGCTCCATCTGCCGGCCATCGCCTTTGAGGCAGGCTGCCGCAGACCTGCGGTCGATGATTGGCACCGCATCAATGCAGCTGTCCCGCGTTTAGTCAGCGTCAACCCCAATGGTCCGGTGCCGCATCCGACAGTACGGATGTTCCTCGCCGGCGGCGTGGCCGAGGTGATGCTCCATCTGCGCCGCTTGGGCCTGCTGCACGAGGATGTGATGACCGTCACCGGTTCGACTTTAGGCGAGAATTTGGACTGCTGGGAGCACTCCGCGCGCCGTCAGGCCCTGCGTCGTCTGCTGCAGGATGCCGATAACGTGGATCCGGATGATGTGATCATGCCGCCTGAGCGCGCTAAGGCTAAGGGTCTGACTTCCACCATCACCTTCCCGCGCGGCAATATCGCCCCGGAAGGCTCGGTGATTAAGTCCACTGCCATCGATCCGACCGTGGTCGGCGAGGACGGCGTCTATCGCGCCCGCGGTCCCATCAAGGTCTTTGTCTCTGAAGAGGCTGCTATCAAAGCCATTAAGGAGGGAAAGATAGTCAAAGGCGACATTATGTGCGTGATCGGCGGCGGTCCTTTAGGTACCGGTATGGAAGAGACTTATCAGCTGACTTCTGCGCTTAAATATCTGCCCTTTGGCAAATATGTGACGCTGCTTACCGATGCGCGCTTCTCGGGCGTCTCTACCGGCGCCTGTGTCGGCCACATCGGTCCTGAGG
Source organism: uncultured Succinivibrionaceae bacterium (assembly GCA_944389865.1). GTDB lineage: Bacteria > Pseudomonadota > Gammaproteobacteria > Enterobacterales > Succinivibrionaceae > Avisuccinivibrio. The sequence continues at coordinate 2,925 of CALXNX010000078.1, forward strand.
CTTTAGCCGGGGGGCCTATCGGCAAGCTGCGCGACGGCGATCTCGTCGAGGTCATCATTGATCGCAGGCATCTTACCGGTTCGCTGAACTTCTTAGGTACGCCCGAGCATGAGGTGACGCCTGAGGAGGGGGCGAAGATCTTAGCTGCCCGTCCGCTGCATCCTGAGGTGCGGCCGCATCCGGCGCTGCCTGCTGACACCGCCATGTGGGCAATGCTGCAGGCAGTAAGCGGGGGCACTTGGCAGGGCTGCGTCTATGACCCTGCTAAGATCTGTGCCGTATTGAAAGCCGGCATGGAAGCTTCAGCTGCAGCTGAAGCCTCCCGTCAAGAAGAGTAAGGCTGATAAACAGATCCTGAAGCTGCCGCAGGTAATTGCGGCAGTTTTTGTATTACAATGGCCCGGCTTATTATTTACCACAACAGGAGAAATCGATGGCTGATGTAGATGCAGCTTTACGTGAAATCACCCGCGGCACGGCCGAGATCATTCCGCTGGAGGAATTAAAGCAGAAGCTCTCTTCCGGCCGTCAGCTTACTGTCAAGCTCGGCATGGATCCGACCGCTCCTGACATTCATTTAGGTCACACTGTAATTTTAAATAAGCTCCGCGCTTTCCAGGATTTGGGCCACAAGGTGGTGCTGATCATCGGCGATTTTACCGCCTCGGTAGGCGATCCTACCGGCAAGAACGCTACCCGCCCGCAGCTTTCACGCGAGCAGATCATGGAAAACGCCAAGACCTACGCCGTGCAGGCCTTTAAGATTCTGGACAAGGATAAGACCGAGATCCGCTATAACTCCGAGTGGCTGAGCAGGCTGGGCGCTGAGGGCATGATCCGTCTTGCCGCCAAGCTCACCGTTGCCCGTATGCTGGAGCGCGACGACTTCACCAAGCGCTATCAGGCAGGCCAGCCGATTGCCATTCACGAGTTCTTATACCCGCTGCTGCAGGGCTATGATTCCGTGGCCTTAAAAGCCGATGTGGAATTAGGCGGCACCGATCAGAAGTTCAACCTGTTAATGGGCCGCGAGCTGCAGAAGGACGCCGGCCAGGAGCCGCAGGCCGTCTTAATGATGCCGCTGCTCGTGGGGCTTGACGGCGTCAAGAAGATGTCCAAGTCTGCCGGCAATTATATTGGCGTGGAAGATCCGGCTCCGGATATGTTCGGCAAGATCATGTCGCTCTCTGACGATTTGATGTGGAACTACTTTGACCTCCTGTCCCGCAGGAGCGTCGATGAGATTGATAAGATGCGCGCCGCCTGCGCCGCCGGCACGATGAACCCGCGCGATGCCAAGCTGGAGCTGGGGCGCGAGATCGTCGCCCGATATCACGGCAAAGAGGCCGGCGATGCTGCCGTGCAGGGCTTTATCAATCAGTTTGCCAAGGGGGCACTGCCCGAGGATATGCCGGAGCTTACGTTAAAAACCGACACCGTCCCGCAGCTGCTCAAGGCCGCTGATTTATGCGCATCTACCTCTGAGGCCATGCGCTTAATGAAGCAGGGCGCAGTGAAGTGCGACGGCGCGGCTTTAACTGATCCCAAGGCAGAGCTGCCGGCCGGCACGCATGTGTGGCAGGTGGGCAAGCGCCGTTTTGCCCGTATTACGGTAGAATAATGGTTAAGCGCAGGCGTAAATACAGCGTGTTTTGACGAAGGAGACTTGCATGACGCAGGATGAATTAAAAGAAATGGTGGCCGCAGAGGCCTTAAAGTACATTCCTAAAGACGGAATTTTAGGCGTGGGCTCAGGCTCTACCGTGGTGAAGTTTATTCAGGCCATTCACCGCAATCACATTAAGGTGGATGCGGCGGTGAGCTCGTCCAATAAGACCACGCAGATGCTGCAGGATATCGGCATTCGCGTGCTCGATCCCAATGAGTGCGAGCCTTACGGGGTATATATTGACGGCGCCGATGAGGTCAATGACAGCTTTGATATGATCAAAGGCGGCGGCGCCTGCCTGACCCGTGAGAAAATCTTAGCCTCGATGGCCGAAAAGTTCATCTGCATCGTGGACAAGTCCAAGCTCGTTTCCACCTTAGGGAAGTTCCCGCTGCCGGTGGAAGTGATCCCCATGGCCCGCGGTCAGGTCGCCCGCAGCTTAGCGCAGTTAGGCGGCAGGCCGGTGCTGCGCGATGGCTGCATCACCGATAACGGCTGTGAGATCCTGGACGTGCATGATTTCATGATCCCGGATCCGGCAGCTGCAGAGCGCGCCATCAACGCTATCCCGGGCGTAGTGACCGTGGGGCTGTTTGCCCGCCGCGGCGCGGATGTGGTGCTGTATGCCACTGAAGATGGCGTACAGTGCAGGATCCGGCCGTAAATTGCTGCTGAGTGCAGGCTGATCTTTTAACGGCAGGGGCGGCAGATAAGCGCGGCCCTGCTGTACTTCATGGCCGGACATAAAGCGGAGAGCAGGTCGCTGCCGACAAACCAATTCAAATTTTACTCTTTGCTCTCAGGCGTTTTATCTGACTGCTGCGGCTCCGTGCTGCTGCAGGAGATGATCTGCGCCTCCTCCGGGCCGAAGCTGCGCACCCAGGAGCGCAGTTCAGGCTCGCTGGTGGTGGTGATCTCCAGGATCAAATGGCCGTCAGTATCCTCAGAAAAGCGCTGATGGGACGCCCAAATGCGCTCGCGCACGTAATCGGCCGATTTGCCCTTTTTAAAGCGGATTTTAAAGGTGCGCGGCTCATGCCACGGCAGTCCGAAGCTGTTGCTGCTCACCTGCGGAGGTTCAAAAGAGGTTATATGTCCGGTTTTCCGTACTTTCAGCAGACGGTGCACCGCCAGGGAGCCGGAGTGGCGCGGGGTCATGAAATCGTCGGCTACGTAGGTGCCTAAGACGTAAAGGGCGCTGTTCATCGAGGCGATGCGGTATGGCACCAGGTAATGCTCTTTAATTTTCTCCTCGCCGGAGGGGCGGTAATGCACTAAGCACACCGCATGCTCCTGTGCGGCATCCAGCAGGGTGCAGATGCGATCGTAAAAGGGTGTGTAGTCGATGTAGCCTTTAGAGAAAAAAGTAAAGCGCTCGGTATCGTTCTCGGAGTCCGGGGTGAGCTCGGACAGCTGCAGTGACAAATCCCACAGTCTGGCATCCACCCGCTTTTTCATCTGCGCGGGCAGATAAGGATCGGCCAGATCGCGGCAGATCTGCAGAAAGCGCAGATCTTCATTGTCAAGGAGCAGCCGGCCGGTGCGATTGAGCGGCATAAGCTTAAACCAGCGCCGCCTTCCGTCTTTGCCCTTCTGCAGGGAGATGCCGACCTCGCCTTCAATTTCATCCATTAAGCGCAGAATGGTCTGCGGCGAGCAGTTGAGGCTTTGATATAAATCCGTCAGATAATGCGGCCGCCGATCGGCAAGGAGCAGGCGGAACAAACGCAGCAGTTTGCGCCCGTAAGAAGAGTCTTCGTCTTGCTTTATCATCAAGTTACGGCAAGGATACCCCCGCTTCTTAAGCGGGGGAGGAATTGCCGCCCTCCTGTAATCTAATTTCAGTTAAATAGGTTCTGCGCTTCTC
>CALXNX010000079.1 GCA_944389865.1 uncultured Succinivibrionaceae bacterium
TACCCGGCATCAACGCCTAAAGAAACATCCTGCTTAGTCTCTCCCGTGGCCATGGTCAGCTGTATGGTAAAAGGCGTACGTCTTGCCACTTTGGCTTTTCCTGCCTTCAGCAGATGCCTGGCCTTGGCCGGCGAGCACGGCATCAGCGGTTTTCCCCGCATATTCAAAACATATACTCTCAAGTTATGTCTCCATGTGTTAAATACACGTTGTGATCCATCGCCAAGGCTTATCAGGGTTTAGCGCCTGCAGCATAAAGCTCCTTACCCTTCAGAGCTTTGTTGCCGCAGACCGCAGAGCGCGGAACTTGGATCAACATCCCGCGGTGCCTGTTTCCTGATAAGCGCAGTCCCCTGCGGGACTTAGGCTAGTCAACCTGGGCTTAAAGCTCTGCAGCTTCAAGCCCCCGCCTCTTTAGGCGGGGGTAGTTGACGCGTTTTTAATCTTGATCTTAAAATTTCAATTAGTTTTAAGTTTTTGTTCTGCCGAAAAGAATATTGAGGCGCCAGCCCCTGTGAGTCGGCTAAACGCCCTCAACGCCGCGCCGCCCCTCATGGCATTTGATGATATAGGCAATCATATCCCGGCGCTGCGGCGTGTCGGGTTCAGCCGTGCCGTGCAGCCAGCGAAACAGCTCCAAGTCGGTGGCGCTGAGCAAATCGATATAGGCGGCAATAGTTTTATCGTCGCAGTGGGGCAGATCATGCTCCACAAAAGGGAGGAGCATCAGATCGAGCTCGCGCATGCCCCTGCGGGACTGCCATTTGATCCGGCCCCAGTTATAATCCGTCATTTTTTTCTCCTGCCGCCATAATTGCGCAGCACAGAATTATGGCGATTTATAGTGGCGCTGTCTGCTGCGGCAGCTCCCTGCTTCGCAGTCAGGCGACATTACTGCCTTTATCAGCGCAGGGAGAACTGCCGGACCCGCCGGCGGCTCTCCCTATCTTGTCCTTTTAACTTTCGGTATATTTTTAAATTTTTAAAGTTTTTACAGCCTTTCTAAAGCATCACTTCCGGCTTACACCGCTACCGGAGCTTTGATCACGGGATAAGGATCGTAGCCGGTGAGCTCAAAATCCTCAAACTCGTACTCAAAGATCGAAGGCGCTTTGCGCTTGATCTGCATCTGCGGCAGCGCTCGCGGCGTGCGGCTCAGCTGTTCCCTGCACTGCTCAAAGTGATTGTGATAAATGTGGGTATCGCCGCCGGTCCAAATGAAATCGCCGTACTCCAAATTGCACTGTGCGGCCATCATCATGGTGAGCAGTGAGTAGCTGGCGATATTAAACGGCACACCGAGGAAGAAGTCGCAGCTGCGCTGATAGAGCAGGCACGAGAGCTTGCCTTGGGCCACATAAAATTGAAACAGCACATGGCAGGGCGGCAGGGCCATCTTATCAAGCTCGGCCACATTCCAGGCATTGACGATAATGCGGCGGTTATTGGGATCGGTTTTGATCAGCCGGACAGCTTCGGCTACCTGATCGATGGTACGGCCGTCGGGGGCATCCCAGGAGCGCCACTGATGGCCGTAAACCGGACCTAAATTACCGTCAGCGTCAGCCCATTCATCCCAAATCGAGACCTTATGATCATGGAGATACTTGATATTGGTATCGCCGCGCAGAAACCATAAGAGTTCATAAATGATGGAGCGCAGATGGACTTTCTTAGTGGTCAGCAGCGGGAAGCCCTGCTGCAGATCGAAGCGCATCTGCGTGCCGAAAATCGAGCGCGTGCCGGTATGGGTGCGATCGTCTCTGTCCACGCCTTCATCTAAGATGCGGCGCATTAAATCTAAATAAATCTGCACAATCTATCCTTAATTTGCTGTGCGCCCTAATCCCCGCGCCCGCGGCGCTCGGTGATCTCCGGGAGATCCGCCGGGTCAATCTGATAGGCCTGCTGCTGCGCGGCGGTAAAATCCAGCGCGCGCGCAAGGCCGTTGGCCTTGGCGCAGTTGACATAAAGATCGCGGATCTGTTGCGGCGAGCTTAATGATAAAGCCTTATCCCGCAGGCCCTTGAGCTCAGCGGCGCTGACATGGCGCAGCGTGTATTTAACCTGGCCTAAATCCGAGTAGTTCATGCTCAGATGCTCATACCCCAGCGAGACCAGGAGCATCGCCCCTAAGGCGGATCCCGCCAGCTCGCCGCACACCGAGATGCGCTTGTGATGCTTATGCGCCGTATCGGCCAGGTAGGCCAGACAGCGCACCACCGCCGGGTGGAAGGGGTCAAAGAAGCGGCTGACCTTGACATTGGAGCGATCGACTGCCAGCAGATACTGGATTAAATCGTTCGAGCCGATGGAGAGGAAGTCCACATCGCTGATGATGTCCTCGAGGATGTAGACGATGCTGGGAACCTCCACCATGACGCCAAAGCGCGGCAGCGGGAAGTGCTGCCCGCTCTCCTGACGTATGGCGGCCGCTTCTGCGATGAGCATGTTCTTGACGAAATAGATCTCATCGGGCCGCGAGACCATGGGGACCATCAGCTCTAAATTGCCGTACTGCTGCTGCGCGCGCAGCATGGCGCGCAGCTGGGTACGCAGGATCTGCGGATTGTCGATGGTCACGCGCACGCCGCGCCAGCCGAAGGCCGGATTGACCTCCTTAATCGGCAGATACGGCAGGCTCTTGTCTGAGCCCACATCCAGGGTGCGCATGCACACCGGCTTGCCGGCAAACTGCGCCAGCAGCCCTGCGTACCAGTCATACTGCTGATCTTCCGTCGGGAAGGTCTTAGTCAGCATAAAGGAGATCTCAGTGCGGTACAGCCCGATGCCGTCGGTAATGTCGCGCAGCCTGCGCCCTTCAGCTTCATTGTGCTGATTGAGGCCGGCGTTCAACTGAATGGCGATGTGCGCGCCGTCTAAGGTGATGCCTTCTTTATTGAGCTCTGAGCTGAATAAATCAGACTGCTTCTTATCCTGCACCAGAAGCTCGGAGAACTCATCTACCACCGACTGCGGAGGATCGAGCAGGATCTCGCAGCTGCGCCCGTCGATGATCAGGGTGTGCCCGTCAACTGCGGACAGATCAAGGTTGACGCCTAAAACCGCCGGGATCCCTAAGTCGCGCGCCAAAATCATGGTATGCGCGCTGGTATTGACCGAGGTGGCCACAAAGCCTGCGATCTTGTCGCGCGGCATTTCAGCGATCATGGCCGCCGGAAGACTGTCCACCACTAAGATCACGCGCCCCTCGACCTCAAAATCGCGCGCTGAGGCGTGCACCAGGCGGGTGATCAGCACCTGCCCGAAATCCTGAGTATCGACATACTCTTCCTTATCGCCCTTGGCCTTTGCGGCATTGAGCCTGTCAGTGATGACCAGTTTGACGGCAGCTGAGGCTAAAAGCCCCTCTGCCATGATCTTGTCATCGACTTCGCTTTCAAAGGCAGGATCGTCCAACAGCTTGCCGTATCCTGACATATAGCCGTCGTAGGCATGCTCCTTTTCATCCTCCTGCATCTTTAAGGAGGCTCGGTCCATTTCCACCTGCAGCTGGAACAGCGCCTGATGGAACAGCTCGACCTGCATGCCCGGATCGTCGCTGCGCAGGATCTTGACCTGCTCAAGGGATACTGCCGGCTGCCACACCATGGCCTGAGCAATGGCCAGGCCGCCGGTGCCGGCCTCACCGCGGATGCGGCGGATGTTCTGCTCCTCATCGACCTCAACGGAGCGGCGCATGGCGATGACGGAGGCGATCTGCACGCTCAGGGTGAGCATGAAGTATTCTTCATTCGGCCCGAAGCGGCGCTGCTCCCTGCTTTGGATCACCAGCACGCCTAAGAGATCAGACTGATTTAATACCGGCACCCCGAGGAAGGAGTGATACTCATCCTCGCCTACCTCCGGCAGGTATTTAAAATTAGGGTGCGAGAAGGCATCGGCCAGATCGAGCATCTCGCGGCGCTTGCCTACCACGCCTACTAAGCCCTCGCCGGACTTTAAGACTGCATGGCCCACCGCATCAGGCGATAAGCCGTCAGTGGCGCGCAAACGGAAGCGATCGCGCAGGGGCTCGTATAAATACAAAGAGCAGCAGTCAGCTCTGGTAGCGCGCCTGATCTGCTGCACTAAGATGTTCATTGCTTGATCTAAGCTCTGCTCGCCTGCTACTGCTTCAGTAATTTGACGCAAGGCAAGCAGAAGTTCACTTTGTCTTTCGTCCATCTACAAATATCCTCCGCGCGTACGTCCGCGGCTGTGTCTGATCTCCGTTGTCAAAGGCTTGCCGAACAAGGCAGCCGGTGCAAATTCCGTAAGCACGCGGCGATATACGTCGCGCTTGAAGGCGATAACCTGGCGAATGGGATACCAATAAGATACCCAGCGCCAATCGTCGAACTCCGGGTGTCCTTCACGGTTAAAGCGGATCCCTATCTGCTTGCCGGCATTTAAGGAGAGCAAGAACCATTTCTGCTTCTGCCCCAAACACACCGGATCGTCAGTCCAGCGGATGAGGCGCTTAGGCAGACGATATTTATGCCACATCCGCGACTGTCCTAAGAGCTTGACATCCTTTTCAGTAAGCCCGAGCTCTTCGTAAAGCTCCCGGTACATGGCGCTCTGCGGAGTTTCACCTTCATCTACTCCGCCCTGCGGAAACTGCCAAGAGTTCTGCCTGACCCGGCGCGCCCACAGCACCTGACCATTGCGGTTGCAGATCACTATGCCCACATTGGGGCGGTAACCATCTTCATCGATCACAAAAACCGCCTAGTCGTTATTAAAATTTTTATTTACGTAACAGTAAGCCGCAGTAAGCCTGAGGCAACTATTTTTTTGCTGTGGTCATTATCGCACAAGAGCGCAGGATTACGTGCAAACAAACGAGCAAATCGTGAAGATCACAGGCAAAAATCCGCGCTGCACCGTGCTATGCTGAAGCTCCCTGCCGCCTGATTGAGGAAAACCATGACCGCTTACGCGCAGTACTTTAAAAACCTTCAGCTCCTCCCTGAGCCGCAAAGCCTGTCTGAACTGCAGGAGCGCCTTGAGCTTATCAAGGGGCACACCATTGAAGATCTGGCTGCGGCGATTTCACAGCCGCTGCCGCCTGCCAGCGCTGCCGGCAAAGGTTACTGCGGAGAGCTCATCGAGCTCTATTTAGGCGCATCATCCGGAAATTTGGCGCAGCCGGATTTCCCGACTCTGGGCATTGAGCTTAAGACCATGCCGATTGACCGCCATTTTGAGCCCCTGCAGACTACCTTTGTCTGTCATGCCGCGCTGCGCGGCGTGCGCGGCGAAACCTTTGAGGACAGCGTGCTCTATCACAAGCTGCGCCTGACCCTCTACGTTTTTATCCTCAGTGAAAAGCAGCTGCCCCTACCCAAGAGGCGCGTCATCGACTACTGCCTGCAGCCGCTGCAGGGAGAGGATCTTCAGATCATCAAGACCGACTACGAGGAGCTGATGGAGCTGATTGCTGCGGGGCAGGCGCAGTCCATCACGGCGCGCATGGGCACCTATCTGCAGATGCGGCCAAAGGCGGCGGACGGCAGGCAGCTCACAGAATGCATCGATGCTGATGGTAAGGTAAGCTTCACCCGCCCGCGCGGCTTTTACTTAAGGCGCAGCTATAATCAGCACATCTGCGCCTTAGTCGCTCCCCGTCATCAGCTGCCATTAGACGTTCCGCTGTAAGCCATTTTAAATTAAGTGCAGATCAGACCTCTGACATTACCTTGAACTGAGAATGAAGGCAAAGATATAACAGAATATAAGGACTGTCTTGAAATACGATTTTTCGACCTTGTCTTGGGTGAAAATGCTGTCTTAAATTAACTAGGACCGGATGCAGTGCACCTGCGGCAACTGTCTGACCAATCGCTCCGGCCTGAACAAGATTTCCATGAGCCTGCAGCGCAGCATGCAGGATCAGCTTAAGGGCAGAAATGGCAGCTGCCATCCGATCAGCACGCTGCAGCAGATGTGCGCCGTGCCGGCTGGTGCCATAGAGATCTTAAACGAGGTCATGCCCGTAAGCGATTTAGCCGCTGATTTCAAAAGCTGATGTCAGCAATCGTCCATTCTGCTCTTGCACATGCCTGCCCAAAACAGCTACACTGCTCTTAGAGCATAGACTGAAGGAGAGTTTTATGAGCGCGCCACCCCCTGCCGAAGAGAAAGATCTGTTAATTAATACCGACTTGTCATTTAATCGCTTTAATGATGCATACATTAAGTTCCTGTTTGCCTCTGAAGCCCATAAAGAGTTCTTATTGGACCT
>CALXNX010000080.1 GCA_944389865.1 uncultured Succinivibrionaceae bacterium
GCGCGTTGATACTGGCTCCGACAGGAGTCTTGAGCGCGAAGAAGCCCCACCTTCTTCAAGGTGGGGAGTAGGTCACTCAGGGCTTCTCAGCGCCGCCCAGGCCCTTAAGCGCCGCAAAGGGACTGGCTGCAGCGATGTCCTCGCGCCCAAAGCTCCAGCTCTCACCCTTAACGGCGCAGTCCTTCTCATCTGCATGGCGGGGGACAAAAGGCAGCTCCAGAAGCAGACAGTCCTCTAAATAGGCATAAAAATCGAGCAGGCCCTCTGCATTTAAGTCCAATACATCAGCCTTGTCCTCAAGGCGCAGACTCCTGACCTTTGCCGCATCCGGAGTGGATTTGAAATGACTTGCAAGCGTCAGCGCAAAAGGCTGCAGACAGCGCTCGCAGATAAGCTCTACCTGAACGCTCAAGTCGCCCTCTAAGGTATTGAGCCCCTGCAGATCCTGATAAAACTGCACCTCAAGGCTCACATCGCTTAAAACCTGCTGACAGGCCTCATTAAGGCGAGTGAAGAGGGAATGCGGCAGAGTCAAATGATAGGAACTGCCGCCTTTGGCCAGAGCGCGCACATCAATCTGCGCCCCTAACGGCAGATTTACGGTCTGATCTGTCATAAAAGCCTCCTTTTAGGTCTGCTTAAAGTCTTTTTCTGCTTCTTTTGCGGTGAAGATTATACCCAAAATGCGTCGCGGGGCCGTTCATTTGCCGGCAAATGCGGCTATACTCCTTCAAAAAGGAGAAAAACATGAAAAAGCTTGCCGCCCTGCTCAGCGCTGCGGCCTTAATTTTCTGCAGCAGCGCCTGGTCCTATCAGATCACTGCCCCCTATAAGAGTGCGCATTTTGCGCTCTATCAGGTGGTGCTGGATGCGCATGAGCGCTTTGATGACAGCCTGCGCTTTGAAATCACGCGCGAGCTGCAGACGCAGAATCGGCTGAATAAAAGCTATCAAAGCAGCGCCATGATCTTCCCCTACGGCTCTCAGGGGCTTAAAGGCACTATAGGCACTGAGGCATTAGGCTTAATTTCCATCTCCAATTACGCCACCGGCAATGATCAGATTGTCTTCAATCCCAATGCCAAAAGCGCATCCTACGCCGGGCTGTATTTCAGCTTTGATCTGCTGACCCAGTTTGCTGACAATAAGATGCTCAATCCCTTAATGCAGGAGCTGCTGCGTCTGCCCCTTGCCGTCACCGATATTCCAGTATCGGCCGCGGGCTTTGACAGCAAGGGAAATTTCTACGTCACGGCGCGCCACGGCGCCATTCTTTTGGATCTGCGCCTCGATGATTCGGTGTATTACACGCGCCAAGACATCTACTCCCTCAAAGGCAGAAAAAACTGCACCATCGATGCCTTAATCTTTACCGAGCGCGCGGCAGCTGATCTTCCGCTGTTCATCAGCGCCCGCGCTGCGGTCAATAACATCAGCTGCCCAGATATGAAGGCAGCAGCCCCGCATGAGGGAGCAGCAGATTAGGCTTCAGGCGCAGCAGCGCCGGACCGGACCACACTCCGGTCTGTACGCCGCAGCTGACGCAGGAGGCGTTTTGAAAGAGCTGCACATCCATGCCGGCATCGCCTACGCCCAAGATCTCATGACACTGCACCCCTAAGCGCTGCGCGGCGATGCGCGCCATGGCAGGATTGGGCTTGGACGGGACTTCATCGCCTGCGCAGAAGCCGTCATTGAAATTGCCTAAGATGCTTTCAGCAAGCGATCTCTCAATGCCTTTACGCGAGCGCCCGGAAGCATAGCCGATTTTGTAACCATGAGATTTGAGAAAGCTCAAAAGCTCCGGCACCCATGGAAAAAGCCGGGTTTCTCGAATGTCGGGCTTTTCGGCAAAGAGATCGCGATAAACCGCAGTAACTTCAGCGCTGCGATGCTTGATCTCAGCTGGCAGCAGACTCTCTAAGCCCTCCTGCAGCTTTTTGCCGATAATGGCTTTAATGGCATCTTCCTCAGGCTGCGGCAGGTCTAAATACTTAAAGGTCAGGCGGGTGCACTGAACTATCTGTCCTACGCTGTCGCACAGCGTACCGTCAAGATCAAACACCACCGCCTTAACCTGCCGGGCAAAGGGAGCAAAGCTCAGATCCCGATTTAAATCCCGGGCTCCTGCAGTAAAGTTTTCCACCATCTCTGCTCCTTACTTCAGGCGCAGCCGCTGCACGGCGGCCTGCAGCTCAGGGGGCAGCGGAGCTTCTAATTTTAAGATCTGCCCCGATCCCGGATCGGTAAAGGTGATGCGCGCGGCATGCAGGAACATGCGCTTGAGCCCTAAACTTTTCAAGCGGGCATTGAAGATCTCATCGCCGTATTTCTGATCACCCCCTACCGGATGGCGTGCGTAAGCGCAGTGCACGCGGATCTGATGCGTACGGCCGGTATGCGGCATGGCAGCGAGCAGCGTGGCATCATCTAAATACTCCACCACCTCAAAGGAAGTGGCCGACGGCGCCCCCTCGCGGAAATTGACTTCCACCATGCGCTCGCCCGAGCGCAGCTCATTGCGCTTTAAAGGCGCTTCAATAAGCTTCTGTCGGCGATCCCAGCGTCCGGGGACTAAGGTGAGATAGCGCTTTTTGACCAAGCGCTGCCTGAACTGCTCATGCAGGCTGCGCAAAGCCGAGCGGCGCTTGGCCACAATCAGACAGCCGGAGGTCTCGCGATCCAGACGATGGGCCAGTTCTAAAAAAGAATTTTCCGGCTTAAGCGCGCGCAGGGCCTCAATCAGTCCGAACTCAATGCCGCTGCCCCCGTGCGCAGCGATGCCGGCGGGTTTATCCACCACTAAGAAGAGCTCATCTTCATAGAGGATTCTCTCCTTTAGATCCTGCACTAAATGCAGATTGGAGGACGGCACCGTGACGGGACCCGCGCTGACGCGCACCGGAGGGATGCGGATCACGTCGCCCGGCTTAAGCTTATAGGAGGGGCTGACGCGCCCCTTATTGACGCGCACCTCACCGCGGCGCAGGATGCGGTAGATCATCGAGCGCGGCACCCCTTTTAAGGTGCGGGCTAAATAATTATCCAGCCGCTGCCCGGCATCATCGGCATCGGCGGTTTTAAAGCTTACTTGCAGCAGCTGTTCGGCAGGAGTATTCACGCGGCCCTCACAAAAATCAGGCCTTAAGCCCCATGCTCAAGGCCGGCAGATTGTAGCAGAAAATCAAGCTTTCTTTTAACTTGTGCGCTTTTAGTCCAGCGCTTAAGACTTGCTCTTTAAGCGTCCGGTCGGATCGCACCAGGCTGCCAGCCATCCGAGGTGCGACAAAACCATCTGCGTGATAGGTCCAATGATCACCGCGCCTATCACCGTACCCTCGCGAATGCCGACAATCTCAGAAAAATCAGAGCAGATAAGACTCATGGCGGCAGCTGAAGTCACCAGACTTAAGTCAAAGCACAGCTTGACCGTACCTAAGCGGTGCTGAATGCGCATGGCCAGAAAGCGTACAAAGGCGTCGCAGGAGAGCATGGTCACCGCGGCGGTGGCCTGCAGCGCAATATTCACCGCTACGATCACGGAGCTTATCAGCAGGCAGGTGATTTTCTCCCAATAGGCGGTAAAGATCACATCGCGCGTCAGATACATAAACACGTCCACCATCAGGCCGAACACCACGATGGCCGGCACCTGCAGCAGCAGATTGATGCGCTCAGCCCTGCGCTGCGCCGGGGTAAAGATCAGCCACTGCCCGATGAGCGTCAGGGCGTTGAAGACGATGGTCACCGATCCCATGGTCACCGGAAAGTACACCGAGGAGACGTAAGAAAAACAGGCCACCGAGTTGACGCCTAAGGTGGAGCGCGTCACCATGGTGACGCCGAAAGCGCCTACTGTAATAGCGGTGAAAAAGACAATGTAGCGGCGCAGCAGCTCCTGCCCGGTCATCATGCATCCTTAAATAAAATGGGCGCAAAGCCGCCGCCCGTACAGGGACGGGTGGCTGCCCCAGGCTTCAGGCCTTGAAATGCGCAATGGCAGCGGCGATGCGCGCTAAGCTGCGCTCGCGCCCGCACAGCACCAAGGTATCGCCGATGCCGGGGGACATCGCGCTGCCGGTTAAGGCAATGCGCAGCGGCTGGCCGACCTTGCCCATGCCCACTTCAAGTCTCTTAGACAGCTCAGATAAAGCTTCATCTAAAGGCTGGGCCTCCCAGGCAGGCGCTGCGGTTAAGACCTCTAAGGCCGCCTGCAGAATATCGACAGAGCCTTCCTTAATCCACTTCTTGACGCCGGCCGGATCGTACGCAGTAATGTCCTGATAGTAGCAGGCCGCCTTCTGCGCCATCTCTTTTAAGGTGTGAGTGCGCTCAGCGTAGCACTTGACGACAAGTTTAGGATCAGGACCTGCAGCCGGATCAATGCCGATGCGCTTTAAATGCCAGGTAAGCTCCGCTGCCACTTCCTCGACCGGCAGTGTCTTCATGTAGTGAGCATTAAGCCAATCCAGCTTCTTGGTATTAAAGCTAGAAGCGCTCTTAGAGATGGCGTCTAAGGAGAAGTACTCAATCATCTCGGGCACCGAGAAGATCTCCTGATCGCCGTGAGCCCAACCTAAGCGCACTAAATAATTAACTAAGGCCTCCGGCAGATAGCCGTCCTCGCGGTACTGCATCACGCTCACGGCCCCGTGGCGCTTGGAGAGCTTAGTACCGTCATCGCCTAAGATCATGGCTACATGGCAGAACACCGGCACCGGCACGCCTAATGCATGATAGAGGTTGATCTGCTTGGGGGTATTGTTGACATGATCGTCACCGCGTATGACATGCGTAATGCCCATGTCAGCATCGTCCACTACCACGCAGAAATTATAGGTCGGAGTACCGTCTGAGCGCTGAATAATGAAGTCGTCAAGCTCACTGTTGGCAAATTCGATATGCCCTTTGACCAGATCGTCAAAAGCCACTACGCCCTCAGAAGGATTCTTAAAGCGCACCACGTAAGGCTCATCGGGGCTGTGCTCTGCCTGGCTGTCGCGGCAGTGACCGTCATAGCGCGGCTTCTCGCCGCGGGCCATCTGATCGGCGCGCATCTTTTCCAAGCGCTCCTTGGTGCAGTAGCACTTATAGGCCTTGCCTTCAGCAAGCAGCTGATCGATGACTTCCTGATAGCGATCAAAGCGCTTGGTCTGATAATAAGGGCCCTCATCCCAGGTGAGCTTGAGCCACTGCATCGACTCTAAAATGGCGTCGATAGCCGGCTGCGTGGAGCGTTCACGATCGGTATCTTCAATGCGCAGTACAAACTTGCCGCCGCAGTGTCTGGCGTACAGCCAGGAAAACAGCGCGGTTCGAGCGCCGCCGACATGCAGATAGCCTGTAGGCGACGGAGCAAAACGTGTCTTTACCACCATGGGGAAAAATCCTGTGTTAACTAAAAAACTGCGCGCTATTTTAGCACTATTGCCCTGCAGCTCCGCAGTTTTACAGGGCGATTGCACCTGATAGAGATCATTATGCCCCAAAGTTCTTGCTGCTTACTGCGTTCACGATCGCGTTGAAACCGGTCATAGCAAAAAGTCTTTCCGACTCAATGCTGCAAAAGCCCCTTAAAGAACCTTCAGCAAGGGTATGACTACTGCAGAGCTGCTATCTGATCATCGCTGAGCCGGGTGTACAGCTTAATGCGCTCCAGCGGTTCGCCAGCGTTGAGCATTACTTTTGCCGTCTCCAAGGATCTTTTGAGAACTCCTTTTTCTATACCGCGAGCTTCACCTATTGCTATACCGCGGGCTTCTCCGATAGCAATACCCTGATTATATTTGGCCTTCAGCAGGGTGGCCATATCCATTTCATAGCGTTCCTGCGCTTCAAGCTGCAGCATATCCTGATAGCTTCTTACAAACATGCTTTTTGCCTCCCAACCCTGCACCATTATGTATGCAGCAGCACTGCAGGGGCCGGTTTACTGCAGAGCTGTTATCTGCTCATCGCTAAGCTGTGTGTACAGCTTAATGCGCTCGAGCGGTTCACCGGCGTTAAGCATTATTTTTGCCATCTCCATGGCATGTTTGAGCTCACCGCGAGCTTCACCGACAGCAATACCCTGATTATGTTTGGCTTTCAGCAGAGTGGCCATATCCATTTCATAGCGCTCCTGCGCTTCGTATTCCCGCATTTCATTTAGGTCTCTGACAAACATTTTTTC
>CALXNX010000081.1 GCA_944389865.1 uncultured Succinivibrionaceae bacterium
CATAATAAGTAAAAACGAAATATGCTGAAAACGGCGTATATAAGCGGTTTTCGCTAAGTTAAGGTGCTAAATCCGGGGCATTACCACCATGAACTCATCTCCGCCCGCGCGGATCACAATATGCCGGCGCTGAATGGACGTCTGCAGCAATTGCGCGGCATCCTTCAGCAGCTCATCTCCCTCCTGATGGCCCAAATGATCATTGATAAGCTTAAGGCCGGTGACATCGGCGTAGATGAGGCTTAAAGGCTGCTGACTGACCGCCGTCCACTGCTCCTGCTGCGCATGCAGATACTTGCGATTATAAAGACCGGTTAGGGCATCGCGGTAAATGCGATCCTGTGCGGCCGTCAGGCTCGCAGCTACTAAGTTGATATCTGTACTGGTACCGGCAAGACGCACCGCCCGGCCCTCAGCATCGCGCTGCAGCACCAGGCCGCGGCCGATGGTCCAGATATAGTGCCCGTCCTTATGCTTAAGGCGCAGCGCGCATTCAAAATAATCGCCCTTATCAGGACTCTTTATGATCTGCAGCTGTTCATCAACGGTGGAGGTCACATCTTCAGGATGTACTGCCCCGCGCGCCCAAGCCTTAAAAGTATCGTAAAAGGGCTCATGCGGCGCATAGCCCAGCATGGCTCGATACCCGATGGAGAAAGTACCCCTGCCGGTCACCCCGTACCATTCCCAATTGCCCTCGCGCTTGAGTGCGCTCCCTATGTGCGCTCCGGAGCGCTGCTGCATGGGCTTGAGCGAACCGCTTAATATAAGGACCGCGCCCTTATCATCACGCTTTACTACGCTGCCGCGAGCCAGCAGCACAGTGCCCTGCTTAGGGCCCTTGATCACGGACAGCTCTTCTATGATTTCATCGCTGCCCCCGACCGTGGAGAGAATGTGCATGAAGCGCTCATTGCATAGAGGATCATAGAGCGTGAGCATGGAATCAAGATCCACCCAGTCGCCGGTATAGTCCACGCCCAAAAGATGCGCGCTCTGCCGATCGAGCAGAAAGGCGCGGCGCTGTTGGTCAAAGATCCAGTATCCGGATAAAAATTCCCGACCCAGCTGATTGCTCTGCATCAGCGCAGTCAGCTGCAGAGTGCGGTCCAACTCCTCCATATTGGATCAGCGGTCAAAGGGAATGGCCGTGTCAGGATGCTCGCCTGACCAGGCAATTTGCCCCAGGCTGCTTAACACATGCATCTCATTGGCGGTGAGCGTAAAGGAGAAGAGATCGCGATTGCTGCGCATGCGCTGCGCATCCGCGCTCTTTACCAGGGGCAGCACGCCCTTCTGCAGACAGAATTTCAGGCACAGCTGCGCCGGAGTAATGCCGTGAGCCATGGCAATGGCTTTAATTTGGAAATGAGTCAAAAGTTCAGCGCGACCCAAAGCGGCCCAGCCCTCGACTAAGATGCCGTGCTCGCGGCAGTACTGCAGCGCCTCAGTCTGTTCATAGCCGATATGAAACTCTATCTGATTGACGGCGGGACGCTCACCCTTTAAGCAGGCAAAGTGATGAGGCAGGAAATTGGCGGTACCGATCTCGCGCACTAAGCCCTGCTGCTTGAACTGCTGGAATTCGCCCCACAACTCGGTGAGCTTTTCCTGCCAGTTCATATCGCGCCGGGAGGAGCGCGGCCAGTGAATGAGCAGCAGATCAACATAATCGGTCTTGAGATCATCTAAGGTGCGCTGCAGCGATTTGCGTGCCAGCTCCGGGGTTAAATCGTCCTTCCAGATCTTGGAGGTGATGAAGAATTGATCGCGCGGAATGCCGGACTCTTTGACCGCTTGGCCTACTGACTTTTCACTGCGGTAAAAGGCCGCCGCATCAAAATGGCGATAGCCGGAGCTGATGGCTTCCTTAATGACGGCAGCTCCGCCGTCTTCATCAAAAACCTTCCAGGTGCCGAAGCCCAGGCAGGGGATCTTCACGCCGTCGGCGAGCTCATAGCAGTCGTCTGCACTTTTAAAATGTGAGCTCTGTTCCAAAAAATCCATGTCTATACTCCTTGTACTCTGCAATGCTGAATTTTTCACTCAGATTAACAGAAAGCGGCGGCTAAAACCGCGCCCGAGTGCGCAGAAATAAGAAAGAAGATCGCCCCTGGATAAGATATAATGCCCGCTGCCTCATAAACGACTGCTGTACTGCTTATGTCCATCTGCTGTGCCAAATGCAAAGGACGGCAATGATCTCAGCTCTCTGCTGCAGATAAGTTAAGTGCTAAAGATAAAACCTGTATTTTCAAATCGTTAATCCTGCATCAGGCGTTTGGTGATAAAAATGTGCAGCAGATCGGTTTTTGAGTGACAGTGCTGAATATAATGGGATCACAGCAGTGTGAGGAGGAGATATGACTAATTTTATCTGCAGGCTGCGCCCGCATAACGGAGTCATCGGTGAAGGGATTAAATTCCAGCGCATCCGCCGCGTGACCGGCTATTTAGTCGGCACTTTGGACAGATTCAATAATGCCAAGCGCGCCGAAGAGCATGATCGCGTCAAGCACATGCATGTAGCCTGATAAACTGCCGCCGGAAGGCGGCTTTTTTCTGCCCGCAGCGGCCAGCGCTGTGGCATAATCTATACCCGCAAAATCACGAGGTCAGTTAAGACTTACCCGGTCTTTACGGCCCTAACTCCTATCGACAGCTGAGAACAGCAGCTCTCCGATTAAATAAAGGTCTAGTATGAAGCGCTTATCCTTACTTGACATCATCCTGCTGGGGATGACCAATTTCGCCCTCTACGTGGGAGCCGGCAATATTATTTTTCCGCCGATCTTAGGCCTGCAGGCCGGCGAAAACGTTTCCGCCGCGGCAATCGGCTTTCTGCTTACCGGCGTCGGTCTGCCGGTCATAGCAGCCATTGCGCTGGCGCGCGTCAGCGGCAATTTAAATGAGATCACCGCCCCCATAGGTCTTAAAGCTGGCCTGGCCGCCTCGGTGATCTGCTATCTGTGCATCGGTCCTTTATATGCCATTCCGCGCACCGCTACGGTATCCTACGAGCTCTCCTGCGCTCCTTTTCTGCCGGCAGGCGACTATCTGCCCTATTACACCGCCGCCTACTTTATTATCGCGGTGCTCTTTGCGCTCTATCCCAATAAGATCCTGGATACCTTAGGCAAGATCCTCTCGCCGGTAAAGATCGCAGCGCTCCTGATTTTAGTCATCACCGGCGTGTTTTTAATCCCGGGCGCGGGCAGCAGTGCACAGGGCGTATTTATTGACGGCGCGTTCTCACAGGGCATTATCAACGGCTATCTGACCTTGGATACCTTAGCGTCCTTAGCTTTCGGCATCGTGATTGTCGATGCCATCCGCTCGCGCAAAGTCACTGAGTCCAAGCTTATCGTGCGCTACGCCTGCATTTCAGGCTGCCTTGCCGGCGTCGGCTTTATCACCATCTATTTAGGCCTGTTTCACATCGGCTATACCTCCTACGCTATTGCCCCGCAGGCTGACAACGGCGCGCAGGTTTTAGGCGCTTACGTAAGCTTTGCATACGGTGCCGGCGGACAGCTCTTTTTGGCCGTGCTCATCGGCATTGCCTGCCTCGTTACCGCTATCGGCCTGATCTGCGCCTGCGCCAGCTATTTTTCCAAGATCACCGGCATGAAGTACCGCAATCTGGCCTTAATCTTTGCGCTGTTCTCCGGCCTGATCGCGAACTTAGGCTTAACCGAGCTCATTAAGATCTCGGTGCCGATCTTAATTGCCATCTATCCGATGTTCATTGTGCTGGTGTTCGGCAGCTTCTTAATTCCCTTCCTGCGCCGTCCGGCCTTTGCCATTGCCCCGACTGCGCTGCTGGCCCTCATTTTCGGCTTTAACGATGCGGCCGAAAGCTTAGGGCTGCACGTGCTGCCGGATGTTCTCCGTCAAAATCTGCCGCTGTATGCGGACAGCCTGGCCTGGCTTCTGCCCTGCTTTGTACTCTTCGTCGTGCTCTTTATCCTCGATAAAACGCGCCCTGCCAAGAGCGCAGCTTAATCCTCAAGCAGCCTGCCCCCGCCGGCAGGCTGCCGCAAACCGCCCCAGTGCTGTTTTTTGTATTTCCGTACTTGAGTTGTGCGCGCTGTTGACTAAAATAGGCACGCTTTCAAGAGGAGACAGTTTCAAATGCGTACTTGGGGCTCGACGCGGCAGGGATCACGGGCGATTTACGTCTGCATGGCACTTCTGATCCCCTTTGCCAATTCCCTGATCAACCCGGTTTTAAGCTTATTTGCCACCTTAGAGCTCAAGCTGACGGCTCTGCAGGTATCATTCTTATTCATGCTCCTGCCGGTGGCCACGGTGGTGATCGTGCAGCTGTGCGGCCGCTACTCGGATAAAGGCCTGGAGCGTCCGCTGATCATTACCGTCGCCGCTTTATGCGGTCTGGCATCCTGCGTGCTCTTATCCCTGCGTCCGCCCTACTGGATCCTGTGCACTGCCGGCATGGTGCTGATGGGAGCCTATTCGGTGAGCTTTCCGCAGCTCTTTGCCTCCGCACGCGAGTTTTCCTTAAGGTATCTGTCCAATGCGCTGATGTTTACCACGGTGCTGCGCGCGCTCTGTTCGCTGGCCTGGGTGGGCGGCCCGCCGATTGCCTATTTTATGGTAACGAGCTTCAGCTTTGATCTGCTTTTTATCATCGACGGCTCCATGTTTACCTTAGGCGCGCTGCTGGCCTTCAGCCTTTTACCCTCAATCAGCCTGCCTAAGGATGCGGCGCATGAAGAGCAGCTCGATCTGCTCCATAAGCCGCAGCTGCTGCTGCTCTTTATCGGCACCGCCGGGATCTTTACCGCCTTCTCCGGCTACATCATCTCAATGCCTCTCTTTGTGGTGCAGGAGCTGCAGCTGCCCGAAAAGCTGCCCGGTGCCTTGTTCGCCCTGGCCGCCTTTTTAGAGATCCCTATTATGCTGATCGCCGCTAAGGTCGCGCGCCGCGTCGGCCTGAAGCGCATTATGTTCACGGGCTTCGGCTCCTTAGTGCTGTTCCTGATGCTGATGTGCGTAGTGGAGCACATCCTGCTTTTGCTGCTGATGCAGCTGCTTTCCGCGCTCTTTATCGGCCTGGTATCGAGCATGGGCATGGTGTTCTTCCAGGAGCTGGAGCCCAAACTTCCCGGGCAGGCCACCTCGCTTTTCGTCAATGCCGGCACAGTGGGACAGATCTTAGGCGGAGCCCTGTTTGCCCTTGCAGACTTAGGCTCCTATCGCTGGATCTATATTTCCGGCATCCTTCTGGCCGTGCTCTCCACCGCAGCTTTAGCCCTGGTGAAAAAACCGCGCCGGATTTTATAGAGCCTGAAGCTTAAGACGCGCTGAGCTCCTGCAGCAGCTTCAGACAGTCCTCAGGATTAGTGGCGGCGCGCGCACGCTTGTACAGCTTAATGATGCGCCCCTCCTCGTCAAGGACGTAGGTGGTGCGCACCGTGCCCATCGAAATCCTGCCGTACATATTCTTCTGCTGCCACACCCCGTACATTTCCTCCACCTGATGATCTTCATCGCACAGGAGCGTAAAAGGCAGATTGAACTTGGCGATGAACTTCTGATGGGAGGCGGCATTATCGGTAGAGACGCCCACGATCACGGCGTTGTATTTTTCCAATTCATCTTTTAGCGCGGCAAAACCGCAGGCCTGCTTGGTGCAGCCGGGCGTATTGTCGCGCGGATAGAAATACAGCACCACCTTGCGCCCGCGCAGCGATGACAAGGTCACCGGCGTGCCGTTCTGATCGTTTAGAGTAAAATCCGGGGCCATTGTGCCCGCTTCTAAATATGCCATGCTTTCTCCTGATAATAAGAAATCTTCCTAGTATAACATTCGCTAAATTCGTTAATAAACTGTCATCTGACGGTGTATAATTCTCCTGTGTGTCCGGCAGGAGAATTATCATGGCTCGTCCCCGCAAGTTTACC
>CALXNX010000082.1 GCA_944389865.1 uncultured Succinivibrionaceae bacterium
GAGAAGCGCAGAACCTATTTAACTGAAATTAGATTCCAGGAGGGCGGCAATTCCTCCCCCGCTTAAGAAGCGGGGGTATCCTTGCCGTAACTTGATGAAATAAAAGCAATTGATGCAATGCTTGATCACATGGATCTGAAGGTTTTCAGCGGCCTGTAATGGAGGCGGATGATCCGAGCCGGATCGGAGATGGTAAAAAGCCTGAAGCTTAACCGATCCAGGATCACTGCGTGAAAAAATCGAGGGCACATACCGGCGACAATCCGCAGGATGGTTCCAGTGCAGCGCAGAGCCTGCAGGCGGCGCTTACTGCTGCAGCAGCGACAGGGCGATCTGCGGGCGGGTATTGGCCTGGGTCAGAATGGTGGAGGAGGCCTGCTGCAGGATCTGCTGCTGGGTTAAGTTCGCAGTTTCGGCAGCCCAGTCGGTATCGCGGATCTGCTGGCGCGCCGCATTGACGTTTTCATGCACGTTCGACTGATTGCGGATGGTCGATTCCAAGCGGTTCTGCGCCGCGCCTAATTCAGCGCGCTTGCTGTCAATGGCGTTAATTAAGGCATCGATGCCGCCCAGTACCATTTCGGCCTTGCTGAAGGTGGAAATGTCGATGCCGCCGCCGTCCGGATCGAACTTGAACACATCCTGATAGCGGAAGGTGCCGCCGGTGAAGTCAAAGCCGGCTTCAATGGTATAGGTGTCGCCCGAGATGGAGGCCGCCTGCGCGGCTAAGGACTCCGTATCAAAGCCCACCGACAAATCGATGGAGATGATGGAGTTGGCATCCGGGCCTACCTGGAACATTACTACGCCGGCCTCGCCGTTTAAGATGTCCTGGCCGGCAAAGGTGGTGTCCTCGGAAATACGGCAGATCTCCTCGTTTAAGGCGTCCACTTCCTGCTGCAGAGCCTGACGGTCCTGCGAGGTGTTGGTGCCGTTGGCGGCCTGCAGCGCCAGCACGCGAATGCGCTGCAGCATGTTGGTGATTTCCTCCAGCGCGCCTTCGGCGGTCTGGGCGTAGGAAATACCGTCCTGAGCGTTGCGGTTGCCCTGGCTTAAGCCGTTGATCTGCGTGGTTAAGCGATCGGAGATCTGCAGACCCGCGGCGTCGTCTTTGGCACTATTGATGCGCAGACCTGACGACAAGCGCTGATAGCTGACGTCTAAGGCCTTGGTGGCGCGCGCGGTCATGCGCTGCGCATTTAACGATGAAACGTTGGTATTTACATATAGTGCCATGTTTATCTCTCCTGCAGGACTGTAAGCCTCTAAGCGGGCTGTTGACCTGACAGGAGAAATAATGAAAAATGCGTGCCAACTTTAAAAAGCGGCGGATTTTCTACTTTTAAATCTAATGCTTAGTGCGCAGAATGTATACCGCCCGCTTGACCGGATTGCACAGCACGGCATAAATGAGGCAGAAAATTGGCAATGCCGCCATCAAAATTTGCCCATACAGCAAGGGGATCACCTCGCGGGCGGATAAGCGGGCAAGGCACGGTTCGGCGATAAGGAGCAGACAGACGAGCAGCACCCGGATATAGCGCAGCTGCGCGCTGCTGGGGCTGTTGCGCCGGCTGTATTTGACCGGAAGCTTCATATGCAGCCCGGGCTTGGGCTGATAGACGGGCCCTGTGATCTGCGCGGGCGAGGCGGTTACTCTGCACAAAAGGGTGCGGGCAAAGGGCCGCTTAATATAGGAGGTCTCAAGCTGCAGCAGAGCGTTGGCCTCGTACTTGATGGCAGCGGCGGCTAAACGCTGATAGCAGTCGGCAAAGGAGGGACCTTCCGCGGCAAGGCGATAGGAGCTGTCCTGCTCCACGAGCTGATGAGCGGGCACGCTTCGGTCAAGGCTCACTGCGGAGGGCAAAGTGCTCAAATCAAAGGGCTTGACGTCCGTAATCTGGGCGCGGCCTTTTTTAAACCAGCCGGCGGGACTAATTTCCTGGAACAGCACTTCATCGCCCGGTTTGACGGTGCCTAAGTCAGGACTAAGCTTAGCCTGATAAATTCTGCCTGCAGCCGCGAGCTCCACGGTATGATTTTTGGCAGGCGTAATAATTGTGCCCTGCATGACGATTTCCTAAAAGTGGGTTACACTGACTTTGAAGTTATTGTAGCTGAAAGCTCACGGCTCAAGGCTTTATTTGATTGCAGCTTTAGATTAGAGGAGAGCAGGGGATGCGCATAATACTTTTTCTGCTGATGCAGGCCGCGGTACTGGTCTTAGTCAGCATCGTCGGATCTGTGGTGCTGGCGGCGCTGGGCATCAGGCTCTCGGGCGGATCATACGCCGGGCTGCTGCTCCTGTGCGCGGTGATGGGCTGCGCGGGATCGGTGATTTCACTTTTCCTGTCCAAATGGATGTGTAAACGCGCCTACGGGGTGCAGGTGATTACCGTGCCGCGCAATGCCAAGGAGCAGTTTTTATTAAATGCGGTGGCCTCGATGGCGCAGCGCGAGGGCTTTAACATGCCGGAGGTCGGCATTTATGAGTCCAATGATATGAACGCCTTTGCCACCGGCGCCTCCAAGGATCATGCCTTAGTGGCGGTGTCCTCAGCGCTCCTTTACAGCATGTCTGAGGATGAAGTGCGCGGCGTGCTGGGACACGAGCTCTCTCACATCTCCAACGGCGATATGGTGACTATGGCGCTGCTGCAGGGCGTGCTCAATACCTTTGTGTACTTCTTCTCCTACATTGCAGCGCAGGCAGCGGCGCAGGCGCTGCGTGGGGAAAATCAGCGCGGCAGCAATTACTTTATTTTTTCTTTAATAAACTCGATTTTCCAAATCGTCTTCGGCCTGCTGGCCAATATCATCCTGATGTGGTTCTCGCGCTGGCGCGAATACCGCGCCGATGCCGGTTCAGCCCGCTTGGAAGGCCGCGAGTGCATGATTCAAGCGCTGCAGGCGCTGCAGCGCGGCGGTCCGGCTCCGGTGCAGCCGGGGCAGTTCCAGGCGCTGTGCATTAATGCCGGCGGCGGCCTCAGCGAGCTTTTCATGAGTCATCCGCCCCTTGAAAAGCGCATAGCCGCTTTAGCGCAGCTGCAGCTTTAGGCCTGTCGAGGTGATCCATGCAGCAGGCTTTTCCGTTTTTTAAAGACCGGCCGGCAGTGGCGGCCGAGCTGTCCGGTAATCACGACGGCAGTCTCACGCGGGCGCTGCAGCTGATGCAGCTGGCCGCTGATCACGGGGCCGATGCGGTTAAGATCCAAACCTATACGGCAGATTCCCTGACGCTTGACTGTGCGCTGCCGGAGTTTTACATCTCAGGCGGACTGTGGCAGGGCCAGACCCTGTATCAGCTCTATCAAAAGGCGCAGACCCCGCCTGAGTGGCTGCCTGAGCTCTTTGCATACGCCAGGGCGCACGGCATCTACCTTTTCAGCTCGCCCTTTGCGCTCAAAGATGTAGAGGCTTTGGAGAAAGTCGATTGCCCGGCCTATAAAATCGCCTCCTTTGAGCTGGTGTTTGAGGATTTGATTAAAGCCTGCGCCCAGACGGGCAAGCCTGTGATCATGTCCACCGGTATGGGGACTTTTAAAGAAGTGGCGCGGGCGGTGGAGTGTGCGCGCCGCAGCGGATGCCGCGATCTGACGCTTTTATACTGTGTCAGTCAGTATCCGGCTGATCCGCAGAACTTCAATCTGCGCACTATTCCTTTCTTTAAGGAGACCTTCGGGTGCAGGGCGGGTCTGTCATCGCACTCCTTGAACCTCAGCCTTGATGCGGCTGCGGCCGCTCTGGGCGCTGACTTAATTGAAAAGCACTTTATTGATGAGCGCAGCCGGGGCAGCGTGGATGCGCCGTTCTCTTTAGAGCCGCAGGAGCTGAGGACGCTGCGTGAGCATACTGCGGTGGTCGGTCGGGCTTTAGGTCAGTGCGGGGTCAGATTAACGGAGTTTGATAAGAGTAATCGGCCGGCGCGGCGTTCGGTGTATTTAGTGCACGAGCTCAAGCAGGGTGAGGTGTTAAAAAAGGAGCACACCGCCTGCGTGCGTCCGGGCATGGGGCTCGATCCTTTTCTGCTTGATGCGCTGCTGGGGAAGAGGGCAGTGCGCGATCTGACTGCTCCTCAGCCCCTTAAAGCTTCAGACTTTGCTTAGGCCAAACAAAAAGCCCGCGCCTTGCGGCCCGGGCCTTTTCAGCCTCGCGTCTTACGACGCTGACTTGGTGGGCAATTACTTGCCGGACTCTTCCATGGACTTGATCAGCTCAAGCACCTTGTTGGAGTAGCCGATTTCGTTGTCGTACCAGGAGATCAGCTTGACGAACTTGTCGGTTAACTGAATACCGGCGGTCTCGTCGAAGATGGAGGTGTGGGTATTGCCTAAGAAGTCGGAGGACACCACAGCGTCAGCGGTGTAGTCCATAATGCCCTTCATAGAGCCTTCGCAGGCAGCCTTGATGGCAGCGCAGATGTCTTCGTACTTGGCAGACTTCTTCAGCACGCAGGTTAAGTCAACCACAGAAACGTCAGAGGTCGGTACGCGGATGGACATACCGGTCAGCTTGCCGTTTAAGTCAGGGATGACCTTGCCCACGGCCTTAGCAGCGCCGGTGGAGGACGGGATGATGTTCTGGGAAGCACCGCGGCCGCCGCGCCAATCCTTCATGGAAGGACCGTCAACGGTACGCTGAGTAGCGGTGGTGGAGTGCACAGTGGTCATTAAGCCCATCTCAATGCCGAACTCATCGTTGACGACCTTGGCCAGCGGAGCTAAGCAGTTGGTGGTGCAGGAAGCGTTGGAAACGATGTCCTGACCTGCATAGGTCTTATCGTTTACGCCAACCACGAACATCGGGGTAGCATCCTTAGAAGGAGCAGACATCACCACGCGGCGGGCACCGGCTTCGATGTGCTTGCGGGCCAGCTCGTCCTTTAAGAATAAGCCGGTGGACTCAACCACATACTCAGCACCGACGTCGCCCCACTTTAAGTTAGCAGGATCGCGCTCGGCAGTGATGCGTACGGTGTTGCCGTTAACCACCAGGTGGCCGTCCTTGACCTCAACCTTGCCCGGGAAAGCGCCGTGCATGGTGTCATACTTTAACATGTAGGCCATGTACTCAGGCGGGAGCAGGTCATTGATGCCGACAACCTGAATGCCCAGCTCAGGACGCTGAACAGAGGCGCGGAAAACGAAACGACCGATACGGCCAAAGCCGTTAATACCAACTTTAATAGTCATAGTTAAATGTCACCCGTTATAACTAACAGTAAAAATGGACAAATACACAATACTCCAATCAGCCTATAAGTCAAGCCGCGCAGGGGCATTGCATCAGGCAAATTTGCAATTTTGCGCCTGCCCTCAAAAATTCGCAGCAATAGTTTTTGCAAAACCTCAGCAATGCTCGATTTTATCTAATTGTAAACGTTTACTTAATCAGTACGCACGAGGCCTGCGGGCCGCGCTTTCAGCTCCTCTTTTACAGCCTCAATGCAGGGCGCAGACTGCCCGGTTTGGCAGTTTGATTTCATGCTTAAAAGGTCTAAATTTTAATTGCGGCTAAAAGTGCGACGTACAGCGCAAACAGCGGTCATAATTTATGGCCGGCGTGCGAGATTGAGAGCTGACAAAGGTTTTTTACGCTTCTTTGACAGTTTCTGCCCCCTCCTTCAAATAACCCATTGATTTATAAATCTATACCCTGTCCAGTCCGTCCGTTATTTTTGTAGTAATATGTAGTGATGTGTGATATAATCATGGCATCCCGTTTTAG
>CALXNX010000083.1 GCA_944389865.1 uncultured Succinivibrionaceae bacterium
TATCAAGAGCAGTATGGACGGGCAAAAAAGCCTGTATTCATGCGGGTTTTCGCCGTTTCGAGCGTCATTCCCACTCGATAGTTGCAGGCGGCTTGCCCGAGACGTCATAGACCACGCGCGAGATGCCGTCCACTTCATTGATGATGCGGTTGGATACGCGGCCTAACAGCTCATACGGCAGCTCTGCCCACTTGGCGGTCATGAAGTCGATGGTCTTCACCGCACGCAGCGCCACCACGTAGTCATAGCGGCGGCCGTCGCCCATTACACCCACCGAACGCACCGGGAGGAACACGGTAAAGGCCTGACTTACCTTGTCATACCAGCCGGAAGCATTGAGCTCCTCCATGAAAATGGCATCAGCCCTGCGCAGCAGATCTAAGTACTCTCGCTTGATCTCGCCTAAGACCCGCACGCCCAGACCCGGGCCCGGGAAGGGGTGACGCTGCACCATCTTCTCAGGCAGTCCCAGCTTAACGCCGATGCGGCGCACTTCATCCTTAAAGAGCTCGCGCAGCGGCTCGACCAGCTTGAACTTTAAATCATCAGGCAGGCCGCCTACATTGTGATGGGACTTAATCACCTGCGCCTTGCCGGTCTTAGCGGCAGCAGACTCGATGACATCGGGGTAAATAGTGCCCTGCGCCAGGAACTCCACGCCGTGCAGTCTGCGCGCCTCATCGGCAAAGACGTCGATAAAGGTGCGGCCGATGGCCTTGCGCTTGGCCTCAGGATCGCTGATGCCGGCCAAGGCGCTTAAGAAGCGGTCGGTGGCGTCAGCATAGACGATGTTAAGGCCCAGGCCTGCAAACATCTGCTGCACCTGCTGCCCTTCGTTTAAGCGCAGCAGGCCGTTATCCACAAAGACGCAGGTAAGCCTGTCTCCTATGGCGCGGTGCAGGAGCAGCGCGGTGACGGAGGAATCCACACCGCCGGACAGTCCCAGCAGCACCTGACTGTCGCCTACCTCAGCGCGGATGCGGGCCACGGCATCATCAATAATAGCCTGCGGGGACCACAGACCGTGCAGGCCGCAGACATCGATGACAAAGCGCTTTAAGAACTCTGTGCCCTGCTTAGTGTGGGTGACCTCAGGGTGGAACTGCACGCCGAAGAACCGGCGGCTTTCATCGTACACCGCCGCATACGGGCAGGTGTCGGTAGACCCCACGGTCTTAAAGCCCTCAGGCAGAGCGGTAACCTTATCGCCATGGCTCATCCACACGTCTAGGCTCTTTTCACCCGCGTGATCGCTAAGGCCGTCAAAGAGCGGGCACGGAGCGACCAGATCCACCTTCGCATAGCCGTACTCGCGCTTGTCCGAGCCCTGCACCGCACCGCCCAGCTGCATGGCCATGGTCTGCAGACCATAGCAGATCCCTAAGACCGGCACGCCGGCCTTAAATACCCACTCCGGAGCGCGAGGCGATCCGGCCTCAGTGGTGGACTGCGGACCGCCGGAGAGAATAATGCCCTGCGGGGCAAAATCCTGCATCAGCTTAACATCCGCATCAAAGGGCATAAGTTCGCAGTAGACTCCGATTTCACGCACGCGCCGAGCGATGAGCTGCGTCACCTGTGAGCCGAAATCCAAGATCAAGATCTTTTCAGAATGGATATTGTCTGCAGTCATGAGAGCATCCTGTGTAAGTGATGGAGCTGCGGCCTGCCGCCGCCTGAATAAAACCTGTACGCTGCTTCTGATATTTTAAAGGCAGGCGCATATGCGTCTGCCTTTAAGCTGACAGCTTAATTAGTTGTGGCTCTGATAGTTCGGAGCTTCCTTGGTGATGGTCACATCGTGCACATGCGACTCGCGGATGCCAGCGCCGGTAATGCGCACGAACTGCGCCTTGGTGCGCAGCTCATCGATGGTAGCGCAGCCCAGAAGGCCCATGGCCGAGCGCAGGCCGCCCATCTGCTGATGAATAATGGATCTGAGAGCGCCCTTGTAGGCGACGCGGCCTTCAATGCCTTCAGGGACCAGCTTGTCGGCGGCATTGTCAGACTGGAAGTAGCGATCAGCCGAGCCGTGAGACATGGCGGCTAAAGAGCCCATGCCGCGGTAGGACTTGAAGGATCTGCCCTGATAAATTTCGATCTCGCCAGGGGCTTCCTCGGTGCCGGCGAACATGGAGCCGACCATCACGCAGTGAGCGCCGGCGGCCAAAGCCTTGGCGATATCGCCGGAGTAGCGGATGCCGCCGTCAGCGATGACGGTAATATCAGACCCCTTTAAAGCATCAACCGCATTGGAGATGGCAGTCATCTGCGGGACGCCGCAGCCGGTGACGATGCGGGTGGTGCAGATGGAGCCAGGTCCGATGCCGACCTTCACCGCAGAGCAGCCGGCCTCAGCTAAGGCTTCGGCACCCGCGGCGGTAGCCACGTTGCCGCCGATAATCGGCAGATCAGGATACAGCTCGCGCACTTCGCGGATGCGGCGCAGCACGCCTTCAGAGTGACCGTGCGAGCTGTCGATTAAGAGCACATCCACGCCGGCCTCGATTAAAGCCTTAGCGCGCTCCATATTGTTGCCCGGACCTGCGCCTATGGCAGCGCCTACGCGCAGGCGGCCTAAAGCATCCTTACAGGCGTTAGGCTTGTTGGCGGCCTTTTTGAAATCCTTAACGGTGATCATGCCCTTTAAGTGGAAGGTATCGTCCACCACCAGCACCTTCTCAATGCGGTGCTGCTGCATTAAGGCCATCACTTCCTCGCGCGGGGTCTTCTCGCGCACGGTCACTAAGCGCTCTTTCGGCGTCATGACGTCGCGCACCTTTAAGTTCTCGTCGGTAACGAAGCGAACGTCGCGGCCGGTGATGATGCCTAAAAGATTGTCCTCGTTATCAATCACCGGGAAACCGGCAAAGCCGTACTGAGCCGTCATTTTGCGCACCTCGGCAATGCTGGCATCCGGATGGACCGACACCGGGGTGGTGACCATGCCGCTTTCAAAGCGCTTAACTCTGAGCACCTCTGCAGCCTGCTGTTCGATGGACATATTCTTGTGAATAAAGCCGATGCCGCCTTCCTGAGCTAAGGCAATGGCCAGATTGGACTCAGTCACGGTATCCATGGCAGACGAGATCATCGGAATGTTGATGCGGATCTGGTCAGTAAGCTTGGTGGTTAAATCGGCGGTATTAGGCAGAACGGTAGAATGTGCAGGCACGAGCAAGAGATCATCAAAGGTAAGGGCTTCTTCAACGATACGCAGCATAACGCCTCCTTGTGGCTTGAGCGCAGAGTGATAACAGATTTTAGGGTTTAAAATTTGATCGGCCATTTTACCAGAAATCCGTCCGTTTTGTGACCTCACTTACAATTTTTGATCGCCCTTTTGCGAAATCGCTTGCAGGATCGGCGCTTTCTATTGTACGAGCCGCGCAGCCGCCGCTGCGGCCTGCAGCCTGCGCTTTGTCCTCTGATGATTTTTCGCAGCTGCGCTTTCGGACAATCGCGGCTAAAGCAGGTATGATGACAGCAGATAAACACTTCAGGCAGACAGGTAAAAATCATGCAGGATTATTTAGCGCAGGCTCAAAAGCAGCTGGAGCCTAATGCAGGCGACTTCAGCTCCTTAGTGGGCAGCCTGCAGTCTCAGAATCTAAAAGCCATGTCGGCCGATGCGCCGGATACAGCAGATTTAAACAGCGCGGCTATCGCCTCACGCCATGCGGGCATTAAAGAAAAGCTCTCTCAAAAGGCCGCCGCGCGCCGCCTTACCTCCACCGAGCAGGCGGCCGCCGCCATGAATCAAACGGTGAACGCAGCGCAGTCTAAGCCTCAGGAACCGCAGCCGCCGCAGGTTAAAAAGCGCGCGCCGATTGACGGCATCCGCCGCCCGACCGCAGGTGCCGGCCCCCTGCCGGCCAATCACCGCGCACCTCAGCACGGCAATTGGCTAGGCTTTGCCTTATTTGCCTTTACCGTGCTGGGCTCTGGCCTGCTTGCCTATCTGCAGGTGCCGGAGTACTTCATCGCGCTGTTCATCTGCGCCTTCGTCATCGCCATAACCTTCTTTATGCGCCTTAAAAACAGGCGCAAAGGCTGATCAGGAGAGAACACATGACTATATCTGCAGCTGCCGTCTGGTGCATCATCGCTTTGGCGCTCTTAGGCACGGAAATGATCCTGGGCACCATCTATCTATTAGTAACTGCGGCAGGCGGCTTTGCGGCCGCGCTGCCGGCCTTTTTGGGCTTTGATCTCACGGTACAGCTTTTTACCATGGGCATCGTCTCTGCAGTCGGCGCGTGCCTCGTGTATGTGCTGCGCCGCAGAATTAAAAAGCAGTATCGCGAAAATTTAAATGATTTGGATCAAGGTCAGCGCGTCACGGTAGCTGAGGTAAATCCTGACGGCAGCGCGCAGGTGATGTACCGCGGCAGTACGTGGCAGGCCGTCGGCGCTCACGATCCCTTAACCCCGGGCGTGTGGGAAATTCAGCGTGCGGCCGGACCGCAGCTGATTTTAGAGAAAAAACTGTATTAACACACACAGCAAAACAAGGAGAAAACTATGCCTGATATTACCGGCACCTTAGCGGTCGCGGCCGTGCTCATCATCGCGGCGGTGATCTTTGCGTTCAAATCCATTCAGGTGGTCCCGCAGCAGACCGCGTGGATTGTCGAGCGCCTGGGCAAATTTCATGCGGTGCTCAACCCCGGCCTTAACTTCATTATCCCCTTTATCGATAAGGTGGCCTATAAGCACTCCCTAAAGGAAATTCCGCTCGATACTCCCTCGCAGGTGTGCATCACCCGCGACAATACCCAATTGTCAGTAGACGGCGTACTGTTCTTTCAGGTGACGGATCCTAAAAGAGCCAGCTACGGCACCTCCAACTACATCATCGCCATCACGCAGCTGGCGCAGACGACTCTGCGCTCGGTGGTGGGCAAGATGGAGCTCGATAAGACCTTTGAGGAGCGCGATGCCATCAATAACAGCGTGGTTGCCGCGATTGACGAGGCGGCGCTGAACTGGGGCGTTAAGGTGCTGCGCTACGAGATCAAGGACTTAACTCCCCCGGCCGTCATTCTGCAGGCCATGCAGCAGCAGATCACCGCTGAGCGTGAAAAGCGCGCCGTAATTGCCGAATCTGAAGGTCAGAAACAGCAGCAGATCAATATCGCCATCGGTCAGAAGGAAGCGGCCATTGCCAAATCTGAAGGTGAAAAGCAGGCGGAGATCAATAAAGCTCAGGGTCAGGCGGCGGCTACGGTGGCTATCGCTGAGGCCATGGCCACGGCCATCACCAACATCGCCAAAGCCTCCGAGCAGCAGGGCGGCATGACTGCGGTCAATCTGCAGATTGCCGAAAAGTACGTCGAGGCCTTCTCAAATTTAGCTAAGACCGGCAATACTTTAATCGTCCCGAGCAACTTGGGCGACATGTCCACCTTAGTAAGCTCGGCCATGCAGATTGTCAAATCCCAATCTCCGGCTAATCCGCCGGTAAAGCCTTAATTTAAGGATCTTACGTCAACTACCCCCGCCTAAAGAGGCGGGGGCTTGAAGCTGCAGAGCTTTAAGCCCAGGTTGACTAGCCTTAGTCCT
>CALXNX010000084.1 GCA_944389865.1 uncultured Succinivibrionaceae bacterium
TCGGTGCGAGAGCAGGTAATCGCCAGGCTCACCCTTTTATGAAAGCACTGCCTCACCGCAGTGCTTTCGCCGTTTTTGGGCCCTGTAAAATGCGAGCAGTCCTGAGCTTATTGCGGCCTTAATCCAACTGTGGGAACAGTGGTGCGCGCCACCCATGATTTTCTAACAGAGACGGACATCCTTCAGATAAGGGAGTATGTACCGCAGGCTTTTGCCGCGGTGCAGCGGCTTTACACTGCCGTTGATCATGCTGGAGAATATCGGGCTCTGATGGGCACGCAGGGGCAACGCCTTGAGATGCTGTTTGTGCGTCCGACCTGCCGCGGGCAGGGGCTGGGGCGCAGACTGTGCGAGCTTGCCGCAGCAAACGGTGTGCGCGAGGTAACGGTCAATGAGCAGAACCCAGCTGCCTGCGGCTTTTACCGCCATCTTGGGTGTGAGATCTGCCGGCGCCCCCAAACAGATGAACAGGGCCGGCCTTTTCCTCTTTTGTATATGCTCCTGAAGACGCAGGCTTAAGCCTCAAAGCAATACAGCCTGTGCAGACTGCAGGGGGAACAGCGCAGACTTAATAATTTAAGGAGCTGAAGTCCTCTGCAGTCTAATGCGCAGCGCGCCTTCAGTCATTCACTGTCACCTTGGTCTTGAGCAGCTCATCCATGCTGCCTGATCTAAAGCCCTGCAGATCCAAAGTCACGTAATTAAAGCCCGCGGCCTTCACAATGTCGATGATCTTTGCACTCATGGTGAGGGCCCGCGCCAGCGCGCTCTGATCCAGCTCAAGGCGCACGATGCTGCCCGGATGCACGCGTACGCGCACATTGTAAAAGCCCAAGGCGTGCAGTTCTTCCTCAGCCTTGCCTACACGCTGCAGCTTGTCGGCGTTAAGCTCCATGCCGTAGGCAAAGCGGGTGGCAAGGCATGCCGATGACGGCTGCGCTGCCGCAGACAGACCGTATTGAGCCAGCAAAGCGCGTACCTGCGACTTCTTTATGCCGCACTGAGCTAAGGGACTGATGACGGAGAGCTCAGCTAAAGCCTGCAGGCCGGGTCTGAAGTTATGCAAATCATCAGCATTGGTGCCGTCTATAAGCTGCGGGCAGTCCTCGGCGGTGGCCAGCGCTCTGAACTGCGTGAAAAGCTCTTTTTTGCACAGATAGCAGCGATTAGGCGGGTTATGCGCCACGGCGTCTAAGGA
Organism: uncultured Succinivibrionaceae bacterium; assembly: GCA_944389865.1. Lineage (GTDB taxonomy): Bacteria > Pseudomonadota > Gammaproteobacteria > Enterobacterales > Succinivibrionaceae > Avisuccinivibrio. The sequence goes on from CALXNX010000084.1 coordinate 1,199, forward strand.
GTGCACCTGCACAAGGGTGAGATCCACCCCTAAGGCCGCGCAGTGCGCCTGCGCGTTTTCCAAATCGGTATGGGTCTGCAGTTCGGTGCGGGCAAACATGGCAAAGAGCTTGGTCTGATGGGCCCGGCAGGCTTTGCTTAATAAGTACAGCAGCAGCGTGCTGTCGGTACCGCCCGAGCAGGCCAGAGCGCAGTTCTGCATGCTGAGCTCACTTAAAAAGTCGGTGAGCTTGGCCTGCGCTAAAGTTAAATCAAAAGCATGATCGGCCATAGATCTTCCGCTATTTCGGTTCTACTGTTCTTACTGCGCAATTATAGCTAAAGCTTTAAGCGTCAAACTGAGAGTTATTCTCCCTGCAGGCCATGACCGTCAGCTCGCCGCGTATGAGCGCATCGACGTCTTTGACCGGCAGGCTGAGCTTTGATGCCAGCTCCTGCATTGCGGCAAATTCAGGGTAATAACATACCCGTCCGCCTAAGGACTGCGGCAGCACGCATTTTTTCACCAGAACCGGGCCTAAGGAGGTCTGCACGCTGATTTGCTCGCGCGCGCAGATCAGGCGCTCTACCGGCAGCCAGCGCAGGCCTATAGCGGTGCTCTCGGTAAAGATCAGCTGCGCGGACGGCTCTAAAGCCGCACGATCGGCAATGATGGTTAAAAGATAAGCCGGACGCTGCTTTTTCATAAAGAGCGGCAGTACGGCGACATCGCGCACGCCGGGCAGGGAGCGCAGCTTGTCGCTTAAGAGCCCTAAGATCTCGCCGGAACAGTCGTCGATATTGCACTCGATCTTGATGATCTGCTCGCCGTCAGCGCTGCCCTTCACCACAGACGCATCAGCTGGGACGGCTGCAGGATTTATCAGCAGAGCTCTGACAAAGCTCGGGCGGCTGTAGGCGCGCTTGCCCGCGCCATAGCCGCTTTTTATGATCTGCCAGTTCTGAGGCGGGGTGAAATCGGGCTCTAAGGCCGCGATAATGGCAGCTCCCGTGGGGGTTACCAGCTCGCCCTCGACATCAATGGCATTTAAGGGCAGGTGATAGGCTGCGGCAATGCTGCACACCGCCGGCACTGGAATGGGCAGCAGACCGTGCTGACAATTGACTGAGCCGTGTCCTTCGGCTAAGGGCGTAGCGTATACCCTGTTAATGTGCAGCGAGGTAAAGCACACGGCCGCGCTTAAGATATCGACAATGGAGTCTAAGGCTCCCACTTCATGAAAGTGCACTTCCTCTACCGCAATGCCGTGCGCTTCAGCCTCGGCCGCTGCAATGATGCGGAAGATCCTGGAGGCCAGGGCTTTGGCCTCCGGTGAGGCGGCGCTGCGCTCAATCAGGGGCAGGATATCGTTCAGGCCGCGGTGCACATGATGATCGTGATGAGCATGATCATGATGGTGCGCCTGATCATGCTTATGTCCCAGCATAAAGGGATCATTGGCGCTGATGAGATCCGGACTTACGGCATGATGATGCAGCCGCAGCGGCTCCCTCTCCTCCCCATGATCTGCTGAACTCTTTATGACCAAAAAATCCTGCTGCTGCTGCGGCTGCGGGTGTGCATGCTCATGCTGATGTCCAAAGAGATAGGCCATGTCGTGATCGTGGTTATCCGCGTCAAGCTCTACCTTAAAGTCGAGCATGGACAGAGCGCATTTCTGCACCCGCTGTATTTCAGCCTTGAAGCCCGGCAGCTGCAGGCTGTCGAGTACGCGCCGCAGCTCCTTTTCATCTGCTCCGGCATCGAGCAGCGCGGCGACAAACATATCGCCGCTTACCCCGCGTTCTAAATTTAAAAAGAGATCCGGCATGGTTTGATCCTTAAGTTCTGATTTCGGCTGTGCAGCAGCGCCTCAGCTGCTGCACCTGATATTACTGCAGATTTATAGTTTAATTCACGCGGCCTTTAACCGCGAGACGGTTGATCTGCACGGCAATATAGGCCGCGCCGTACCCGTTGTCGATATTGACAGTGCTGACTCCGTTGGAGCAGGAATTGAGCATGGTAAGCAGCGCCGCCAGCCCCTTAAAATTGGCCCCGTAGCCTGCTGAGGTCGGGACGGCAATCACCGGTACGGACACCAGGCCGCCTATCACGGAGGCCAGCGCGCCTTCCATGCCGGCGACGGCAATGATCACGTTGGCCGATTGTATATCCGTAAGGCGCGAGAGCAGACGATGCAGTCCGCTGACGCCGGCGTCGTAGATTTTAACTGTCCTGCTGCCGAAAAACTCACAGGTGCGCGCAGCCTCCTCAGCCACCTTTAAATCGGCCGTGCCGGCGGTGACGATCGCAATGCAGCCGACACCTTCCCGCGCTTTGCGCTCTACTGACTGCAGCAGCACGGTACCGCTTAAGCTGTCGTAATCCAGCTCCGGGAAAGTCTGCTTTAAGAGCTCTGCCTGCGAGGGCGAGCAGCGCGTGCCTAAGACCTCGCCGTTAGCGGCATACAGGCGCCTAAAGATCTCGGTTAAAAAGCGATCGTCCTTGCCCTGACAGAACACCACCTCGGCCATGCCGGTGCGCAGTTTGCGGTGCAGATCCAACTTGGCAAAGCCCAAATCTAAAAAAGGCGCAGCTTTAAGCTGCAGGGCGGCGTCCGCCACCGAAAGCGTGCCGTTTTTGACGGCGGTAAGCAGTGCTTCTACATCCTGCATAAATAATGGTTCCTTTTAGTGCATGAGACTGAACAGCGTATTGACGGCAAGTCCGGTAAATAAAGCAAAGACAATGACATAGATTAGATAATACACAAAATGCTTTACGCCCAGCACCGCCTTTAAGGCGGCGAGATTGGTGATCTTGGTGGCAGGACCGGAGAGCATAAATGCCGTCGCAGAGCCTAAGGACATGCCTGAGGCGAGCCACGCGATCAAAATCGGAATAGTGCCGCCGCCGCACATATAAAGCGGTACGCCCAGGGTGGCGGCAAACAGGACCCCCAGACCATTGTCTTTGCCGAAGAGATCGGCAAAATCATCCTGGGGCTGGTGAATGGTAAACAGCGCGGCGATGACGATGCCTGCGATAAAGTAAGGGGCGGTGACCTTTAAGTTGCGGCCGACGTTTTTAATATAACGGAGGAGCACATTGGGATGCGTATCGCGATTGTGCTGCTCGTAAAAACCGCTGAAGGCAAAGAACTCGCGATTTTTATAGCAGTAACGTACCAAGAGGCCGGCGACCAGGGCCATTAAAAAGCAGGATCCAAGCCGCAGGGCAAAGGGCAGCGGGCCTAAGGCGGCGGAGTAGGCGATAAGCTGCGGGTTTAACAGGACGGATGCCGTCATAAAGCAGGCCAGCGTGTCCTGCCGTACTCCCTTTTCACAGCAGGCAGCGGCTAAAGGCAGGGTGCCGTACATGCAGATGGGGGAGGCAAAGCCTAAAAGGGCGGCTGGAATAAAGCTTAAGACTCCGAGGTGCGAGAGTCTGGTCTTAGCAAAGAGATGCTGGATCTTAACTTTAGCAAAGACCGAAATTAAGGAGCCCAGCAGCGTGCCGATCAGATAAAAAGGCAGCAGCTGACGGCACAAAATGTCGCAGTAATACCACAGATAAATAAGCTCGCGCTCCAGCCACTCTAAAATTGTCTGCAGCATGGTAAGTCTCAGTGAATGAAATAACAGTCCCGCCGTACGCGGCGCGGCTCCAAGGGCTTAATTAGGTTCTGACCGTCCATGGCGGGCAGAATCTAATCAAAAGATTTACAGGCCTTAAGCAGGGCTTGGGCGCTTAAAGCGGCAGTGCAATAAGCCTGCGCTGCAGCCCTGCATATTGACTCCTCAGTCTAAGCTGACCAATTGATAATGGCGCTGTCCGAGACCAATCTTTTCGGCGTGCTCTAAGATGTGCAGGCCGCGGCGCGATTCCATGCGCGCAATTAAGGACGCGCTGTCAGGGGCGGCGTACACCAAATCCACGCAGGCCTGATCCAGGGCCACCGGATCGGTTGAGGCTAAGATGCCGATATCGTGCATATCCGGCGCGCTGGGAGAGCCGTCACAGTCGCAGTCCACCGACAGATTATTCATGACTGAAACGTACAGGATGTGCTCTCCATCGCCGAAATAGTGATGCACGGCTGCGGAGGCTTCAGCCATGGCGGAGGTGAATTTGTCCTGCTCGGGCGATGACGGAGAGATCCAGCCGCTGCCCTCGCCGCCGTTATGGATGCGCAGCTTACCCTGCGCGGAGGCGACGCCGATGGAGGTATTCTTCATTGCCCCGCCGAAGCCGGCCATGGCATGCCCTTTAAAGTGGGTCAGCACCAGCATCGATGAATAGTTTTTAACAGTATGATGCCAGAAGTCCCCATCCTCTTCCAGGGTGGGGATGAATGGCATCCTGACATATTGCGTT
>CALXNX010000085.1 GCA_944389865.1 uncultured Succinivibrionaceae bacterium
CGGGACTAAGGCTGGTCAACCTGGGCTTAAAGCTCTGCAGCTTCAAGCCCCCGCCTCTTTAGGCGGGGGTAGTTGACGTTGTGCCTTTACCGTTGTCTGCCTGCAGGGCAGGAGTTTGCTCTAAGTTCTGATCTCAGCTTAGCAGGCAAATATTCCCTCCTGCGGAATGATCATGAAAAAATGCAGAATGTGCGCACTGTCCGGAAGGTGCATCGATCTTTTTCAGCTTGGCACGCTCTTTGAAAATACTCTTTAAAGACCGCATTCTGCCGTCAATTTTTTGGCAGAGGTCTTTGCGAGGAGACAGACCATGAGCATGAGTATTAACGGATTAGGCGGAGCATCAATCACCGCACAGCTACAGCAGATGCAGCAGAATTTAAAGCGTTTGGCCCAAGGGGCGGAACAGCCGGCATATCAAGGTCCGCTGGCGCAAAATAATCTTTCAAGCGCGGCTGAAACTGCTAATATAGAACAAAATAAAGCCGTTACGGAAAGCGCCAGCGCCGGCGACAGCGTGGGGCTTTTTGCCTCCATGCTCAAGGATGCTTTTGAGAACGTCAATGTGCTGCAGAATGAGAGTGCAGCCATGCAGTCGCGTTTTGATGTCGGCGATCGCTCCGTCAGCCTCGCGGATGTGATGCTGGCCTCGCAGAAATCCAGCATTTCTTTTGAAGCGACGCTGCAGGTGCGCAACCGCATGGTAGAGGCTTATAAGACCATCATGCAGATGCAGATTTAGCTCTGGAATAATGATTTAGATAAAAGATACGCATCATGGCTGAAAACGAATTCCCGCTCACTGCCGCGCAGGGCGCTCAGGCCGCTCCTCCGGCTCCTGCACCGGCGCAGCCTGCCGCCGCCCAGCCGGCGGCGGGCGCAGACAATGCTGAAACTGCCGCCCCCGAGCAGAACGCTAAGACCGAGACTGCTGAAAATCGAGCGGAAAAGCCGGTCTCGCGCTTTAAGGATTTCATTAAAAACGGCGAAATCCTGCGCCGGCTCATTATCTTAGTACTGCTGGTGCTCTTTATTGCCGGCGGCATCTTCGGGCTTATCAGCTTCAACAGCTCGCAGGAGCAGCCGACCATGCGCACCTTAGGCACCTACGGTCCGCAGGAAATCGGTCAGGTTTTAGATTTTCTCGATTTAGAGGGCTATACCTACAGTCTTGCTCAGGGAGATACTATCCTTGTCAATAACGAGGACTATTCACAGATCCGCGAGCAGATGCTGCGCCGCGGCATTGCCGTTCCGCAGGAAAACCTCGATGAGGGCGACAGCATCTTAATGACCGACTCGGGCTTCGGCGTCTCGCAGCGCATGGAAGGCGAGCGCATCAAGCACAGCCGTGAGCAGCAGTTAGCCCGCGCCATTGAGCGCATTGACGGCATTGAGCATGCCACAGTGCTCCTTGCCATCCCCAAGGAAAATGTTTTTGCCCGTAAGGAAAGCCGCCCCAGCGCTGCGGTGGTGGTGACGCTGCAGCGCGGCATGTATCTGTCCCCTGAAAACGTCAATTCCATTCGCTTTATGGTCAGCTCGTCCGTCCACAATCTATTATCTAAGGACGTTACGGTGACCGATCAGAACGGCAGACTTTTGTCAGCTGAAACCGGCAGCTCCGGCAGTGATGACAAGCTGCAGCAGGAATTTGAAATGCGCACTCTGCGCGAGGCGCAGTATCGCGATAAGCTCGACTCTATTCTCGCTCCGATGCTGGGCTACGGCAATTACTCAGCTGAAGTGGATGTCACCTTGGATACCACGGTGGAGGAAGAGACCCGTCAGCTCTACAACCCGGACTCTCAGGCGGTGCGCTCTGAGACTCTGCGTGAGGAGCGCGGCGGTGAGGAACAGACCAATCCTTACGGCGTGCCGGGATCTTTATCCAATCAGCCGCCGGCCAATGCCGTGATCCCGCAGCAGCTGCGCGACGGTACGGCCACCGGCACTACCGGCGAGAACAAAGAGCGCGAGAGCCGTGAGGCTGTGCGCAATTATGAAGTCGATACCACTATTCGCCACACCACCAGACCTACTAATACCGTCTCGCGCCTGACCGTATCCGTGGCTGTCGATTATGTCCGGCAGGTCAGTCCTGAGGGCGTGGTGTCCTACGCGCCGCGGCCGCAGGAAGATCTGGATAAGATTGCCGACTTAGTGCGCGGCGGCCTGGGCCTGGATGACAATCGCGGGGATTTCGTTCATGTAGAGACGGTAGCCTTCCCGCACGATGACGTGCAGCCGCCGCTGCCGTGGTGGCAGCAGGAGAGCTTCTACCGCATTGCCCGAGTCGCCGGTGCGGTTCTGGTCATTCTCATGCTGGTGCTGTTTGTCATTCGCCCGCTGGTCAATCGCCTGCTGCGCGGCAAGACCGAGGAGGAACTGGCGCTCGAGCACGGCGATGCAGACAGCATGCCGGCCCTGGAGGGCAATGACGATCTCAACTTAATTGCCCAGCGCAATGATATGAACGATCAGATCTACTCCATCAATCGCGAGGGCGGCATTGAACTGCCTAATCTGCATAAGAATGAAGATCTGATTAAGGCGGTGCGCACCCTGGTGTCCAATGAGCCGCAGCTGTCGGCTGAAGTGGTGCGCGACTGGATCAATTCCGATTTGGGCGAAAAGAAGAAAGCAGGTTAAGCAAGCGAGGTTTGTATGAGTGATAACGCCAATCTGCCGGCTCCGGCGCAGACATCCGTACTGCCGGGCGCCGGCAGCGCTCCGGTCCTGCAGGCAGGCGGCTCCACCGGCCTGGAGCTCTCTGATGATGAGAAGGCCGCTTTAGAGGGGCTGTCCGGCACCGATAAGGCCGCAATCTTAATGCTCTCCTTATCAGAGGATGATGCGGCGCAGATCTTCCGCAATCTGCAGCCCAAGCAGGTGCAGCGCTTAGGCGTGCGCATGGCGGAGATCTCCGACTTCTCGCAGGAGGCGGTCAATGCGGTGCATAAGACCTTTTTGACCACCATTACCAAGCACTCGCACATCGGCATCGGCAGCTCGGACTTCGTGCGCAATGCCTTAATTGCCGCTTTAGGCGAGGATAAGGCCAATAATCTGGTCGATCAGATTGCCATGGGCAGCGGCTCGCACGGCCTGGATTCCTTAAAGTGGATGGATGCCCGTCAGGTGGCCACCATCATTCAGAACGAACATCCGCAGATCCAGACCATTGTGCTCTCCTACTTAGAGCCTGAGCAGAGCGCGCAGATCTTAAGCCAATTCCCCGAGCAGGTGCGCCTTGATCTCATCATGCGCATCGCCACCTTGGAAGAAGTGCAGCCGGCGGCGCTGCAGGAGCTCAACGAGATCATGGAAAAGCAGTTTGCAGGCTCTGCCGGTGCGCAGACTGCCAAGATCGGCGGCCTCAAGAGCGCGGCCAATATCATGAATTACCTCGATACCACTACCGAGACCCAGCTCATGGATGCCATTCAGAATCAGGACAAGGAGATGGGCCTGCAGATCCAGGATTTGATGTTCGTCTTCGAGAATTTAGCCGATGTGGACGATCGCTCGGTGCAGACTCTGCTGCGCGACGTGCCCAGCGATGTGCTGGAAAAGGCTTTAAAGGGTGCGGACGATACGCTGCGCGAAAAGTTCTTCAAGAATATGTCCAGCCGCGCCTCGGCGGCGCTCAAGGAAGATCTGGCTTCTATGGGGCCTACCAAGCTCTCAGATGTGGAGGCTGCCCAGAAGGAGATCTTAACTATTGCCCATCGGCTGGCCGATCATGGGCAGATCATGCTGTCGCGCGGCGGCGGCGAGGACTTTGTGTAATAGGGGCGGGGCATGGCAGATTCAGCAGGCGGCAGACAGCATGAGCTCCCCCAGGGGGTGATTGCCGATCTTGATGAAAGCGATATCTTCAAGAGCTTTACCGAGCGCACCGATGAGCGCCGCCTGGTGCCGCGCGCGGATGTGCTTGACGGCAGTGATATTGACCCTGAAGCAGTGCAGCCGATGCAGTGGCCGATGCTCGATGACGGCAAAAAGCTTACCACCAATGCCTACGGCTATCCCACGGGCGGCTGGTATGCCCTGCAGATGGAAAAAAAGCGGCAGGCGGAAGAAGCGGCCGCAGAGGCCAGGCGCCGCGCTGCCGAGGAAGCGGCTGCTGCCGAGGCTGCCAAAGAGCAGGAAAAACAGCTGACCGTAAAGGAGCTTGAAGATCTGCGCACCCAGGCCCAGGCTGAAGGCTTTGCTGAAGGCAAAGCGCAGGGACATCAGGAGGGCTATGACGCCGGTTTTAAGCAGGGACATGATGAGGGCTTTGCCCAGGGTCAGGCTGCAGGCCAGCAGCAGGGCTTTGCCTCAGGAGTGATGCAGGGGCAGCAGCAGGGGTTTCAGCAGGGTCAGCAGCAGGGCATTCAGGAAGGCGCGGCGGCTGTGACCGCCCAGGCTGAGCGCTTCCGCCATTTAGCCGACATGCTGGCAAATCCGCTGCGCGAGCTTGATAAAGCCGTTACTGATGAAATCATCTACATCATCTCGCGTTTGTGCAAAGTTATCTTAAAGCGCGAGCTCAAAGGCGATCCGGAATTTCTGCGCTCAACTGTCGAAAAAGCCGTCACGCTGCTGCCCCATGCCAAGGAAGGACTTACTCTGCATTTAAACGCGGATGATTTAGGGGCAGTGGAAGCGGCTTTTGGCCGGGAGTACATTGAAAAAGCCCATTGGCAGCTGCAGGCTGATCCTAACTTAGCCCCCGGTGACGTGGAAGCGGAAAATGCGGTCTCTACGGTAAGCTGGCGGGTAGATGAGCGCATAGATGCCCTATTGTCCGCCTTTTTAACCAGCAGCGCTCCGGCCGTGGCGCAGGCTGCACGCGAAACTATTGAAGGCGCTCCGGACTATACTGCAGCTCCGGTCAAACCGCTGGCGCCGCCGCCTAAGCTCGAAGACTTTGCGGCGCAGTTAAGCTCGCAGCTTCAGCAGGATGCTGCAGCCGGCGCGGGCGCAGATCCGGCCGCGCTGTCAGCTGCGCAGGCAGCTCCTGCGGCGCAGGCGCAAAAGCCTGCAGGACGGGTGGTCAAGCCCGCGGGCGCTGCGGTAAGAGCCGGGGCTGCGGATCCTCAGGCGGCCGCGGAAGCCGGCGCTGCTGGTGTAAAGGAAAGCCCTGCCATGGCCGCGCGCCGACGCGCCAGAGAAGCAGCGGCCGCGGATGCAGCAGCCGCCAAAGCGGCGGCGCAGGGCGACGGCGGACTGCCGCCGGTTGACAACGATCCTTTTGCAGTAAGCTAGGGCGGCTGCGTCAACTACCCCCGCCTAAAGAGGCGGGGGCTTGAAGCTGCAGAGCTTTAAGCCCAGGTTGACCAGCCTAAGTCCCGCAGGGGACTGCGCTTATCAGGAAACAGGCACCGCGGAATGTTGA
>CALXNX010000086.1 GCA_944389865.1 uncultured Succinivibrionaceae bacterium
CAAGGACCCACACAGATTGTCTTATATTCACTTTGTTAAAGAACTTGACATCACCGCTTCGGGCTTGTCTGCGCCCCCGTGTCAGGGAACGGGTGCACATTTTAATGACTTTTTCCCCACTGTCAAATCTTTTTTACAGATTTTTTTCATCAAAACCCGTAAAATTGAGGTTAACATACTGTTATATCGCTGTTTATTGGCTCAAAAATTTTTCATCCAAATCTCTGATCCCTGTTTTTCTCTCCCTATACCCTGCAGCTTCTGCCTTTATCGACCCGCATTTTCTGCATCCGTCATCCTCTTCTGAAGCTGCAGCTGAATTCTAAATACGCCTCTTAACCGCTGAATTATCAGCTAAAGGGATACTCAGCTGTGAGCTCGCCGGTTAAGGTCACGATTCTAAAGCCCTGCTCATCTAAATAGGCAAAGCTGCCTGACTGCCCTGAGCGCGGGAGGCTGATGGATCCCGGGTTTACATTGATCACCCCGCTCTCACACTTCTTAACCCCAGCCAAATGCGTATGTCCGGACAGAACAATATCGCCTGGCTGCAGCCCTAATTTGGCAGCGCCCTCCGGGGTTTTAAAATCATACAGATGCCCGTGGGTAATAAAAATCTTATGATCCTTGTACTCCGGGACCATCAAACAGCTGTATGGAGCATTGCAGGGAAAATTAAACAGCATGCCGTCCACATCCCCATCGCAGTTGCCGCGCACGCAGATAATCTTATGCGCCAATGGATTTAAGCATTCCACTACTGCGGCGGGGGCATAGCCCTCGGGCAGCTTATTGCGCGCGCCGTGATTTAACAGGTCGCCTAAGAGAATGATGCCGTCAGCCGGAAAATCCGCTGCGGCCGCTAAAACCTGTTTTAACGGCGGCAGTGCCCCGTGAATATCCGAAATAATAAGAAATTTCATAGTAAGTCCCGTAATTGCAGTCAGCACACATCTTAACAAAAAAGCCGTATGATAGGAGGTTGAAAAGCAAATGACGCCAAAGCTGCACAAAATACAATGTTCAGGAGCCAGTCGTGAGTAAAACCGCTTCCTCTATTTCATCCTCATCACCTGCCGATAAGATGCCTCCTGCCGACGCAGATCGGCAGAGCCGAATAGAGCGCGCGCTTTTACTCTCGGTCTGCATTACGCAGTTTTTCTGCGCCTTCATGGGCAGCTCCATGAATGTAGCATCAGAAGCCATTGCCTTGGATTTTGACGTGCAGCCGCAGTATACCGCTTGGGTTTTAACCTGCTTTACCGCCTGTTCTGCCTCCTTTCTGCTGACCGCGGCAGCGGCGGCCGATCGGTTCGGTTTAAGGAAAGTCTATACCCGCTTCTGCCTCTTCTGCGCCTTAAGCGCTTTGATGCTCGCCGCTGTACCGGATTTTACCCTCCTGCTGGCCGGCCGCGCGCTGCAGGGCGTTTTATTCTCCTTCTTATTCTGCACCGGCGTAGCCCTCCTGGTTGCAGTGATCCGCAAAGCCCAGCGCGCCCGGGCTTTAGCTTTCTCAACTGCTGCGGTATACGCAGGACTTTCTACCTCGCCGGCTGCTGCCGGCTTCATGATCGATCTGTGCAGCTGGCGGCTCATATTTATCGCCGCTGCGATCGGTCTTACCCTGGCTTGGACGCTTGCACGCCGCGTTCCTGCCGCTCCTGGCATTGAAGCTCCGGCCTCTGCGCCTAAGGTCAACCTTATCGATCATGCCTTAAGCTTCTGCGGGCTTACTCTGCTCCTCGTCTGCGCTGCACTTTTAAGCACCGCTAAGGCTGCGGCTGCAGGCTGTATTTTAGGCCTCGTCCTCTGCATCTGCCTGCTCTGCCGCCAGCGCACAGCGGCATCTCCGCTGCTGCCATTGAAGCTGTTTAAGACCAGTACGGTAAGCTGGGCGCTCAGTGCTGCCGTGTGCAATTACATGTCCAATTTCTCGGTGACCTTTCTGCTGGCATTATATCTGCAGCTTATCATCGGCTATACGGCGGCCGCCTGCGGCCTCATCCTGCTGTTCCAGCCTGTCGCCATGATGATCTGCACTCTGCTGACGGCCCGTTTGTCCGAGCACTTTAAGCTCCATACTCTCACCACCGCGGGCATGCTGTGCATTACCGCCGCTTTCTGCTTTTACGCCGCGCTGGATGTTCACACCCCGCTCTATCAGATCATACTGGCGCAGCTCATCACCGGCATAGGCTTTGGACTTTTCTCAGCTCCCAATACCAATTTAGTGATGAGCTCTGTAAAGCCTGAATTCCTTGCTGTCGCGTCCTCCCTCCTGGCTTTAAGCCGCAATTTCGGTCAGGCGCTGTCAATGACCATTGCCACCCTGCTTCTAACCCACTTTATCGACGCTCTGGCTGGGACCACTTTGTATTTGTATGAACTGGGCGGCAGCATTAATATCTGCTTTACGGTCAGTGCGTGCCTGGCCTTCCTGGGAGTGGTGTGCAGTTTCTGCGGCCGGCGTCACCGGCCAAACCATGACTGAGCTTTACTGCGCTGCGGGCGCTGAGCAGTCTGCCCTGTTCTGCGGCGGCAAAGAGCTGGAGAAGGCGGCAGCTGAGAGAGCATTCATGCTCTCTCAGCTGCGTCAAATCCAAGGGATCCGCAAAACGGCAGGAGCATTTAAGTTCAGATCAGCTGCGCCGCTGATCGGCGTGCCCCGTAACTGACCTCCATCAGCTAAGGCCCTCTGCCGACAAAATGCCTGCATTAACGCTCAAAGTGGTTCTTAATCTTGATCGAGCTTTCGACGATGTAGTCGGCAGCTCCAGTGGTCAGTCCCTGGCGCGACAGACACTCATGCAGCTTCTTAATGGCCTGATAGCCCTGCATCTGCGGATCCTGACAGATGACAAAATCGATAATATCGCCGCGCACCAGCTCGCGGGTAGTGTAGATCTCATCACAGGCGATTACGAGACGCTTGGGCTCTTTGCGACTGGCAATTAAGGCCGCCCCCAAGCCGCTGACGCCTGATCCCGTAGCCATATAAACAGTATCGATTTCAGGATTTTCCCCAAAAGCCTGCATACAGGCCTGCTGCGTTATGATGTCGTTATCCATGCCCTCTACAATCTTCACCAGACGGTATTTGACATGGCGCACATCGAGCTCCTTTAAAAAGCCCTGCACGCGCAGGCTGTGGCCCTCATGGATCTTCAGACCCATGACAATAAGGAGATTAATCTCCTGCCCTCTGCGGCATTTATCCAGCATCCCGGCCGCGATCTGCCCGGAGCGGTAATAATCCGGTCCCACAAAGCACAGCCTTTTAGCCTCGGGAATGTTGTTGTTAATCAGCACCACCGGCACGCCGTCAGCTGCAATCTCATTAATCTTATCGGAAATTTTGGGATGGTTGACGGTACACAGCGCCAAAGCCCGGCAGCCGCGCGCCTGCAGCTCGGTGACAGCCGCTAAATGATCGTCTACATTCCATCCTTCGCGCTCAATGAGCACGATATCAAGTCCCAGATCCTGCAGTTCGGCGTAAGCCTGATTGATGCCGCGCTTGATGTCGTCAAAAAAGGGCGAGTTGATGGATGGCAGCAGTATGCCGATGACCCAGACATTTTTCTGGGCGCTCAGAGCCCTGCCGGCGCGATTGGGCACATAGCCTAAAGATACGGCCAGCTGCTTGATCTTATCAGAGGTGGCTGAGCTTACTTCTCTTTTGTCATTAAGGGCGCGCGAGACAGTACCCACTGACACGCCGCAGGCGCGGGCTATATCTTTGAGAGTAACGCTCATACTGCAAGACCTCAGTTATCGTAAAAAATGCAAACGGTTCCAATGCTGTATAACTTAACCCAAAAAGCCCGCTGAATCCCGCACCAACCGCCAAAATTGAGAGCTCTCTCTATTTTTCCGCCGTAAATTTTGCGTTTATTTTACGCAGTCGAAAGTACTGCTGCCGCGCCAGGATAAAACTGCATGATCTGAAATGAAGCGGAAAAATACCCAGCCTGCACGGCAAAAAAAGCAGAAGCCCTGAAGCTCCTGCCTCTTTTACTGAGCCTGACGGCTCCCAAATCTCTTTTTACGTGACCTACCCCCCACCTTGAAGAAGGTGGGGCTTCTTCGCGCTCAAGACTCCTGTCGGAGCCAGTATCAACGCGCTATCCCCGCTG
>CALXNX010000087.1 GCA_944389865.1 uncultured Succinivibrionaceae bacterium
TATTTAGTTTCAAGGCCGCAAAGCTCAGCAGTGAGCTCCTTATACCTGGGACTGTCCTTAGCTGCATCACGCTTTTCATTGAGCAGCCGTCTGAAGCGCGGGTCTGCCTGCAGCCTGCCGGTACTCTCTAAGGCACGCTGGAGAATGAGGTTATACAAAGCTCTCCCGCAATTCTCCTTTGCCCGGCACAGCGCTGCCAAAGCGCTGTCGTGCTCGGTATCAAGCTTAACCGCTAAGACAAAGGAAGGAGTGGAGGCTCGGCCCATCTGCAGATTTACCTCTAAATAACCATGCCTTCATTCTATCACCAGCCGTCAGCTGAGACTGTCGGCAGCATCCCAAAATTTAACTTTCAGCTTGACGCCGCATGGGCTAAGATAAAGCAGGTAACATCAAGACCAAAGAATATTATTCAGTTTTAGTGCTCAAAGGCGGATGAAAGGCCGCCGTATTTATTAATTAAGGCATCATGCAGCTTTAGAACTCTCTCAGTTTCAATTGCTGTAAATTTATCTTTTGGCAAGATTTCTGAAGAGTACGTCATGTTCTTCTATAATGCGGTTTACTTTTGATTCAAATTCAGCATCACTCATTTGTGCATAATTATGATATTGGTGATCCTGCTCAATACCGCTTTTTAAATACTGCAAAGCCGCATTGGTGATGGAAATATTTTACTTATGAGCAGCTTCCTGGAGTTTAGTAAGCAGTTCATCCTCAATAGGCAAAACTAATGAATACATTAGAGCATTACCCTAAATCGAAATAATCAATAAATTAATTCTGAAGGTCAGAGCGCGGCACACTGCCTGCTCAGCGCTGTCAACCTGCAGGTCAGCCCCTTCATTCTGCTGCCGCCCTATACTCTAAGGCGGCTGTTTCCCAGCAGCATGAGCAGACCGCTCAGCTGCGATCCTTTAACTTACGGGCAATAGCCTGCAGTCTGGTCGGATGAATCGAGTCGGCGATCTGAGTGCTGTCCGAGCTCATAAAGCTCATCTTGGTGAGATTGTCGCGCACGGTCGGGCACAGCCAGCTCTCAAAGAAGGTCGGCAGACCGACAGTAATGCGGCAGATGCGATCACGCAGCACTTTTAGATTGGCATCAGACGGGTTGCGCAGGAACTGCGCGATATGGCCGCCGATCTCGCGCATCTGCGCCGCCGACGCGCCGCGGGTAGTTGCAGCCAGCGAGGAGAAGCGGATGGCATCGAATTTGACCTGCGGATCAGCCGTCTCAATGGAGCAGATGCGGACATTGACGCCGGCATCGGCCAGCATTTCCTGGGCGCCGCGGGCTGAAGATAAAGCGCAGTCCTTGCTGTCCACTAAGATTAAATGGCTGTCAGTGCCCTGACACATGATGTTAAGACCGCCCTCCTTCAGGCCGTCTCCTAAGGCCTTGGCATTGGCCACTACGGCCTTGGCATAATCCTTATAGACGGGCTCTGCCATCTCACGGATGCGGGCCTCTAAGGCAGCCAGCTGTGCAGTCTGCAGACCGGTATGACCGCCGATATAGACCGCGCGGTCAATGGCATTGGCCACCGCCTCCTTGCATAAGATCACGCTGGCCTGCGGGCCCTGCATCGCGCCGTGGCACGAGAAGGTCACCACATCAGCGTAAGGGACCGGGGTAGGCAGGGCGCCGCCGGCAATTAAGCCTGCAATCTGCGAAATATCACACCACAGGAGGGCGCCGCATTCCTTGGCAATCTCAGCAAAGCGCGCATAGTCAATCTGCAGCGGGTAGTTAATCGGGGAGAGGATGATCATCTGCGGTCTGCAGGACTTGGCCTGAGCTTCCACCTTATCCATATCAAGGCGCTGCGTCTTAGGGTCAATACTGAAATTGACGAAGCGGTAGGCTAAGTTTTCGGAGTTGCAGTGCTCCTTTTTGCGCAGATCCAAAGACATCACAATGTCGCCGCGCTTAGTCAGACTTTGGAACACGCAGCGGGAAGCCGCTTCAATAGAGATGGTGCGGATGTTGGCATGATCGGCATTAAACAGGCTGCAGATCTGTTTGGCCGTTAAAGTCTCCAAACCTGCATCCAGGGCATAGCCGGAGGTCTTGGTGGTATTGACCAGCACGCTGCCCATAATGGCGGCGCATAAAGGAGAAGTGCTGTTCTCATCCGGGATAAAAGACAGCGAGAGGCGCTGATGCTCCAGCTCTTTTTCAAAATAAGCGTAAAGATCAGGATCAAAGCCGCGAATGACATTAAGCGGATTCATACATTTCTCCCTTAATTTCTTATTTTTCTTGCCTAAAGTCACTATATAACAAAATGAATGGCTTTTACAGCGCGCCGCCGGCAAAAGCCGCATTTTGCCGGGTAGAGCACAATTTTCCCACTCCATCTCGACCGCAGAGCGCAATGTATTTATGATGGAGTCTAAGTAACACTGACTTAACTCTTCAGAGCAGATTTTGTGTGGTCAACTACCCCCGCCTAAAGAGGCGGGGGCTTGAAGCTGCAGAGCTTTAAGCCCAGGTTGACTAGCCTTAGTCCTTAAAGGGACTGCGCTTATCAGGAAACAGGCACCGCGGAATGTTGATCCAAGTTCCGCGCTCTGCGGTCTGTGGTAAATAAG